>NZ_CP011058.1:4617500-4785000 GCF_000961095.1 Paenibacillus beijingensis | reverse complement strand
TTCTTGCCTGCTCCGTTCACAAAACAAAAAAGAGCGGATCCGTTTGAAACGGACCGCTTCGACTCACGCCTCATCGCCATTGCGATTTCAAACATGCCAAAGATTCAAGTACGAAAGACATTCATTCCGCTGTATTTCCCTATCACTTCCAAAGCTCTCTCGGGAACTGGGAGAACGAACTGCATGTTCCCTATCGTAAACAAACCGCTGCGGTTATGCATCAGCGCTCCCCGTACATATAGGCTGTACGACGGATCTCCGCGCATCAGGTTCACATATTCGGAGGTTCCATGGAGCCCTCTGCCGATGGCCACCTTATGTGATTCGCGCGTCTCGAAAGGAATGATGCTGGTAATGTCGGCGAGTTTTATATAATAATTGACATGCGGCTTATGGTACACCAATTCCTTCGTAAATACCGTCATTCCGTATTCCGCTTTCTTTATTGAAATTACAAGTTCTCCGTCCATTCCAATTAACGGCATAAAATCCCGGTTCACAGCTATCCCTCCTTCCGAGTTTTGTACAGCATACCATAACCCGGCGGATTTCGCATGGTTTGGCTCGGAAATCGGGTGCTGATTCCATAATACTGCAAGAATGAAAAAGCAGGGCGCTGGCGCTCTGCTTGTCTGACTTTAAATCCCGTACCGCTAAATCGTCCGGTAAACCGGTTATCCTTCTCAGTGAGGCAGTGTTCCGCCTTTCAGAACATAATTTTGGATACTTGCTTCCGTCTCCCTGATCCGATCGCGGACTCGTTTCAACTGGCGCTGCTGAGCATCCATTTGAACGAGAAGCTGGTTCTCGGCCAGTTCCAATTCACGAATAATGCTTTCCATACTGTTAAGTATTTCTCTCCCCCGCCCGGACTGACTGTCTGCACCGGCATTTTGCAAAGCCTGTCTTGCCGCCATCATTTCTTGCTCCCGGCGGATTCTGACTTGATCCATAAACTGCTCATAAGTCATATTCATGCTGTTTACATTCTGTCCTACATTCATCTTTAACGGCCTCCTGCTCAGATTGGTCGTATCTGTAAGTATCTTTTCCCGGAATAGCCGCGATTATGTTTTGATTTTTGTGCTAAAAAAAAGATGGTTTACATCCCACACTCCGTCTCCGACTTCCAATATGCCGTAAGAAAAAAGCCGCTGGCGTCTTTTGTCCGTCGGCGAACCGGGATTTAACAGCATAACGCCTTCTCGGCTTTCTTTAAACGGAATATGAGAATGTCCGAATACAATCAGATCAACCGCTTGTCCGCGAAACGTATTCCATGCCCGCTGCGGAGTCGAAGCTCCGATTCCGAGATGACCGTGTACAATGCCAATTGCCAAACCGCCCGCGCGGATGATTTTGCTCCATCCGAACCGCTCCTCAATTTCTTTGCTGTCTCCGTTTCCCGTAACGCCTTCGACAGGGGCTATCGACTCCAGCGCCTTTACAACCTCACCCGTCGTCCAATCACCGCAGTGAATGATCAGCTCCACATCGCGGAAACCTTTCATTAACGATTTCGGCAGCTCCTTGGACTTGCGGGGCATATGCGTATCCGACACGATTCCGACTTTCATCCGGATTCCTCCTAATCCGTTACATTCGACTAACCTAACCCATTACATTCGTCTGACGCTGCTGCCGATAAACGGCCCAAACCACATATTCCAGCATCATCCTTCGTGAAAAAATGGCATTATTGCGCCCATCAAGTCTTTTGCGAATCGTAACGACCAATATAAGCGACGGAACGACGATCCCTTTTATTTTCCATACCGGAAGCCGCTTAAGCAGCTCCTCTAGCATCCGGTCATCAAATAAGGTTCTTTTGATTTGAACGGCCGCCGCCCCAGACACGTTCTTCACTGCATTCCCCCCTCCCTCACCCGATATTTTCAAGTATTCTTTCCTATACACCTCTCCCCCCATACGGTAAAGTCTGGTGCCGAGCTAATAACGAAAATAATTGATCGGGAAGGAAGTTTGTAGTGGATGTTGAAATTAGAAGTCGGGTCATTGAATATGAACTCAGACCACGTAGGATTTGGGTTTAAAGACCCTGACGGCAATTTGTTAAGCGCATGCAACGCGGTTCAAAGAGGACAAGTTTAGAAAAAGAGCGCCTTGCCGAAGAAATCGGCGAGGCGCTCTTTGTTATCATATAATTCGTCCGTCCCAACCGTTCGCATATCTCGAGCTCTTAGTCGCCGCGCGTGTTTCATCGCATAATCCGTTCGGAAGCGGAACCTTTGCGCGCAGCGGCAAGATCTGCGGCTTTATCCCCCGAGCCGCTGCTGGAGCATAGCGGCCAGTTCGTCGCCGGTTTCCCATACGATCGGCCGGATGTAATCGGACGTTACGGGAATGCTGTCGACCGCCTCGCGATGAACGGTCCAGATGACCGGAATATTCAGTCCCATGGCGCAGCCTGCGGCTAAATATACTTCATGCGCGTGTTCGGTCAAATCCGCAATCAGAAGCTTACATTCAGCCGTTAGACGGAGCGCGGTGTCGCCGCTTTTTTCATCCGCAGCCTGACCGCCGTAACGGGGTAAATAACCGCATTGCTGAATGCGCGGGAGCACCTCTTCCGTCCACATCTCCTTGTGGGCTCCCCAATCCGCCGCCGCCACATAACACGGCTTCAACCTGCCGTCTCCCATACTTTCCTCCGCACGCCGCCATCCCGATTCCGTCAGACGCAAAGTCGAACCGGTACGCTCCACGAGCTCGTTATCTTTCAACGTTTCGATAATATAGACCATTTCCTGGAGATTAGGCGAATACGTTAAGTTAAAGCTCTTCGTCAGGGGCTGGATGACAACCGGATTCATCGGTGCACTGCTGTTGCGGCGCAAATAACGAAGAAGGCGGATGCCTTTCTCCTCCACAGTGGCCGGAATGTGCGGGGAAGCGGCGACCCGTTCCAGCTCTGGCAGAGAAAGTCGCACCTGCTCTTCGCAATCGGTCAACTCCCGGATATAAGCCGATGCGATCGGATACAGCACCCGCTGCTTCGTATATGAAAGCATGCTTAACCGATCGTAACTTTCGCAATCCAGGCTATAGGAGCTTGCCGGCGCGCAGTAGCAGCCGACGAATAGATCCTCTTCACCGTTTTTTTTGACGGGAACGACTGTATCGCAAAATAAACAACGTTTCGATTCCATCACAATTCCTCCCTCGAAAACAATATTCGAATATTTTAACGCAGCTTTGGAGGGTATAACCGTTAAGATTTTCTCATTTCCTTTTCCTTTTTCTGAAAATAAAAGAAGCGCTCCCCGTTTCTCGCCCGGACGGGTGTTCACATTTTGAAAGCCCCGAAGTATCTCGCTTCGGATGAACCGGTTTCAATTGAAAATACAGCCCTTTCCCTTCCGTCCATTCCGCATACAGCACCTGTTCCGGTTTTTGAATGCCGCTGCGGTGCAGCGTGTCCATTAACCAGCTCATCTCTTTGCCCGCTTGCCGCAGCGCCCGTTTATCGACCCAGCCGTTTTCTATAATCGTAAAAGGAAACTGCACATCCTGCTCGGGCAGGTTCAAATCCCCTCTGCTCGGGGAGTCGCTTAACGACTTGAGCAGCACGCTGATGCTGCCGTTTGTTTCAAAAACCGCATATGCGACTTCGCTGACCGAAAATACGTTGTTTTCGCGCAGCAGCATGCCGAGCTGGTTGAAATCCAGATTGTTGCGCTTCATCGCCTTATAGTCGATCACCCCGTTTTGAATCAACAGATCGGGCGATCCGGTCGCTTTGCGCGAAAGCCACGGCAGAGCGCCGATCAGCTTTTCGAGCCCTAATGAAAGAAGCGTCCATACGATCATTGCGAACACCAGCTTAGATAATGATGCTTCTTTATCGTAAATCGTATTGCCGACCAGCTCGCTGAGCATTAGAGAGGAGACGAAGTCGAAAGCCGTCAGCTGGGAAATCTCTTTTTTACCCAGCATCTTCATCATGCTCCATAATCCGATAATGGCGATCGCCAGCTTCGTTAAAATCATCCCGTATTCCATTTGGATCCCTCTTTTTACAGCTTGTTCACCTCGTTCAGCGCTTCCGACGACTGCGGTTCCGCCGGTACGGTATCCGACGAATTCCCGTATTTCTCAACTGTGCTCCACGCATCCGCTTCATCGAAATGGCCTGCGTGCGCCTGTCGGCTTTCACCGGCCCCGGACGGCGGCGCCGTCATCACCTGTTCTTCGACCGGGCGGTCTCCCGCCGGCTCTTTCCGGGGCGTATGCTTGATGCAATATCGGGTTGACGGCATCGCTTCGAGTCTCTCGAATGGAATGGGCTCCCCGCAAGCCGCACATATGCCGTACGAGCCATCTTCCATCATGGTGAGCGCCAGGTTGACCTGTGCAAGCTTCCTGCCTAACGACTCATCGAGCGCTTGGTCTCGCCCTCTTTCGAACGTTTCCGTACCGCTGTCGGCCGGATGATTATCATATCCGGACAGCTCCCCGGTGGAATCCGATTGCGATAACGGCTGACCGTCCCTATCCCGCTCGGAGTTCAGTTCAAAATGTTCCTCCAAATCGTGCTTATTTTCGAGCAGCAGCGTCTTCAACCGCTGAATCTGGAATTCGCTTAATTGATTCATGTCCATTCCTCCTATGGGAAGCCGGATCCGGCGGTTCCCGTTTCTTTTCTTTAACCTATGGAGGCGAGTGATGACACAGATTTCCTAGGGGCAGCCGTCAACATTACCGGACTAGGAGAGCCGAGAGAAGCTGCCGATATGCATCATAATTGCGGTTTCAAACGTTTTTTTGCTACAATTGGAATGCCGGAATTTTCCTTAATAGATGTTCGATTTTGAAACCGGAAGGAAGAGATGACGATCGACCCGATAACGATGCAAGCCATTCGTGTCACGACAGCGAAGCAGCTGGAACAGTGCCTGGCGATCCGCAAAGAAGTATTCGTCGAAGAACAGCAAGTCGATATCGAGCTGGAAATGGATGATTACGATGCAAGTCCGGCATCTTGCCTGCACATATTGCTGACAAGGGACGGACAACCGGTCGGAACCGGACGACTGATTCCGTATCGCGATTCGGCCGCCAAGCTTCAACGGATTGCGCTCCGCAAGCCGTACAGAGGAACAGGCGCAGGAAAAGAACTCGTCAAGGCGTTGGAAGATGCGGCAAAGACAAGCGGCTACACCGATGCCGTACTTGACGCCCAGTGCCAGGCGGAACCGTTTTACCGGAAGCTCGGATATGCTCCCGTCTCGCCCGATACTTTCCTTGATGCCGGAATTTTGCATATTCGCATGGCAAAGAAGCTCTAGGCAGGGGCTGCCCCAAAAGAGTGAAGGCGAATGACCGGTCCCATTACATGAGCAAAAGAACCTCCGAAACCACCACTAAAATTGTGGGGCGGGAGGTTCTTTATTAGGCCAATATTACCGTTGCAAGACAATCCTTATGCTTCGCGATAGGCGGCCATCGCCGCATCGACAAGCCGGTCAAACAGCTCGTCGTCCTCCTCGAGCCTTTCTTCAAGCGCGAGAATGTCCTCTTCTTTGCCGGAACCGTGCCGGAAAAGCAAGCTGTACGCCCAGTCTTTGCCTTTCTTGCTCTGCAAAGCGACTTCATAAGGCTCGGAATGCCCTTCCACCGTGAAGGCGACCGTACCTATATATCCATCCTCTTTGCTGTAAGACATGGATGCTTGTATAATCGTTATTTCCACCATTATTCGACCTCGCTTTATCGTTTTTCGGATACATATTTCAAGCGTCTGCAAAATGCTTCATTAGGAAGTCGTCACCAGGCTGCGGAGCGAATCGATCAGCTTTCCCGGCTGATACGGTTTTACCAAAAAATGACGAACTCCCGCTTGCATCGCCCTTTCTTTCTCTTCGAGCGCGCTGGAAATCAGCACGGGAACGTGCTGCAGCTTGGGAACGTGTTGCATCCATTCGATCACTTTCCAGCCGTCCATGCCCGGCTCCAGCATCAAGTCGACAATGACGGCGTCGGGAACGATTTCCTTCATCGCCTCGAGCGCTTCGTTTCCTGCCGAAAAGTGCCGTACATCGAACCCGCTCTCCTGCAGCTCGTCGCCAAGCATATCGGATAGCGCCAAATCGTTTTCAATCAGCATGATCGTAGGCCGGCTGCCGCCGGAGCTCCAGGCGCCTTCGGCCGCATTTTTGTCGGGCAAGCTGCGGTTAACCGCAGGCGGCGCTGCGGGCAGATGAACGGTAAACACACTGCCTTCCCCAAGGGTCGAGCGGACTTCGATCCGTCCCTCATGCTTCTCGACGATCTCTTTAACGATTGCAAGTCCGAGCCCGGTGCCCCCGATTTCGCGGCGGTCGCTGTTATCGACCCGGAAAAACTTCGTGAACAGGTGCGGCAGCGCTTCTTCCGGGATGCCAAGTCCTTGATCCGCAATATCGATACGGATTTCGTCTTGCTCCGACAAGCAGGATATATCGATCCGCCCTCCGTCCGGAGAATATTTCACCGCATTGCCGATCAAATTCATCAGCATTTGCTTTAACTTGTCCCGGTCGCCCTTAACAGTCAGCGGTTGTTCCTGCAATTGCAGCACAATGGAACATTGCGGCGCGGCGGCCCGATGCAGATCAGCAACTTCTTCCAGCAGCGGCGCAATTTCGATCGCTTTCATGTCGTAAGACTGCTTGCCGGATTCCATCCGCTGCAAATCAAGAAAGTCGTTGATCAAATCGGTTAGACGCGCCGCTTCCTGATAGATGGTGCTAATATATTTGCGCTGCCGCTCCGGCGTAAGCTCGCGGTGAAGCATCAATTCGGCGAAGCCGAGAACACTTGCGAGCGGCGTCCGCAGCTCATGGCTTACCGTACTGACGAATTCGGATTTCATCTCGTCCACTTCGCGTTCGCGCGTCATATCGCGATGCACAAACAGCGTACCCGAAAGCTCTTGTCCGTTAAACAATTGCTGCGCATAAACTTGTATGATGATGCGTTCCGGCTGCCCGATTTCATAAATGAAGCTGCTGGACCTGCCTTCGGGAAGCTGAAGAGCATCTTCATAAAACCGTTTGAGCTTATCCGAATCCTTCACTTTCCCATCAAGCTGCCGGAACAGATCGGCTGCCGTCAGATGCATTTGCTCCGCTGCCGCAAGCCCGCCGACCAGATTTCTCATATTACGGTTGATGAACGTCACTTCGCCGGTTGGCGAGGTGACATGAATGCTCTCCTGCACCGTGTTCAAAATGTTGCGGATCAGCCTCCGCTGGCTCCGGATTGCTTCGAGCATGTCAAGCTTGGCGAGCGACAGCGAAATTTGCCGGGCGAAGCTGGTCAGCTCATTGATTTCGGCGCTGCCGACCGCTCTTCCGGTCCGCGACAAAATAAGGACGGCGCACAGTTCCCCGTCCGTATTATGGACCGGTACATACGCGTCGGTAACCGCAAGCTTCGCATCGTGGATGCCGAATTCGCCCGACAGTCCTTCACGGTGTTGAATATAGGGCTCGCCGGATTCGGCTATTCTCTTCACCGGACTGTCGTCCAAATTTTCGAGCAGCGTAAGCGCCGCACGCTCCGATACGCCGAATGCCGCATATTGGAGACCCGGCATCATCACGATCAACCCTTTGTCGAAACGGGCAATCTCGACTGTATTGCGGATGACGCTCGCAAGCAGCTCCTCCCTATTTTGCGGGTCGACGAGGGATTGAATGAACAGGTTGCGCTTTTGAAGCAGCACTTCGTTTTCTTCCATCCGCCGCAGCGCCTCGGTCAGCTCCTCCTGCTGAGCCTGCAGCTCCTCCTGCTGAGCATGCAGCTCATCGTTTTGAGCTGTCAGCTCCTCCTCGTTGGCCTGTATTTGGATCATCAGCGCCTCGAACGATTTGGCCAGGTGGCGAATCTCATCATCCTTATCCGGAACCCGGATATGAACTTCTTCGCCCCGTCTATAGCGCTCTGCCTGCGCTGCAAGCTGTTCCAGCGGCGAACCGATTTCTTTGGCAAGCGTCCTCCCAACTAAGATGGAGATTCCGAGAGTGCCGCCAATAAATGCAAGATAGATCAGTCCCAGCATTGTCATAATACTGAACAGCTGCCGGTCCTGATCATCAGCCGCCTCGTTGATTTGCGCCCTGAATTGATCCGCGAGCTTCATGATCGTATTGGCCGGACTGTTCTCTCCTTGCACCGTAAGCTTGCGCAAGGCGTCGTAATTCCCTTGCTGTGCGTACGTACTTGCGGCAGGCAGCAAATCGTTAAAGAAATGATCGTAAAAACTTTCAATTGACGCGGTCCAATCCTTCTCCGCTTTGGTGACGGCCATTTTATTGAACGAAGAAAGATCGGCCTCAAGCGCTTCTTTTTCTGTAAATATCCGATTATATTCATAGTCATTCAATAAAACGTAATATCCACGGGACCGCAAAATGATTTCACCCGCATGGTACCTTATATCTTCAACCAGCTTCTGCTTCTCACGGAGCGACTGCGACGTACGTTCGTAACGCATAAGCGAAAACAATGTCGTCGCGGCGACGAGTACGGTACCGGCGAGCAGCAGGCAGAAGACGAACAGAAGCCTGCGCGTCAATTGGCGCCTGATCCCGTTGCGAAATACAAGGCCGCCGCTCATTTCAGCATTTCCTCCACTTTATCGATCAGCTCGATCGGACTGAACGGTTTGGACAGAAAGGCGTTCGCTCCCGCGTCCAACACTTTTTGCCGCTCCGCCTGCTGGCTCTTGGCCGACAGCATCAATATTTGCAAACCGCTCCGCTCCGGTATTTGCCGGATACGCTCAATGATCTCGATCCCGGTCATCTTCGGCATCATATAATCCAGCAATACAAGGTCATAATCGTTGTCAAGCAGTTTCCGGTACGCCTCCTCGCCGTCGCATGCGACATCGATGCGGTAGCCCTCCTCTTCCAATGTGTCCAGTACGAGCATTCTGAGCACCGGCTCGTCTTCGGCTATCAGCAAATGTGCCATCGTCATGTCTCCCTTATGGTCCGCTCCAATTCCGGTTCAGTCGCTTCAGTCCGAACATTAAGCCAGAATACGGAATTCGAGAGACATTTATTCGACATTAACGCGCCATTTCCTGCCAACGACAACTCTTTTTTCGACAAGTCCGCCGCATTGTCTTAACTGTAACTATGAATCGGACGTCCGGTTAATCTTTCCTTCCCCATCCTCCATCGAATTGTGATTCAAATTTCGTCTCATCAGCATGACCACATAGAGAAGCATGGGCAAAATCGCATAAAACAGCGGATTGACCATAAGCGTATACGCGACGAAATGACCCAGGAAAATATGGTAAGGCCAATCCGGCTCCAAAAATGCAGCGGCATAAATGACAAATCCAACCGGCAGAATCAGCTTCCGGTAGTCCGTGTTAAAGATGTCCCCCATCGCAATTACGGCGCCTAAATACCATAAAGTGGCTCTAATGAAAATACCTGCATAGAACAGCATAACGACGAAAGCGTCAAACCGTTCCAGCACTCTGGCGATTTGGATCAGCTGTATGTTCTGAAGCAGCGGAACCGTGCTGATGCTGGTATAGTGCACGCCGAGCACGGCAAGATTCATAATATTGGATAACAGAATGACGGTGCTGGAGACCAAATAAGCGCCAAATGTAGCGCCAATCATTCCTTGTTTCGGTTTTAAACAGGACCAAAACATCAGAAAAAGCACCATTTGGCCGAATGGAAAGAAGACCGTATTCGTCGCCGCAAGTGTGACAACCGGCAGAACGCCATTTTCAAACATCGGGAGCAGCTGCTCAAAATGGACGATGCCGGAAATGAAGATCATAACGGCCAGCAGCAAATAAAAAAACAGCACTCCAATCACCATAAATTCGGAAACCCGAAATAAATTATCGATTCCTTTATAGATCGCAAATACCGATAAAAAAAGCAAAACACCCATAATGAGGGAAATCGGACTGCGCGACAAAAAAGTCATGACGGTTAAATCGCCAAAGTCCCTTACATTACGCATCGCTTCATAAACAAAAAGAAGCGTGTACAAAACAGCCGTCAATTTCCCGACGAACGGCCCCCAATACCGGGTCAGCATCTGGGTCAAATTCAGCTCCGGCTCGCGGCTTTGAATGGCCAGGAACAGCAGCACCAGCGCCAATCCAAACAGGATCGCGAACAATACCGCCAGCCATGCGTCCCGCTGCGCTTTAATACCAAGTTCAAATAACGGCGTACTGCCGATTTCAAATAGGATGATCATCGTACCCACCTGATATTTACTGATCCGCTCCATACGAACCCCCATTTTTTCACACATCATGCGCCGCAGCTACACATCAGACGACTGTTCCAGTCCGGGCTCCGGTTGGTCAGCAGAGGCCTTCATTAACTTTCGTCTCATCAACATGACCAAAAAGAGAAGCAGGGGCAGAAAAACAAGAAAAATCGGATTTACCATACTCGTGACCCCAACGAAGTGTCCGAGCCAAAGATGGTACGTCCAGTCCGGCTCCAAAAAAGAACTGGAATAAATGACAATGCCTACCGGCAGGATCATCTTGCGGTAGTCCGTGTTGAAAATCTCCCCCAGTCCCATTACGGCCGCCAAATACCACAACGTCGCCTTAATGAAAATTCCGACGTAGAACAACAGAATGACCAGCGCGTCAAACCGTTCGAACACTCGGGCGATTTGGATCAACTGCACGTTTTGAAGCAGCGGAATCATGCTGATGCTGGTGTAGTGCACACCGAGCACCGCCAGGTTCATAATATTGGATATAAGAATGACTGTGCTTGAAACCAGATATGCGCCAAACGAAGCGCCGGCCAGTCCTTCTTTCTTTTTTACATAAGACCAAAACATGAGAAAGAGGACCATTTGGCCGAAAGGGAAAAAGACCGTATCCGACGCCGCGAGCGTTACGACGGGCAGAACGCCGTATTCCAACATCGGCAGCAGCTGCTTAAAATCGACAATGCCGGAAATGAAAGCCATAATGCACAGCGCCAAATAAAAAGAGATGACCCCCAAAACCATAAATTCGGATACCCGAAAAAAAGTCTCGATCCCTTTATAGATCGCGTACATCGATAAAAAAATCAAAATCCCCATAATCATCGAAATCGGACTTCGCGACAGAAAGGTCATGAGCGTCAAATCGCCAAAGTCCCTTACATTGCGCATCGATTCATAAGCAAAAAAAACGATATAGAGAAATGCCGTAACCCTCCCGATGACCGGTCCCCAATACTTGATCATCATTTGGATCAGGTTCAATTCCGGATCCCGCTTTTGGAGCGCCAGAAATAATAGGAGCAGGACCAGCCCGAAAAGAATCGATAACAAAACCGCAATCCACGCATCCCGCTGCGCTTTTATTCCGAGTTCAAACAGCGGCGTGCTGCCGATTTCAAACAGGATGATCATCGTTCCCAGCTGATATTTGCTGATGCGCTCCATATGGACCCCCTTTCTGATCTAACCGCCCGAAATTTTAGAGAATGAATCATTGATCATTCCCGTTCTGCGAATGTTCACCTTGACATGCACGATTAACTTTATCTCGGCAAATTCATCCTCCCAGTTCCGGTTCCATGTCTTCCATTGCTTCGGATAGGCGCGATGAAAAGCATCGTCAAAGCCGACGGCGTCCGCTTTAATCCCCTGTAAAGCTTCCACCGTTTTTTCGACTTGCTTCTTGATTTCTTTTTCAACCGCTTTTTCCAATTTCGTTAGTGTCTCCGGTTTTTTCAGCTCTAGCCTGCACGGCGTTTCAAACAAGCTTCCATCCGTTTTCAGTCGGATATCCATGATGAGCCGCCCTTGTTGTTGTTTCGGTTTCAGCTTGGTTCGATTTCGTTCGACCAAAAACGACCCCATCGCTTGATTGTCCTCTCCGCATGGAAATACGACCGTCAAATTATCGACATGATCATAAATCCACGCCATACCGATGCTGTCCTCGCGCTTTAACCAGTGCGCCAATTTATCTTTCTTGAATATCCCGAGCCGATTCAGTTTCATGATGGCCGGATTACGCGTTTCTTTGTAGGCGTCCAAAGAGCTCTGTTTTTCTTTATTGCCGGAAATAACAACTTCAGGAAGCATGGCACTGGAAGTCGGAGTCGCCAGCTTGTTGACAAGCCGATACAACTGCGAATCGATCAGGACGGTCTGCCCTCCTTTACCGCCTTGCAGCAGGTAGTTGATGGATTCACCGGGAATTTTTTGCGATGGGGTAAGAATTTCCAACAAATCCATGGCCTTTCCCTTCGTCAGAACGACATCCGCCGTCTCCCTTCTTTCGTTTTGCCGCAAATAGACGTCAACGATCTCATTTATTCCCCGCCGGGCAACGCTCTCACTGATGACAATGATTTGATTATGGGAAAAATAAAGGGGGCGGGGCGCTTCCAGCTGGGCATTCTGGGACGCCTCCATCAGCGTTTTTCCTTTCGTCGAGAAGACGGTAATCGGTGCCTGAGCGCCGCCGCCGCCGCCGGTTACCGTGGTGGTCGACTGCGGGATGACGAGCTGATAAGTCGTATTCCATTCATTGTTTTCACCCAGATCGAGCGCCGTTGCGCTGACGATTCCGAGCTCATTCATCTCCCTTTTATTCCAACAGCCGCTAACGAAAAGTGGCAGCACTGCGATCAGTACCAAAACGATTCCGCGTTTCATCGATTGTCCCCCTCCGGCTGTGCGACCTTTTTCCAATGCGTACAAGTTTTCTAGCGTAAAGGTTGTAACGCCGTCTTTTCGCCAGGAAACCGTTAGACGGTTAATCGTTCCGCTTTTTGTGCGTAGGCCGTAAATTCGCACTTTGCCGAACGTTGTTTTTCGGAGCGAAGAGCTTCGGTCTCGTCGACATCATCCACCAAGGCACCCGGACGAAAATGTCTTTCATATTGGCGGGTATCATTGGAGCGACGGGAGTCATATACGGAATTCCGAATGAACGAAGACTTGCCATATGAATCAGCAGAAAAATCAAACATGACATAATCCCGAACAGCCCCAATGTGCCGGCAGAGAGCATCAGCACAAAACGCAGGAGCCTCGCTGCAATCGCCATATTGAATTGCGGCACGACGAAATTGGAAATCGCCGTCAAGGCGACGACGATGACCATTGCCGCCGATACCAGCCCCGCCTGAACCGCCGCTTGTCCGAGTACAAGCGCACCTACAATCGAAATTGCGGGACCGATCGCTCTTGGCATCCGAATACCCGCTTCCCTTAAGATCTCAAACGTAAGCTCCATCAAGATGGCTTCAAACAGCGCCGGCAAGGGAACGCCTTCCCGCTGTACAGCCAAACTGTAGAGCAGCGTCGACGGCAGCATCTCCTGATGGAATGTCGTCACGGCGACATACAGGGAAGGCAACAGCATCGATAATGCAAACGAGGCGAAACGAATAAGGCGCAAAAAGGTTGAAATATCGAATCTTTGATAATAGTCTTCACTGGCAATAAAAAATTTGAAAAAGGTTATCGGGAGGATCAGCACAAACGGCGAACCGTCAACGAGCACGATAACCTGTCCTTCCAATAAGGCAGCAGCCGCCGAATCGGGACGCTCCGTGTTGATAATCGTCGGGAACGGAGTGAACGTGTGGTCCTGGATAAATTCCTCCAGATATCCGCCTTCGAGAATGCTGTCCGTTTTAATACCGTCCAGCCTTTGGAGCACCTCTTTTAACACCGATTCTGTGGCAACGCCCTCTATGTACATGACACTGACGGAAGTTTGGGTGAGTGTTCCGATTGTGCGGTCGATCTTCCACAGTTTCGGGCTTTTGATCCGATGCCTGAGCAGCGCCACATTGGTGCCGATATTTTCCGTAAAACCTTCTTTCGGCCCTCGGATCACCGTTTGCGATGTCGGTTCCTCCACTCCCCTTTGCATCCGTTTGGACGCTGCGGCGGATAAACCTTCGTTCCATCCTTCGGCGAGAATAACGGCAAAACCGTTAAATAAAGCGGCAATGATCGCTTTGATGTCTTGAACCTTATTCGTTCCGCCTATAGGGATCACTTGATTTTGAATGACAGGGAAAGAATCGGGAGACGAATCGGCGTAAACGGAGATGTCTTGTTCACCGTTTATGATCGGATTCAAAATGTGCTGATTAATTATTGCGTTGTCGGTAAGCCCCTCAATATAAACAACAGCCATCTGCAGGCTGTGATTTCGTTGTACTTTGCGGATGATAATGTCCGAGCTGCTTCCCGTCAGCTTTTTGATCGTGTCCAAATTTTGCTGCAGGCTGCAGGCGACCGGTTCAGGCGATTCTGTTCCTTCACCGGGATCGTCTTGTGCGTTTTGTTTTTGATAAAAAAATTTAATGATACGGTTTATCAGCATGGAGACCACCCGAAGTGTAATTTATTACTGCCATTTTCCCCTGCTCCCTTACGTATTATGCAAGATATAAACGCATACCCGGCAGGAATGCCAAAAAAACAGGCCGACCATCGGTCGACCTGTTTCCTGAGAGACTCCAATATATTCAACGTTGCAAATGGAACTATGAAATGGTAAAATCAACTTATATGTCAAACTTAGGATTTTAAACAATTATATCTCATAATAATTATATCACCAAGTCCCATTCTTGTCAACACCATCTGGGGGAACAACGGTAAGGAGGAATTTCGATGAGTATTTCGGAGCAGGATCGACAGCAGGAACAGCAGCGGATCGAACGGGTCCGACGGCTATTGCAGAAACAAATTGAGAAAAATGAGCCGGAAGTATCGGACCTGCGTGCTCAAGTGGTCGATATTCGCACGAACTTTTGGGATGATGTTACCGTAAATATCGCCAACAGCGACGATCAATTGGAAACGGCAATCAGCATGAAGCAGCAGGCGGAAATTTTGTCCGAACGCGAACGAAGTCACCGCCATTTGCAGGCGCAGCTTAAAAGCATGAAACGCCTCCTTCCATCGCCCTATTTCGGGCGAATCGACTTCAAAGAAAAAGGCGATCCGTCGCCAGAGCAGATTTATATCGGCGTTTCGTCGTTTTATAACGAGGAGGACGATACGTTTCTCGTTTACGATTGGCGCACTCCGGTAGCGAGCCTCTATTACGACTATCCGCCGGGACCCGCCCGTTATGAAACGCCTTCAGGCACAATCGGCGGCGAAATCACGTTGAAAAGACAGTATTTGATTCGGGACGGCGAGCTCAAAGCGATGTTCGATACCGGCGTCACGATCGGCGATGAGCTGCTGCAGCAGGTGCTTGGCAAAAGCGCCGGGACCCAGATGCAGTCCATCGTCGCCACGATCCAGCAGGAGCAGAACCGCATTATACGGAATGACCGGAGCAAGCTGCTGGTCGTACAAGGCGCGGCAGGAAGCGGAAAAACGTCGGCTGCGCTGCAGCGCGTCGCTTACTTGCTGTATAAGCACCGGGAACACTTAAGCGCCGACCGGATGGTGCTTTTTTCGCCGAACCCGATGTTCAACAGCTACATCTCTTCCGTCCTGCCGGAGCTTGGGGAGGAAAATATCCGGCAGACGACGTTCCAAGATTACTTGGAACACAGGCTCGGCAAGCAGTTTCAAATCGAAGACCCGTTCCAGCAAATGGAGTACCGGCTAAACGGGCACAACGATCCCGGTTACGAGGCGCGCATGAGCGGCATCCGCTACAAAAACTCGGAACTGTTTCTGGATGATATGCTCCGCTTCGGCAAGCAGCTCGAGAAGTCGGGCATGATGTTCAAAAGCGTGCGTTTCCGCAGTCGAACGCTCATTACTCAGGAAGAAATGCGTGCAAAGTTTTACAGCTATGACGCATCCATCCGGCTCCCGAACCGGGTCGAGCTGATGAAAGAATGGCTGCTTGCGGAGCTGAAACGGTTCGAGGTGGCGGAACGTTCGGCGGATTGGGTACGGGATGAAATGGATTATTTGGATAACGAGCAGTATCAGCGTGCTTACGTTCAGATGCGCAAACGCCAGGGCGGCCATGATCCCGCCTTCGATGATGCCCTGCAGGAAGAACAAATGCTGCGCGAAGTCATTGTACGTCATCATTTTAAGCCGCTGCGCCGAAGAATCAAAAGACTCGCCTTTATCGATTATACCGGACTCTATTTGCGGCTGTTCTCCCCCGTTCCCGATCAAACCCTGGAACTTAACGAAGACGGAACTGAAGGTCGCAGTCTCCCTGGCCGGTGGAACGAAATTTGCGCTTATACGAAAGAGCGGCTCGGATCGAAGGAACTGCCTTATGAGGATGCTGCGCCGTTGTTATATTTGCGGGAACTGGTGGAAGGGTTCAACAGCAATACGAACATCCGCTATGTGTTAATCGATGAAGCACAGGATTATTCGCCGTTCCAGTTCGAATTTTTGAAACGGCTCTTCCCGTTCAGCCGGATGACGGCGCTGGGCGATTTCAACCAAGGAATTTTTCCTCATTCCACGACACTCGTCGGCAGCTCCGCCCTTCTCCGGCTTTACGGCGAGGTGGAGACGGAAAACATCGTTCTGACGCGCAGCTACCGGTCCACCCGCGAAATCGTGGAATTTACGCGAGCGATGCTCCCGGGAGGCGAAGCGATCGAACCGTTTCAGCGCGACGGCGGCAAACCGGTTATCGTCTTTGCAGAAAGCGGGAGTGACCGCCTCGAACAAATAAGACTGGATATACTGAAATTGAACGATGAGGGCTTTCATTCCATTGCGGTTATATGCAAATCGGCCACCGAAAGCGCGGCCGCTTTCGAAGAACTGCGTAATCGTCCCGGCTTGGATGCGATCAAGCTCGTAACGCGGGAAACGCCGACCTTTAGCGGAGGTTTCGTTATCATCCCCGCCTATTTGGCCAAAGGTGTGGAATTTGATGCCGTCCTCATCTATGACGCATCCGCTGCCGCATATGACGACGAAGGGCTCCGCAAGTTGTTTTACACGGCATGCACACGGGCGATGCACCGGCTTCGTCTGTATACGGCCGGCGAATTAACCCGTCTTGCAGCCGATGTCGACAGCTCTCTGTACGACAGCGTTACACTGCCCGCCAACCCTATGTTGAAGTGATGGGCGCTTATTCCGGTGGCAGCCATCTGCGGCGTCGATCGGTTTGAGCTCGCCCGGCGAAATTTGAAGCCGGTCCTGCTTGATTTGGCGCAACGAGCGTCGTCGCCATCTTTCTGCTGTAACCTCTTGATTTTTACGGAAACAAAAAAAATCCGTCCGCTGCGTCTGAACCTATGACGCAGGGGCGGATTTTTTGCTTTTGTTATGTTCTGCTTGAATCGATGAGCTTTCACCCGGAGCGAAAACTCATTTCATCGGCATTGCTACCGATTAATTGGCGCTTATGGTAAAGCCGCCGCCGTTATCGGCCGTTACGAGCAGGTTGGCCAGAACTTTTACTGCCTCGGCTCGTGTTGTAACCGCTTTGGGAGCAAACAGCTCAGCCCCGCGTCCTTGCATGATACCAGCCCCGGCGATAACATCAACTGAAGCTTTCGCCCAGCTGCTGATGCCGCCGGCATCTTTGAATCCTGGCAATCCGGACTTGCCGGAAGCCAGAGCCGGAATCCGGTGCAGCATAACCGCCATTTGCTCGCGGGTTAGAACCTCATTCGGGTTGAAGCTGCCAGTGCCGCTTCCGAGAATGAGCCCGCTGCTGTATGCGGCATTAACTGCGCTTGAATACCAGCTTCCCGCTTGCACATCCGTGAATGGAGCAGGCGAGGATGAAGCTTTCAACCCGAATTCATTCACCAGCATATTGACAAATTCGGCGCGTGTTACCGGCTTCTGAGGCGAGAAGTTGTTCGCAGTCATTCCTTGAACGAGATGCTTCGCCGTCAGTTCCTTAATAATTTGATACGCCCAATGCGAGGCTGAAACGTCGCGGTACGTTTTATCATAGGTCAGCGCGCCGTACGTTCCCGGCTCCGTCACGGATGCAGTCAGAATGCCGTCATTCAACTTCGCTTTGATATAAGTCAGCTCGCCCTTGTCGCCGATGCGGTAAATACCGGCCAGCTTCGCATCTGCGAAAGAATCAAGCTTGACGGAAACGGACAGCGGTTCGCCGAATGAATACACATTCCCGATTACCGTTCCATCCGCAGCGTTAACCGACAATGCCAATTGGGTTACGGCTCCCGCGCCCTTCACGGCAACGTTGCTCGTGGAAGCGGCAGTCGTCAGCTTCGAAACGGCATCGGCCGCCAACCCTGCAGTTGTGAAAGTCAGGATGGAGCCAGTCGCTTTATCAGCAGGAGCAAGTTCGGCCGCTTTCGCCAGCACCGAAGCCGGCACCGCAACCGTTACACTGCCGATGTTTAATTTCAGCTTGCCGCCTTTGCCGACAAGATCTGAAATGCTCCGCGGCAGCGAAATGCTTCCGTCGTTCGCCCCTTGCGGGAACTTCACATCGAGCGTAACGACGCCGTCAACCGGTTTTGGAATATCTTTTTCCGAGAACACGGCTCCTGCCGGCGGTGTGACCGGCACGGTTGGTGCACTAGGCGTATATGTGGATGAAGGTGCTGGCTTTTCTTCATCTTTATTTGTGATGCGTCCTTCAATCGGAGCTGTAATTTTGCCGCCTTTAAAAGTGTTTTTAATATAATCGTAAAACACGTCGAGATCGTTAGGTCCGACAACGGCTTCTTTGGCTTCCGTCAGCACCTTGTAATTGTCCCCGCCGGCAGCCATAAAGTTGTTGACGACAGCCGTATAATATTGGTCGTCATAGATCGGTGTGCCGTCGCTTTTGGTCAGCGCGTCAACACGGTCATTGACCGGGCTCTTCATATAAGCGGTATATTTCAGTCCGGAAATTTGCAGCGTCTTCGTATCCGGCGTACCGTCGGCCTTCGTTCCCCACTGCTGCTGCAGCAGCGTACGGATCTGTTTGCCGGTGAGCGTCAGCTTCACGAGCGTATTGCCGAACGGTTGAATTTTAGCCAAATCCCCGAACGTTACATTGCCCGTTGGAAGATCGGCACGAATTCCGCCCGGATTCATGAACGCAAAGTCCGATCCCGGGAATGCGGTTCTCATCGCATCGGCAATAAGGTTGCCGAGCGAAGATTCCTGGATGTAAGCATCCTTTCTGGTAATCGTTCCGTCCGTTGTGCCGACCGGTTGTTTCAGCTCGGGATGCTTGTCCAAATATTTGTTTACAAGCGCCACCGATTCGGCATCCGGCGTTACGCCGTCTTGGAAAGTTGTCGTTACGACGGCCGATTTGCTTATAACGTCACCTGTCGTTTTATCGATCGTTAGCTTGACGTCTTCAAACGCCGTTCCGTAGGAGTAAGCCTGAACAACAAGCTTTCCGTTCACGATGCCGTTAGCCATCGCGTGATTGTCTCCGGCAAGCACCACATCGACTTCCGGATCGATCGCTTTGGCAAGATCGGCAGCTTCGCCGGTCGTTGCATCCCCTCTTGTCGTGGCCGGATCGTGCGCCAGTACGACAATCGTTTTTACGCCTTTCGCTTTCAGTTCTTCGACCGCTTTGTTGACGACAGGCGCCTGCTCTACCAGCTTCACGCCTTTCAGACCTTCCGGCGATACCTTTGTAACGGTAGCCATCGTGACGACGCCGATAAAGCCGATTTTAACGCCGCCGATTTCTTTAATGACATAAGGCTCGATAATCGGCTCGTTCGTTTTCTCGTCGACGACGTTAGCATTGACGTAAGGGAAGTCTACTCCCTTATGAACGATTGCCTCATTTTTCGGATCTTTTCCGCCGTAAAGCTGTGCTTTCAACGCTGCCACGCCTTGGTCAAACTCGTGGTTGCCGAGCGTGCCAACGTCGAATTTCATCATGTTCATCCATTCCAGTGTCGGCTCATCACGTTCCAGCGACGACACCGGCGCCGTAGCACCGACGGAATCTCCGTTATGAACAAGCAGAGAATATGGATATGCCGCACGCAGCGATTTCAAATATGCAGCCAGCGTTGCCGCCGTTCCGACCGGTTTGCCCCCCACAATGGAAGTTGTATCGAGCTGGCCGTGGAAATCGTTAATACCAAGGATGTGAACGTCGATCGAATTGTCCATGTCTGAACGATTCAGATCAATATTGAAAATGCCAAAGTTCAAATCGTTGAACTTCCCGGTAAACGTGATTTTCCCGTTCGTACCTGCCGTGTATTTCTCCGCTTCCGGAGCACTTGTAAATGTGACGTTTACGTTGCTGCCCTGAACAGGAGCAATAGACCAGTTTCCATCGGCCGAAGGATTGATCGACTTCTCTTCCGCAATGAAATCCATCAGTACTTGACGGTTTTCATCCTGAGAATCAACGACAAGCTCGGACCCTTTTACGCCCGGGAAGTTACCTCCGCCGCCGGCCCGGTAATTGTTCGTTACAACGATGAAGTCCTGATTCGGATCAACCGGCTGGCCATTGTATTTAAGGTTTACAATCCGGCTGGAACCTGCATCGTTAATTGTTCCATCCGTGTTATATTTTGCCTTCTTCGTAACGTCAATTTGGTACGTGACCCCGTCGATTACATCAAAGTTATATACTGCGAACTTTGAATTAAGGAGCGGCTGTTCGTCCGTTATTGCCGGATCGATTTGATTAAAAGCTCCCGCGGACATTTCAAGCCATTCCTTGACGGTTGAACCTTTCAGTTTAATTGCTTTCAACGTGTTGTCGTAAAGGTACAAATCGCTTGCGCTGCGGATCGTCAGCGGTCCTGCTGCAATATCGGTATATTCGGAAGGACCGTTGCGTCCCGCTTTGAATGGAGCACCGACACTAAGAACCGGAAGGTCCTTGTATTGCGGCAGTTTCTCTTGAATGTATTTTTCCACATACCACTTCTGCGCGTTTGTCACGATTTGAATGGACGGGTCGTCCTGTACCATCGCAAAATAACTGTTGATCGGCGCAGTCGTCTGACCAAGTTCCTGACCGGTGTAGGCAATTGTTGCCGCATGCTCGGCCTGTACTGCAGCTGCGATGGCCGGATCGGGATCGGCAAGCGAAGTCTTTGTAATCTTGTCATAAATAGCCAATGTAGAGGACTTCGAACCTTTAACGGTCCACTTGTTTTCGCTGTTCTTCTCTAATGTCAAATCGATGATGCCTAAGTTGGAGCCACCGTATCCGGCTTGGACAGCAGGAACGTTGTTGATACGGCCATACACATTATCGATGACGGAAAGAAGTTTACCATCGCTTCCTTTAAACGACCCATCCAAAGATTTGTCGTCTACGGTCGGAAATACTTTATGTGTATGAGAAAACGCGATTGCATCAATACCGGGCACTTTGCTCAGCGCATTAACTGCGTTCTCCGACATGTCGCCCGAAACGGCGCCGGCGTCAAAGCCCGTATGCGCCAAAGCGACGACAATGTCTGCTCCCTCATCTTTTATCTTCGGTACGAATTGGGCGGCCGTCTCCGCAATGTCTTTCGTTGTCACTTTCCCCAGCAGATTCACTTTGTCCCATTCCATAATTTGCGGCGTTACGAGACCGATGACGCCAACCTTAACCTGTTGGTCGTTACCTGCTTCATCCTTAAATGTTTTATTAAGGATAATATAAGGTGTATACATATTTTCCGTATCATTGCTGGAATCTCCGTCAGCGCCGTTATCTTTGTAAATATTGGCGTTCACGTACGGGAATTGCGCTTTATCTTTCGCCTTGTCGAGAAAATCCAATCCGTAGTTGAATTCATGATTGCCGAACGTTGCGGCATCGTACTTCATCAAGTTCATTGCTTTGTACATCGGGTGAACGGAATCCGGATCAGCCAGCTTGTCCACTTTCGCCATATATGTACCGAGCGGCGTGCCTTGCAGCAAATCGCCATTGTCGAACAAAAGCGAGTTGGGGTTCTCTTCCCGGGCATAAGTGACTAATGTCGCGGTTTTGTCGAGACCGACTGTTAGTGAAGGCGCATTTTTGAAATAATCGTAATCCATGACGTTCGTATGGACGTCGGTCGTGTCCATAATACGAATTTTAAGCGGTGCCGATGCCTCCTCCGCCGACGCTTGTCCCGGAACCAGTATGGCTCCCGCTCCCAATAATGTCTGGGCGGCCACTACGGTCACGGCAAGCGTGCTGGCTGTCGTTTTTTTCCAAGCCAAAAACCGGTTTACTCCTACCATTCTTTTTTCCACCCTCTCTCTAATAGTACGTTGTCATTATATCTCACATTAAGTTAAAAGAGAGGTAATTTTTTATAAATAATCCGTTATTTATTCGTAAATGAGACTTTAGAACTACATTTATTGAAATTAATTTCATTTTATTATATTTTATTGTGAGCATTTGTGTAATATGAGGGAAGAACTTACAATTGAAACAGGTATGTTGTTATTTCTTGGGGATATGAGGCACAACGAAGACTTGTAAACTTGCAATGGTGAAACGGCAAAAAAATTAAAAACTCTTCCCGGTTCCGGCAACGACGCCTCTATTCCGATCATATCATTCTTTTAAATAAAAAGTTCCTTAAATTTCCTTAATTTATATGTAAATGAAATCAATTCTTCAACCATACTTTATACATCTCTCACAGTCTTATCGCATTTAAAACGTCCGGAAAAGAGAAAGGCAGCTTCCAGCTCACAATCGCCGGAACTGCCCTCATCATGGCACTCAATATGACATTCTCTTTCTCACTTAAGATTCTCCTGATTAAACATGCAGCCAGCCGGTTAGTCGGGATTCGGCAAACTGATCGTTTTGGTCCATGATCTACCGCCGTCCCGGGTTGAATAGACCGCCGAATCGCTTATACTTGTCACAGCCATCCAGCCGCTGTCCGGACTTGTAAACGAGATCCTGTTTTCAAATCCATGAACGGTAGACAGATTAGTCCAGCTTTTGCCGCCGTCGAGGGAACGTCCGACGCCCGCTTTCTCGGCCGCTCCGGAATAACCTGCTAATATCGCCGCTCCATCCAGAAGCTGCATATTGCCCGGATGGCTGCCGGGAGAAGCCGGCCCTTCGTCAGCAACGCCTTTCGCTCCACCCGGCGCGGGACCTCCTCCGGACGTATCCTGGCTAATGACTTTGCGCCAGCTGGCGCCGCTGTCCGTTGAAGCATAGAGCGAGTAAGACATCTGCGACATCCCAACCCCGCCGTTAAACAGCGCCCACACTCGACTGCCATCGGTATAGACTGCGCCGCCGCTGATTTCTTCGGATTTGACCGTCAGCTTCGTCGTCCAAGATTTGCCGCCGTCGGTCGTTTTCATCAGCTTATAGCCCGTACCCGGCACCACAACAAGCGACCAGCCGCTCTTTGAATCCGCAAATTGTGCATAGCGGTTGTTTGGCGGCGTTGCGATCTTCGTCCATGTTATGCCGCTGTCCGTCGTACGATAAGCATAAATACGGCTATACCCGAATCCGCTGCGGGAATCGGTAAAATGAATTCGTTCCAAATTCATCTCGCCGGTCGGGATTTTTGTGAAATGAGAACCCCCATCCTTCGTGTAGATGAGCGCATTGGGTCCCGTCTCGGATGACTTGGCTAACGCCCAACCGGTTGTATTGGAAACAAAGTCGAGCTGGCTGAACTGCCACGTCCCTTTATAAATATTCTGCCAACTGCAGCCCGCATCCGATGTCCCGATCAAAAAGCCGTTTCCGGCAGCACGCCCTGTCGATTTGCTCAAAAAATTGACGTCCGAGAAGTGATAATAACCGTCACCCGCCGGTTTGCCGTTAAACAATCCGTGGTCGTCCGTCCGGCATACGGACGAACTTTCTGCTGCCACCTGAGTTGCGGGTATGGCCGATGTAATGCCGAGCGCGAGCGTTACCGCTGCCGATACTGCCGATCTTCGGAAAAATGCTGACATGAAGAATGCCTCCTGTTCGAATTTTATGCCGTTAAAGCCGGATACAGCCCTTTTGTAAAATATAGTTTGTTACAGCCGCAATATTTATAAATAATAACCGTAACAGCAGGATGTTTAACAAAAATTGCTTTATTCAGCTGACGCTTTCTTAAACAAGCTCAAAAGTTTTGCTGTCAATATGAGAAAACCTCTATCGAGGCCTCTCAGGGATGAGCGACCGCGTTTAAAGGTAGGTTTTATCGCCAAGATAGAATTTGATTTTCGCAACTCCGAAATTTATAAATTCTATCTGTGGTAAAAAAAACGCCTTGCGAAGCTGCGGTTTAAGCAGCCCAGCAAGGCGTTCATGTAACGATCAAATAAAATAATAAGCTAAAAAGAGCGCCGCAATGACAAACCGGTAATAAGCGAACCAAGTCAGCTTGACCCGTTTGATCACATTGATAAACGTCGTTACCGCAATGAGCGCGACAACAAACGAAGCAATGAGCCCCGTTATAAACAATGGCGCGTCCGATGCTGAAAGCACATCCCGGCTCTGGATCAAATCGACGCCGCTGGCGCCCAGCATCATTGGGACGGACAATATAAAGGTGAAGTCGGCAGCCGCTTTCTGGCTCGTCCCGAGAAAAATCCCGCCGGAGATGGTGGAGCCGGAGCGGGAGAATCCCGACCATAAAGCTAAAATTTGAAAGCATCCGATACCGAATGCCTGCTTATATGTAATGTCGTCAATCGTTTCCGCCGTCACACGCGTCCGTTCTTTCCATCTGTCGGCCGCAATCATGAGCAGACCGCCGGCCACGAGCGCGATGAGCACCGTCGTTGTGCTGAACAGGCGCTCCTTGATGAAACCGTGCAGGAGATATCCGATAATGGAAGCCGGAATCATACCCAAAATAAGGTGGATGATATTGAGGCCCGATCCTTTGGAGAAGTCAAAGCGGAGAAAGCTTATAAATCGTTTAAAATAAAGGACGAATACGGCCATTACGGCGCCAAACTGGACGACGACTTCAAATACGGTCTCGCGCTCTCCGACAAAGTTCAGCAGATCCGCTACCAAAATCATATGACCGGTGGAAGAGACGGGCAAAAATTCCGTTAGTCCTTCAATAATTCCCAATATAACCGCTTTTAATAGTTCCACAGTTTCATTTCTCCTCCTATCCAGTCTGAATCTCTAAAAATCTTTCATTCGACATTCATCACGAATCTCCTGTTAAGACTCGACTTGATATATAATTAACGCCCCGGCTGTACGGGCGGTTTTTGCACGGAAGCCCATCTAATAGCCGACCTCCACGGAAGCCAGCACGACGTAAATCAGGTCGTTCACATCATCCTTGTCTTTAAGCACAACCCCGCTCGTCGTCACCATACCGCCATCCACTGCTTCAATCGTTACCTGTCCGTATGGCAGCTCGGCCTTGACCAGCTCGTAATCCAGCTTCTCCTTATCGCATGGAAGCGCCAGCTTCACATTTACTTTCATGTTGTGCAGCGACCCGTCGGGGAGCACGGATACGAGTCCCGGCATTGAATTGTGATGGATAGCGTTCTGTACCGCGCGCACAGCGGCTTTCGTGATGTTCTGTCCGTGCAGATCCGTTCCCATACCGATTTCGATGAAAAACAGCTTTTCCATAATTAGTCCTCTCCTTCTGTTTTTCTGTTGGCTGACGCATTACTCCATTTTCCCCTAATCTTCGCCATCTGAACAGAGTACTTCGTCCCTTACAGCGGGTCTTATTTTCCTAAAAACGTCCATTTGGCGGTATTATCATTCCCATCACCGGCATCACCAGGGAACGTCCGAGTCTTCACCGGCTGAAAAGCCGGCGGCAAAGTCCGTTCCGGAATCGGAAGCCCCCGCTCCTGACGCTTCAGGCTCGCCGCTGCCGATTTCGTCCAAAATATCGGTCAGCTCAGGTGGATGCAGCAGCTCGACCGGCGAAACGCCGCGTTCGAACAAGAAGCTGCCGCCCTCAATGACGGCCACATATCGGCCGTTATGGCGCGCCAAACGGATCGCGCTGCCAAAATCGGCCAGCAGTCCTTTCACCGTCACATCTCCCAGCTTGAACGAAAAGCCTAAATCCGGCTTCTGTTCGATCAGCACGGCGGATGCGGCCGACACCTGTTCCGGCGTCCACTTCTCCTGCAGCTCCCGCTTCTCGCTGGCTGCCCATATTTCAATCGCTTCCTCCTCTTCCTTCCGCTCCGCCCCCTGATGATCCTGCCATTTGTCTTCCATATACTGCTGCACCATCTCCAGCACTTGGTCGCCCATTACTTCCGGAAGCGGCTTTTCATAAGTGACGAATTTCAGAAAATCTTCGAAATAGCGTGCGTGCGAAGCCTGATGAATTTTGACCTCCCACCGCTCGAGCATCCCTTCCTCGGGCATGTTCGGATAAAGGATCGATTTCATGCTTTTGGCGCTGATCGCCATTTCCACCCGTGAGATGAGGCTCCGCTCATCGGCGATGCGCGCAATTTTGGATTCGAAGTCGCATTTCATGACGAACAAAAACGACTCGTCGAACAGCTTGGACAGCTGCGCCTGAACGACAATTAGAGCTCCGCCCCGAACGGCGGAGGTATCCATATAAATTCGTACCAGCTCGTCGGCGATGCTGTGAAAACGTTCCTTGTCTTCTGCATCGCGCAGCCGCTGCAGCAGATTGAAATCCGGGTTGCTTTCCAGCTCATAGCCCGGCTCCACCCGGAAAAGGCCGATCTTGGTCGGAACCGTCTCCGAAACCGGATTGCGCTCCGCCTTACGCTTCACGATGCGGCCGAACTCCCCATCCAGGAAATCTTTCAATTCGCTTTGGGCGTAATCTTCATTATCGAGCGTTTGGTAGTGCTTGAACCGTTTGCCGGAATCGCTTGCTTCGCTATCGGTTTGAATGACAAAAAAAGATAAAAAATGTACGGTAAAATCCATCGTTCCCCAATAACTCCCTTGCGCTGTAATCAGTCGTCTCCATAGCATAGCACATTCGGGATAAGCGGACACCCGCTTGTTACCGCTTTTTCGCGCCTTCGATTCAAATGTCCGTAATGACACACGGCGTTCTTACAACGAAATAGAAACAGAGATAGTTTTAGTTCAATTGAGCCTATTTTCGCAATATGCTATGATACAAAAGTTGAATGCGGATAAAGGGGAGTGCATCATGTCAGGTTTTAAATCGAGGCGTGCGGTAATATTTCTTCTGTTTGCGGCGATTCTGGCCATAACGGCCGGATGCGGAAACAAGCCTTCAAACGTTACGGGCAGCGGTTCAAGCGGCGGAAGCGCCGACAGCGATGTCAAGCATCCGGTCGTCACCATTGAAATGGACAGCGGAAAAACGATCAGGCTGGAGCTCTATCCGGAAGTGGCGCCGAACACGGTGAACAATTTTATTTCGCTCGTGAACAAAGGATTTTACAACGGTACGGTCTTTCACCGCGTCATCCCGGGCTTTATGATCCAAGGGGGCGATCCTGAAGGGACGGGAGCCGGCGGCCCCGGTTATTCGATTGCCGGCGAATTTTCCGGCAACGGCTTTAAGAACGACCTGAAGCATACGCGCGGAGTGCTTTCGATGGCGCGCTCGCAGCACCCGAATTCGGCAGGCTCGCAATTTTTCATTATGGTAGCGGATGCGCCCCATTTGGACGGCCAATATGCGGCGTTCGGAAAAGTGACGGAAGGGATGGAAGTCGTGGATGAGATCGTCAATCTGCCCCGCGACAGCCAGGACAAGCCCGAGCAGCTTCCGGTTATGAAAAGCGTTACGGTCGATACGTTAGGCATGATGTTCAAGGAACCCGAAAAAGCAAACTAGCGCAGCTGCAAAAAAAGATATACAGCTCATTTGGCTCAAAAACTTAAACGAACCGGTCAAGGGTTTGCCCTTTCGACCGGTTCGTTTGTTTTTTAGTCTACCGCCAGCTAGGATTCGGGATCAAGCGCTCGGCATGGAACAACTAAAGGTTCAGCCCGCCTCCTCTGCTCTGCCCCCATTCATATTTGTCTCTGCAACCGGGCGGACGGCTTCCCTTCTGACGAACAGCAGCACAGCAATCAGCGCCGCCGCAATGAGCCCGGCTCCCATAAATACTGAAGGAACGATATGATTGCCAAAGTCTTCAGGCGATGTAATGGCAGGTCCCCGCTGAAAAATCATCGTACACAAGGCAATGCCGAACACGCCTCCAAGCTCGCGGGTTGCGTTGCTCAGTCCGCTCGCTTCGCCGACCGACGATTCCGGCACAGAAGAAATAACGCCGTCCGAAAGCGGAGTAAAGCTCATCCCCATGCCGGTGCCGGCAATCATCAAAAACGGCGCCATATAGCCAAACGGTATATCAACGCCAAGCGAAAAAATGAGCGCGGCAAGACCGGTGAGCCCCGCCACCTGCAGCAGCAGTCCAAAGAGCAGAACGTCTCTGGTGCCCAGCTTCGATACGGCCAGACCGGCAAGGGGCGCCGCAGCCATCGTGCAGCCCGTCCAAGCCATCTCCCGTACGCCCGCTCCGAGAGCGGTATTGCCCTGGGCCTGCTGCAGGAAAAGAGTCAACAGGAAGATCGCGCCGAAGACGCCCGCATTCATCAGAAATCCCGCCCCGATCAATACGGTGTACCGGCTTCTGCGAAACAAATCAAAGCGTACAAGCGGCTGCCTGCGCGTCCGTTCCCACAGATAGAACAGAATGAGCAGCACCCCGCCTCCCGCTAGCGGTCCCGTCACCGTTAAGGACGTCCAGCCTTCCGTATTACCTCTCTCCAGACCGAAAACAATGCCGAGCAAGCCGGATCCCAGCAGCAAAATACCCATGAAATCAATCGCCGTTTTCTCGCCGCGCGACTCCTCCACCCATCTCTGTCCGAACAAAAGCGTAAGAACACCGACCGGCACATTTACCCAGAAAATAAGCTGCCAAGGGGCGCCTTCCAGAATGAGCCCGCCGATAAGGGGTCCGCTGGATAGCCCCAGGCCCGATATGCCCGACCAAATGCCAAGCGCGGCGGCGCGATTTTGTTCAGGGAAAGCGCGGCTAACGAGCGTTAGGCTGAGCGGCACGACTGCGGCGCCGCCGATGCCTTGAAGCACCCGGGACAGGATGAGCTGCAGGGGGGTTACGCTTAGCCCGGCCAGTGCCGATCCCAGTGTAAAAATCGTGACTCCGATAAGAAATATCCGCTTGCGGCCAAATCGTTCCCCAAGCATGCTCAGCGGAATGAGAAGCACGGCAAATGCGAGCGTATAAGCGTTCGTAAACCACTCCAGATCGGATATGCTGGCCTGGAACGATTTTTGGATAGAGGGCAGAGCCACTCCCAATACAAGATTATCCAGCATGGCCATAAACAGCGCGGCGCAAGTAACGACCAGCAACCGGATTCGCGATGCAGTAAACATCATTTTCATCTCCTTTTTTATTTATTAATAAATCAATCAAAGTCGGTTAAAAAGGCAAAGCGTTATTAATTTATTAATTAATAAATATCATTTTGGACAACATTCTGTCAACACTTCGTTTCTATTCCTTTCGTTGTTCTATTCCTTTCGTTGTTCTTTCGCAGTTCTATACCTTCGGGTCATATTCCCTTCACGCACAAAATCTCTAATCTCTGAATTGGATCATGGTGATGCCTATGCCGGACTCACAAAAAAAGAGGACGCCACAGGTTGGCAGTCCTCTAAATGTTAATGCGGTACATTACGCCTCACCCGATCAATGGAATGGGCAGCGCGCGGCGGCGGAATGAGCCGCCTCAGCCGGCTTGCCTGCAACCTGGGAGGGTTCGGTATTCTTCCCGGCTGCCGGCGCATCCGTCTTTCCAATAGCGGATTCTGTCCCGCTTCCGTAAGGAGCGGTTTGATAATGAAAATTCGGAGACAGATTCAGCTCATTGTAGCTGTTGTGCCAAACCGGAGTCGCCGCGGGCGACAACGGCGGAATGAGCCACGACCACCGTCCGGAAACTTCCCTGCCGGCTTCCTGCTCCTGTTTCTCGAACCGGATGAACTGGTCGGCCGCCGTATGATGATCGACAATGCTGACGCCAGCCTGCTTGAATGAGTGCAGAACGGCGCGGTTAAGCTCCACCAGCGCCCGGTCTTTCCAAAGCGACGTATTAGTCGACCTGTCAAGTCCGAACAGCTCGGCGACCTGCGGCAGCCGGTTATAGCGATCGATGTCGGCCAAGTTGCGCGCGCCGATCTCGGTCTCCATATACCAGCCGTTAAACGGAGCCGCCGGATAGCGGATGCCTCCGATTTCCAGCATCATGTCCGAAATAATGGGCACGGCATACCAGCGCAAATCCAGTTCTTCAAACCGGGAAAGCTCCGGATGCGACAATGGCACCTCGACAATGACGGAAGGCGGGATCGGGAACCACTTCGGTTCGCTATCCCCGATCTGGATGACGAGCGGAAGAATGTCGAAGGCGGTGCCTTCGCCCTTCCAGCCTAGCCGGATGCATTCCTGCGTAAACGCCAGCGACGCCGGATCGCCGACGACGCCGCTCTCCGTCTCATATCCCGCATACCGGAGCAGCTGATGGTTCCAAATGCGGATCCGGCGTCCGCCGCCTTCATCGGGCGCGAATATCGTTATAACCGGGCGAATGCGCCCGCCATTCGTCGCGTATTCGATATGATGAACGAGCGCTGCGGCGATTTCTTCCTCGGTTGCCGCTTCCCGCCGGTCGAACACTTCCAAAGACGGCCAAAACAATCTGCCGATGCAGCGGGCGCTGTTGCGCCACGCCATTTTGGCTCCGTGGATCAGTTCCTCTGCCGTATGCCGGTACGTGCCGGCTTGTCCGATGTCGTGCTTGATGCCGGCGATTCTGCGCTGTGTCTCCTCCGGCGTCAAGCCGAGCTCGCCGTAACAGGAACGCACAAACGCTTCCGCTTCCGCCGCCAATTTATGTCGTTCGCTCCAATCGTTCATGCTTGTCATGCTGTTCCCCGCTTTCGGCCAGTCGAATCAATATTCTTCTTTTACGATACAACATTTGTGCCGCTTCCGCCATATCCTGCAGCATGCCCTTATTGATGAGCGCACCGAAGATCATGCCCGCTACGGGCACGAGCTGAAACAGCTTTTTCCAGCCGAAATTGTCGCGGAACACGGCCACGACTTCCCGCCAGCCCTGAAGCTGCGAAATCATCGCCCGCTGCCGCTTGTCCTCGTCCGCCGAGCCGATTGCGGCCAGCTCCTCAATGATGGCCCGCTTCCCGACAATGTCCGAAGATGCGAACTGCATCACCTTGACCGCAAAGATGCGCTCCTCCTTTTCTTTCGGATCAAAACCGTAGCAAATCGCGATTTCCTGAATGATTTTCAGCGAGAGGCCGAGCACGGCCGGAATGTCGACTGCCAGCGTGAACAGCCCGCCGATTCCGGTTGAAGCGCCTTGTATAGCGGCGAGTTTGGCGCGGCTGGCGGCTAATTGTTCGGCCGTGCGGTCCATTACCGCGAGCGGATAAGCCGGCAAACCTTCCGCGCCTGAGCCGCGGGCATGGTCCGCCAGCAGGCTGGCGATTGATTTTTCCGAAATGAGATATCGCCCGCCGTTTTGAATATATCCCCCAAGCTCATCCATTGCGGCACCGAGCTTCTCTTGAATAAACCGTGGCGTGATTTTATCCAGCAGCATGAACGGCAGCCTTCCGAGCTTTTCCCAGAACCAGAGATCCTTCTGGTTGTTCTCCCACTTCCGGATTTCCTGCAGCGCCGCCTCCAGCTCCGCTTTGCTCTCCATCGATGAAGCCGTATAAGCATTCCGATTGGCCATCGTCATTTTCCCCCTTATCGTTCCTTAACAAGCTGATAGTCGGTAATACGTTCGCGTTCCCGTTAAGGATGCAAAAACTGCAGTCTGCCGCTCCAAAACAGAGCGCCTCGTCAAGATTGACTCGTTTAGAGCGATCGATTCGCGTATACTTTCTATTGGTAATATAAGGTAAAAAAAGGAAGGAACTTCGCCTGAAAACCGGGGTATCATCATACCGGCAGCTTGAACGACCGTTTGCGTTATTACCGGAGCGAAAAGCCGCATATGAAATTTTTCGATTAGTCCGGTATGTTTCGACCGGCCGAAATTCATCCCCTCCAATGAGGAGGGGTGAATTCGTGGCGGAAACAATTAATGTCCGCGATTTTTCCTTACCTCAACGGTGGTCGAAAAGAACGTCGCTCCTCCGCCCATATCGGCGGACCGGTTCGGCGTCAGCACATTGACGCGCTGAGATCTCTTTTCCCCTTCCCACCAAAGCCCCTGGCTGACCACGACACCGGGAAGCAAATTTTCCGTTACAAGTGCGGTCAGCTCGATTTGACCCCGCTCATTGAAGACGTCAACGAGCTCCCCGTCCGAAATACCGCGCAATGCTGCGTCATCCGGATGGATTTGCAGCGTCGGCCGCTTTTCGATCTTCTGCAGCTTGGGCACATTGGCAAAGGTAGAGTTGAGGAAGTTATGGTTCGGAGGCGAAATAAACATGAGCGGAAACGCTTCGCCTGCCCCGGGCTGGCTCTCACCATCATAACCTTCCTTAAGCGGCATATACGTCGGAAGCGGAGGCAGCCCTTTCTTTTCCAAGGCGGTTGAATAGAGCGCGATTTTTCCCGATGAAGTAGGAAGTCTTTTCAAAAAAGGCCTCTCCCTGTCCATGCTGAGGCGTTTCCAGCCGTGCTCCTTCAAATCTTCCAATGTTACGCCCTCCAAATAAGGGTTGGACGGGTTGTCAAGCGCCTGCCGGATCATGTCCTCTTCGGTGTCGTCAAAAGCGTCATCTTTAAATCCCATTGCTTTTGCCAGCGTGCGGAACAATTCATAGTTGGATTTGCTTTCCCCATAGATCGGGATGACCGGCTCCTGCAGCTGTATATAATGATGCCAGTACGAATTGTAAAGGTCTGTATTTTCGAATGAACTCGTGGCCGGAAGCAGCAGATCGGCATACTTCGCGGTGTCGGTGATGAACAAATCATGCACGACGGTAAACAAATCTTCCCGCATCAGTCCCTGCTGCACTTTACCCGATTCCGGCGCCACGACGGCCGGATTGCTGCAGTAGACGAACATGGCGCGGATGGGCGGGTCCAACGCGAGCAGAGCTTCCCCGATCCGGTTCATGTTGACGCTCCTGGCCTTTGGATTGGGACGTAAATCCGCTCTCTCCAAAGCTCTGCCGTTGACGCGTGCGTACCATGAGTTGCCCCTGGTCGCTCCTCCTCCTCTTTTTGCCCATTGACCGGTCAATGCAGGCAGGCAAGCGATCGTCCGGACGTTCATGCCTCCGTTATCATGGTGCTGCAAGCCGTTGCCGATATGAATATAAGACGGCGAGGTCGCTCCATATAAACGGGCCAAACGGACGATATCCTCTTCGGGAACTCCCGTAATGCGGGAAATTTTGTCGACGGGATATGATTTGACATGCTCCCGCAGCTGCTCGTAGCCGTACGTATACTGCTGCAAAAAGGATTCGTCCACTAGCTGCTCGGCAAAAAGCACATGCATCATCCCGAGTGCGAGCGCCGCATCCGTTCCGGGACGCAGCGGGATGAACCAATCCGCCCAGCGGCCGGTCTGATTTTTATGAACATCGATGACGACGATCGTCGCTCCTTTTTTGCGCGCTTTTTCCGCCAGGGCAACCTGGTGCATATTTGTACTCGCCAAATTTCCGCCCCAAATGATAATCAGTTTGGAATCCGTCGTTTCTTCCGGGTCGATGCCGCCCGGGATCCCCATCGTATACCTGAATCCGAGCGATCCGGCAACGCTGCATATCGTTTGATCCAGCTTGCTTGCGCCTAAGCGGTGAAAGAAACGGCGGTCCATCCCGTCCACGTTCAAGATCCCCATATTACCGTAGAAGCTGTATGGCAAAATCGCCTCAGAACCGTGTTCCTTGATGATCTGCTGAAAACGCTGCACAATCTCGTCGATCGCTTCCTGCCACGTAATGCGCTCGAACTTTCCTTCTCCTTTCGCTCCGATCCGCTTCATCGGATATTGAATCCGATCGGGATGGTAAATCCGCTCCGCCATGTTGCGCACTTTATTGCAGATGGCTCCTTGCGTTACCGGGTGGTCGGGATTGCCCGTTACTTTGACGATTTTGCCGTTTTCTTTATGGACATGCAGGGCGCATGTATCCGGACAATCGAGCGGACAAACGGAGCGGAATACGCCGTTCTCGAATTGCGAAAATGCTGACATTAACTGAGCCTCCTAACTTGTATAAAAAAGAGCGATGACAATTGAGCTATTTTCCAGATGAACCGACATGATCACGAGCGGTAATGTTTAAATGAAATCTCTTATTTTGAGATCCAAGATAACCATATCGGCAATTTTTGTCAACTTATATCCTGCCGATTCACAGGATCCGCGCGTTACATTCGCAAGGCGCTGCCGCTAGAATGTTGGAGAGTTGATGAAGACTTGAGGAAGTGTTCATTTTCTTTGAATGGAAACCGCTGTAAAATGATCAATAAAAGAGAATAAAGCCAATGCAAGAAGGAGCTTAATAAAATGGAACTTGAAGCCGGGAAAGCCCAGTTAGACCATTTTCAGCAGGGACTGACGGCAGCCGTGCTTGGGCGCGATGAGCAGGGCAATCTCATTCGCAAGGCGGGCATCATGGGAATTGTACTGTCGGATGGCGTCGTATTTCCCGAAGATCCGATCGTCGTCGAGCTGCCCCCGGAGCCGCACTTTCCTCTTGAACGAGTCTAAGAGATACGGCATGTGTTAGATGAAAAGCTGCGAAAGCAGCGGATTCTTCAGAACGTTTTTCTAGTCCTCGATGATGACAAATTCATTCGAATGGGATCGAATATACGTGCCGATAAGTTTATGACTTTGCGGGGCATTCTTCCGGAAGCGTTCAAACAAAAGGTTTACAGCGTATTGGAGTTCATGATCGCGGTCTAGATCTTGCAAAGCAGCGTCGCTCCACTGCAAGCCCCGCTTTCGGTTTCTCGCTTCGAGAGCCTCCTTCGTTTCCTCTAACAAATGCATCATGGAAGCATCGCCAAAGAAACGCAGACCGCCCGTCACTCCGCACCAAAAGTCCGGCTTATCGAGCAAGTAGGAAACCCATGCGTAATACTCACCGGCAGAATTGTCGGCATGATCGTAAAAAACTCTGAACATGCAGAGCGCCTTCTGTCCCTCGGTCAGTTGAGAGATGGCCTTTGTTTTCACGGACATATCTTTTTCGCGGATTTGGAGGAAGGTCGGTTCCATGCATGTCCGCCCGAGCCTTTCATCGTCTAAAGAATCGAATTCACGTTTTGTCATTGTTATTAACGCCATTTAATCACTCCTTTTTTTGACTAACACTAATGTCAATTATAAAGGCAAAAAAAACTACTCCGGTCTGACGACTGCCTGAGCCGACTCAATGACTTGCTCCAGCGCCACCTTCAGCTGCCCCTTCGCCTCCGGCTCGGAAACCCCGCCCGAGAGAAGATCTTGCTGCAGCCGGTCCAAATAATTCATTCCTTGCGATACGGCGCCCCAAAATTGCATCGCCATTAGATTGGCGTCCCCTTGGCGGATCGTCTGTTCCTTCATCCCCTTCTCAATCGCCAGCGCCATCGGCTGGATAAAATCTTTTACCCATTCGAACGGTGAAAATGTTTCTGCCGGATACAAATAATGGACATCGAGGCTGATCCGCATGAAAAAGCGGGAAACCGCCGGTTCCTCCATCACTTGTTCGCAAACGATCCTCGCATACTCACCGAACAGCCGGGGCGCGGATCCCTCCTGCTCGAAATGAGATAAGGTCGCTTGCCGTGCTTTATCCATCATGTACTCGTAAAGCTCACGAAACAGCGTCTGCTTGTTTTTAAAATAGTGGTATACAAGTGCGCGCGCAACACCAGCCCGCTGTGCGATCTCGCCGATCTCCGATGCCGCAAAACCTTTCTCCGCATATTCGTGAATGGCAGCCTGCAAAATCTGATCGGTTCGCTCCTTGCGAATCGCTTCATTTTGTTCTTTTGTACGCGGCGTCATGACGGCTCCCTCTCTTTACATTGACATTGGTGTCAATCAAAAGGGTAAAGGAGGAAGAGTGTATTTGTCAATTTTTATGTAAAGCTATGTTAAACTACATTGTAGATATTGCGACATGCGAACATTTGTTCTATAATTTGGGTAGCATCATTGTTCGGAGAGATGATTTACTTATGGATATGAAGGAATTGAAGAACCCATTGGGAGGGATCTAATCTTTGGAAACCGAACAAATTAAAAAAATCATACATGATCATCGAAAGATTTATCCTCAGGTTTACGCACTTAAACCAGGAGCCGTAAGTATTCAGCAAGTTCCTAGGCTGCAATATGTGTCGCAGCAGATGAATACCGCTTTCCATATGAATTGGGCTATCAATTTAAGTTAATGCCGCACGAAATCATCTGGCACGGATTAAATGAAGGCAATCAGTATTCCGTTACTTACATGATGCAAATCCCTCATTGTATTACTCTTTCGATGTACGAAGAAGCAAGAGCTAAAGTCGAGAAGAACCTGCGTGGACAGGTAATCCCTGAGACTAAATTTATCGAAGTCGATTCCATACTCTGTGCCCAGAAACTTCACGTTGGGCATTATTGTGACACTAAACGAACTTACCAGGAAATTGAGAATTATATCGCCGAGCAGGAGTATCGAATTAAAGGAGATCGAAAAGAAATCTATTTCACACCTGCAATGCAGTGTCATCTTCCAGAAACGTGGAAAACAGTTGTCAGTATTGAAATCGAGTCTTGACTACCGAATACGATTGTTTAATGAATCGTTAGTCAAAAAGCAACATTAAGATTTAACATAGCCTATGTAAAAAGAAGACCGCTAACGACGGCAGCGTTAACGGTCTATCGAATGGATTAATCAAGCAAATGGGTCAGCTCGCCCCGATGCAGCACTTTCAGCCGGTGCAGGGCGCGCGTGCAGGCGACGTACAGCAGCTTCGCATCTGCTCGCCGGTACGCTTGTCCGCTTCCGTCGGCAATCAGCGCCGCGTCGAACTCGAGCCCTTTGGACAAATAGGCGGGCACGACCGTCAAGCCTCCGCCGTAAGCGGGCTGTCTGCTCTGAACGAGCGAGGCTTCGAAGCCGCCGGCGAGCAAATAACGGTGAATAAGGTCGCATTCGCGGGCGGTACGCCCGATGACCGAAATGCTCTGGAAGATGCCTTCCTCCTGCCACTCCCGCACCGTATCGGCGATTCGGGACAGCCACTGCGCGTCGTCCGTCCGCTCCGTCACGACCGAGTCGCCGCTGCGGAAGACCGGTACGGCCGGCTTTACTCCGCCGTCCATCCCGGATAAGATCCGATTGGCAAAATCGATAATTTCCATCGTTGAGCGGTAGCTGCGGTCCAGCTCGAAATAGCCGGTGTCCTGCTCCGGGAATAATTGCTGCAGCTCCTGCCAGCTGCCGATGCCGGCGTAGGCGTGAATGCCCTGCTGCAGGTCGCCGAGCACCGTCAGCGACGGCTGGCGCTGGCAAAGACGCAGCGCTTCGAGCTGAAACGGCGAATAATCCTGCGCTTCGTCGATGACGATATGGTCGAAATACGGCTTGCCGAGCCCGTAAAGCCGGATGTGCAAATAAGCGAGCGGGGCCAAGTCTTCGACGGCGGCGAAGCCCGCTTTAAGCCGGGCGGCTGTTTCCGCGGCGATCTTTTTCGGCACTTCGGGCGCCGACTGCTTGCCGGAGAATAATGTACGGTACAGCTCTAGCGCCGATAAAGCGGGAATCTTTTTCGTATACGAATTCAGTTTGGCGAGCGCTTTGGCGCGCAACTTCTTGTCGACGATGCGCCGCGTCTTGAGCTCCGACTCCAGCCACCGCTTCAGCCGGCTTGCGAGCCGCTCGCGCCTCTTCATCAGCGGCTCTTCGCCGTAATCCGTCTCGTACCAAGCCTTGATTTGCGCCGGCTGCAGAACGATGCCGTCCAGCGGCTCAAACGGCTGCTCCGGAAGAATGCTTTGCTCCAGCTCATGCAGCTGCCGGTCGATCAGCTCTTTGAACGCGGCGCTTCCTTTATAACGTCCCGAGGCTTGTCGCAAATCTTCCTCGGTCCGCTCCTGTTCAAACCAATATTCCAGCGTTTCCGCCGCACTTTGCAGCGTCACCTGATGATCCAACAGCTCGACCGCCCAATCCGCAAACGTCGTCTGCACGATATCCCCGACGCCGAGTTCCGGCAGAACGCCCGATATATAATCAAGAAACATCCGGTTTGGAGCAAAAATAATCATCCGTTCAGACGAGATGCGGTCGGCGTAACGATAAAGCAAAAACGCGAGCCGGTGCAGCGCCACCGTCGTTTTGCCGCTTCCCGCAACCCCCTGGATGAAGAGCGCGACATTTTTGTCCGCACGGATGATTTTGTCCTGCTCCTCCTGAATGGTCGATACGATATCCCGCAGCTTGTTGTCCTTGCTCTCGCCGAGACGGTACAGCAAAAACTCGTCGGTGACGGCATCTTCCTCTTGTCCCCGGATATAGCTGTCAACGAGCCGGTGCAGCTCGCTGCCGCGCACCATCAGGTTCCGTTTCAAATGGACGGTTCCGCTTACCTCGCCTTCCGGCGACTCGTACCGGACCGGGGCTTCCCCGCCGCTGAACGAGTAAAAAAGGCTTGCTACCGGCGCCCGCCAGTCGATGACGAGCAGATCGGACGAATGCTGGCGCCCGACGCCGGCTTTGCCGATATAAAGCGGCTTCGGAGCGGCTCCGCCGTTTTCCTGAAAATCGATGCGTCCGAAATAAGCTTCTTTGCGGGCGATTTCCAGCTTCTGCTTCCGCTCCTCGCGCTGAACGTCCAGCATCTGTTCGGTAAAATCGTTGCCGGTATAACGCGGCCCGATTTCGCTGAGCTGTCCATTAATTTCGGTTACGGCCTCGTTCAGCCGCTTTTCTTCTTCTTGATAGGCACTTTGAACAGTCATGGATCAGTTACCTCCCAAAAGTTTTGCAGCAAGCAATGACGCTTTCGTAAATCCGCGCCAATAATGTCAAGAGCGAGAATTATATCATTGTTGGAATTAATTGTCTACTTTATTTTCATCTGACAGTAGGCATTCCGAAACGATCCAGATTGATCCGTCAGTGCCGCCCTGCCAGGACGCGATTGCCCAGCTTTGGGGCTTCCGTTAGCATCCAAGGACAACCCGTAATGGTAACGGTTTTTCAGGATCGTTCTGCTAGCCAGGGGACCAGGACTTCCCCCACCATGGCGGAAGAGATTCCGCAGAATAATATCAAAATGAGAATTGTTTTTTTACACTGCTACAAAAACGATCCGGCATCCGTCTTATAAGTGAAAGGGGGACGGCGGCAACATGGAAGAAGGCTCACAAGTACCCGAGCTGTTCCAGCGCTTGTTCCGGGAGCATTACCCCGAGGTGGCGCGGAAGCTCTATGCGTTGACCGGCGATTATGCGACGGCGGAGGATTTGGCCCAAGAGGTGTTCCTGCGGCTCTACCGGAGCCCTCCGGACCAGCTGGAGGCCGCCCGCGCTTGGCTGCATCGGGTTCTGACCCGGGTGGGCTACGATTATTTGAGACAACGGTCGTCGGGCAAGGCGTTATTGGAAAAGGAAACCGCCCGTGTGGCGGCTTGGTCGGAAGGCACCGCCCCTTCGGGAGAGACGGAGGTCATCCGCGAGTGGGAAATAGACGTGGTCCGCCGGGTGCTGCAGAAACTCTCGGACCGGGACCGGACCGCCCTTCTGCTTCGGGAGGAAGGGTACAGCTACGAGGAGATTGCCTTCCGGCTGGAGGTCAACCCGAAGATTGTCGGCACGCTGCTGGCCCGGGCGGAGGAACGGCTGAAGAAGAAATACGGGCAGGAGGAGGAGCAGCACGATGGCGGACGGAGCGAAACGGACCGGCGGGGAGCCGGTTTTTGATACGGACCGGGCTTGGGAGCGGTTCGAGAGGCTGGCGGCCCGGGAGCCGGTTCCGGCATTTTGGAGGCTGGCGGAGGAAGATCGGCGTACGGACGAAACAAGGATCGAGGCACGATTGGATGGGAATCAAAATGATCACGAGAAGGATGGTGCGCTTGAGATGAAGCAGACAGGAGAATTCCGGGTGACACAAGGGGCCCCGGTTGTCGGGGGAACGGGGGTTGAAAAGGCGACAGGTGCTAATGGCGCGGACGGCACCTGGCGGACGGAGAGACCGGCCAAACGCAGGCTTCGGAGACTGACCGCCGGAGTTGCCGCAGCTGTTATAGCCATCGGCCTGATCACCACTCCCCTGGGGGACCGGGCGCTGGCCGCCATGATGCAAACCTTCCGCATCCAGCACATGGTCGGAGTCGGGATCACAGCGGATGACATGGCGGCCATCTCCAGCCTGCTGGACCGCGGCTCTCCCGATGGAGACCGGAGCTTCAACCTGGCCCAATACGGCACCTTGACCCAATCGGGTGGCGGGAAGGCCCGCACCGTTACCTGGGAGGAAGCGAAAAAACGGATGGGCGCCCCCCTGCTCCAGCTGGGGAACCCTACCGCCCCCGCCTACCAGCCGGCCACCACGCTGACCTTCCACCTGAACGTGAAGGCGGTCAACCGGCTGCTCACCCGTTTGGGCAGCACCACCACCCTGCCTGCCGAGGCGGACGGCAAAGCCATCCGGCTGCACATCCCGGACGGCATCACCACAGAGGGCACCTTGTCGGGCAAGCCGGTGCGGCTGCTCCAATTCGGCAAGCCGGAGCTGACGGTGGAGGGCGGCATCGATGCGGCAACCGTCCGAGAGGCGGTACTGGGGCTGCCCGTGCTGCCGGACAGCCTGCGGACCAAACTGGCCGCCATCGGCGATTGGCGGAGCACCCTGCCGGTTCCGGTCCAAGACGGCGTGACCACCAGCCTGCGGCTGGGCGGACATGATGCGATCATGACCTTGGACGGCAGCAATCGCTATCTGCTCTGGCTCGACGGGGAACGGATCGGCTTGCTGAGCGGCGATATGAACGATTTCCCCATGGAATCCACCTTCCAGCGGGCCGCGGAGGAGCTTGTCCAGTCATGATGATGATTGAAACGGCGGAATTAACCAAGACCTACAACGGCCGCGGCGGCTGCCGCGGCATCACCCTGCAGGTGCCGAAGGGCTGCATCTTCGGCCTGCTGGGACCGAACGGTGCCGGCAAAAGCACCTTCGTCAAAATGCTCGCCGGCCTCCACCGCCCCGATTCCGGGCGGGCCAACGTGCTGGGGCTGCCGCTGGGCCGGCCGGAGGCACGACGCAAGCTCGGGTATTTGCCCGAGCTGTTCCGCTTTCAGGATTGGCTGACACCGGCGGAGGTGCTCCGCTTCCATGGTCAACTGGGCGGGCTGCGCCCGCAGGAAACGCGGGCGCCCGCCTTCCGCAGCCGGGTCCGGGATTCCCTGGAGCTGGTCGGCTTGTCCGAAGCCGCGGACCGCCGGGTCGGCGGCTTCTCCAAGGGAATGCAGCAGCGCCTCGGCCTGGCTGCAGCCCTGCTCCTGGATCCCGAGCTGGTGATCCTGGACGAGCCCGCTTCGGCCCTGGACCCCGTCGGCCGCTACGAGATCCGCAGCCTGCTGAAGCGGCTCCGGGGCAGAGGCGTGACGATTTTCCTCAATACCCATCTGCTCGAGGATGTGGAGGAGCTGTGCGATGAAGCCGCCTTCCTGTACGGAGGCGAGCTGCTGGCGTCGGGTCCGCTGCACAAGCTGCTCAGCGGCACCGGTGATAGCGGGGACAGCGGTGCCAACTGGCGCTTCCGGCTCGGCGGCTGGCTCCCGGAGACGTGGGCGGAGCTGAACGACGCCGTCGGCGGCGCCCTCTCCTCCCAGCTGAGCCTGGTCGAGGCCGATGAGAGCGGTAACGCCCTCCTGTCCGCCCGCGTAACCGACCGGGAACAGGCCGGCTATCTGATCTCTCTGTTCATCCGGAGCGGCCTGACGCTCTACGAATCCGGCCCCGAGCCGTACAGCCTGGAGGACTGGTTCCTCCGAATGGCCGGGTCCCGTCAAGGAGGTGTCCCGCAATGACCTTATACATCTCCGCCACCTTCAAGGAGCTGACCCGCAAGCGGGTGTTCCTGGTCACGCTAATTCTGACCTTCGTCTTTCTGGTCCTGTTCGCCTTCGGGGTCCGGGAGCTGGCAGGCATGGCCTGGCAGAACCGGGTCTCCCCCGCCGAACGGCTGATGAACAGCATGGTGCTGATGGTGCTGGGGCTTTTTTTCGCACAATTCCTGGCGTCCTTCTTCGTGCTCTTCTCAGCCATGGGGACCGTCACGGGCGAACAGGAGAACGGTTTGCTGCTGGCCGTCGCCGCCCGCCCCATCCCCCGTTGGAAGCTCTATCTGGCCAAATGGCTGGGCCACGCCGTCTGGATCGCCGTGTACAGCACAGTCCTGTTCGTTTCCGTGGTCTGGACCATCCACAGCCTGGGCGGATTTCCCGTACGGGCGGAAGAACTGCTGCGAAGCTTCGTGCTGTTCCTCTGGATGCCGCTCCTTCTCCTCACGCTGACAATGCTGGGTTCCGTCTATTTGCCGATGCTCGGGAACGGGATCTTCGCCGCCCTTCTGTACGGGTTTGCCCTCTTCAGCGGGCTGTTCGAAGGGGTATCGAGCTATGGAGAGACACACCCCGCACTGGAAAAATTCGTCCTTCTGACCGGGCTGCTCCTGCCCACGGACTCGGTCTACCGAAGAAGCCTCTACGAGCTTATGGGGGGAGCGGATTGGGCCGGGTTGGCGCTGGCTGACATGGGTCCTTTTTCCATGCCGAGTGTTCCTTCGAATGCCTTCCTCCTTTATACGGTGGGGTATGCGGCGGTTCTGCTCTTGCTGGGGTGCCGGGCGTTCAGCCGGAAGGATCTGTAGAGCCAGCTTGACCCAACCGGTGGGCGATGCCCTGGAGCAACCGGGTCCAAACCGCGTCGTTCTCATGGAAGGGGTCGCGGACGGCGGGGATCATCATGCAGCGGGTATGCGGCACCAGCCAGGGCAGCTGCACGCGTATTGCCGACCAAGAGGAAATCATGGTTGGAGTGGAGCTCGCAGGTGATCAGAGAAAATAAGTTCCAGACTGGCGTTGTTGATCTGATGTGGATTTTGGCATCAAACAATCACCAGCCTTTAGAGAAATTAGTTTTTTAGACTAACATTGAACAAAGAAGCAGCGGCAGTCAATGACGAGAGTCCAGACTGCCGCTGCGCTATTTCACTAAAGTAACCGTTGGCTTAATTGATGATGCCAATTTTACTTCCAAGAATAAGAAGTTCATCATAAGGGTCACCTGTTAATTCGAAAACTTGAGCAAATGCCGGCTCTGTCTTTATGCCTTTTTCCTTAAGGCTAATAATTTTTGTTCTTATATGGGGGTTCAATATTAAAAGGTGATTTTCAATAATCATGTGCCGATTCGAAGCCACCAAAACGAAAGTTTGACACGATTGTTGGCACACTTCTGACGCTTAACTCCTTTAAAACAAACCCTTCTAAGTTTCCATAAAGTGAATAGAGTTCATTTTTAAAAAACTCGAAATCATATACCTCTAAAATAATGTCGAGGTCAGACCCCTCTACGTCAATAGAAATTGGAATGGTACCGCATAGTGTAGGTGTATACCTAGACAGGTCATTGAGAACGTTGAGTTCTTTGATTACTGTATAGGCTCGGCGCTGAACTTCATTCCCTGACTTTAGGTAATTTATTGTATTGAAAAAGATAATACTCCCTCCCGAACGTGATTGATTCACATCATTTATCAGTATAACTTTTATGCCAAATGTATTAAAGAATCGTACCCGTTAGTTGAGAAACCGGCATCCGAGAATTATTCGGCATGCCGTCTTCTTGTTATGATGTTTATTGAATTTCTTCAGAAAAATCAGCTGCTTTAGATTCTAATTCATCAACGTTTTTGGGACCCTTATGTTCAAGAATTTTTCATAGCCTTTCGTTTACTCATTCCCCGGTAACCAGACGATCATAATCATGTTTAAGCAGGTTTGATTTTGTATTAAGACGGAAATACCGGATGTCTACTTTATTGCAGATTGGTTCAGGATCATTCAATTCATTAAAGGGCGGAACGGTCAAAATCTTGTTGAAATGAATATATAGTCCATGCAGGTTGGCATTCTGTACATTCACGACCCGAATATTGCATGGTAAATTAAAGCTATCTCAAACATCATGATATCACATCCTTTTAATGAAGATGAACAAATAGGTCATGCCGCTAATCTCGGCAGCAACGCGAGGCGGCAGCAAACTTACCGCAGGAGAGGAAGGCACAGGCGAATGAGTCAATTGAAAGTCGGAGTGATCGGCGCAGGTTCCATATCGGGTGCGCATCTGGGAGCTTATGCGGCCAACCCGGACATTGAGCTGGTAGCAATATGCGACCTGAACGAGCAGCGGGCGCAGGAAACGTCGGCCAAATACGGCATTCCGAACGTGTACACCGATTACCGCGAGCTGCTTGCAAGCTCCGATGCCGAGGCCGTCAGCGTTTGTACTTGGAACAACACGCACGCCGAGATCAGCATCGCAGCCCTTGAAGCGGGCAAACATGTGCTGTGCGAAAAACCGCTTTGCAAAACGGTCGAGGAAGCGCTGCGCGTGCAGGACGCCGTCCGCCGTTCCGGCAAGCTGCTTCAAGTCGGCGTTGTACGGCGGTACGCCTCCAACACGGATGTCGTACGCCGGTTTGTGGACGCGGGTGAGCTGGGCGACATTTATTATGCAAAGGCGAGCTGCCTGCGGCGGCTCGGCAATCCGGGCGGCTGGTTCTCCGACCGCGAACGGTCCGGAGGCGGTCCGCTGATCGATCTCGGCGTTCATATCATTGACGCGTGCTGGTATTTGATGGGTCGTCCGAAAGTAAAAAGCGTGAGCGGCAATACATACCGCAAGCTGGGCAACCGCTCCAACATCCAAAACTTATCGTTTTACAAAGCAGCCGATTACGACGCCGAGCGCAATGACGTGGAAGATTTGGCCAATGCGCTCATCCGCTTCGAAAACGGGGCGTCGCTGTTTGTGGATGTCAGTTTTACGCTGCATGCGAAACAGGATTCGATTTCGGTACAGCTGTTTGGCGACAAGGGCGGCGCGGAGCTAGAGCCCGAGCTGCGCATCGTGACCGAGCGCCACGATACGATCATGAACATCACCCCTCAGGTCGATCATTTGTCCTTTGATTTTGTGCAGGCGTTCGGGCGTGAAATTGCCCATTTCGCCGACAGCTGCCGGGGCTTGAAGGAGACGCTCAGTCCAGTTGAGGACGGCGTTGAACTCATTAAAATGCTGACCGCGATCTATGAATCGGCGGCAATCGGCAAGGAAATTCACTTTTAGCAGCCGGCAAGCCGCGCGCAGTATACTCACCATTTTACCGCTTGATCAGGAAAGGAATGTGCGATAGATGAATTTGTCCAATAAAATCGGCGTCATCGTAGACAGCTTCGGAATCGGCGTTACCGAGGGATTAAAGAAAGCGAAGGCGGTCGGCGCGGAAGGCGTTCAAATCTATGCCGTATCCGGAGAAATGGACCCGGCCGCTCTCTCCCCCGGCAAACGGAAAGAGCTGCGGGAGTTTATATACGGTCTCGGGCTTGAAATTTCGGCGCTGTGCGGCGACCTCGGCGGGTACGGATTCCAGGACCGGGGCGCCAATCTTGCCAAGGTGGAAAAGTCCAAGCGGATCCTCGATTTGGCGGTCGAGCTCGGAACGCCCATTGTGACGACGCATATCGGCATCGTTCCGGACGATGCAAACGGTCCGATTTATGCCGCGATGCAGGAAGCGTGCGATGAACTGGGACGATACGCCAAAAGCATGAACGCTTATTTTGCGATCGAAACCGGACCGGAGCCGGCCGCCCATCTGAAGGCGTTTCTCGACACGCTGAGCACGAACGGCGTATCGGTCAATTTCGATCCCGCCAATATGGTCATGGTGACGGGCGACGATCCGGTACAGGGCGTCCGCACGCTAAAAGACTATATCGTCCATACGCACGTCAAGGACGGCATCCGGCGCAGGCCGATCGATCCGCGCAAAGTGTACGGTTTTCTTGGCTTCGAAGGAAACGGCTTGGACCATGCGGCGATCTCCGAAATGGCTTCCTCGGGCAACGCGTTCGAAGAGGTTCCGCTCGGGGAAGGAGCAGTCGATTTCAGCGCTTATTTTGCCGCACTGCAGGAAATCGGATATGAAGGGTATTTGACGATCGAACGCGAGGTCGGCACGAAACCCGAGGAAGACATCCGCAAAGCGGTCGAATTCATCCGGGCATTCCGTTGACGGTAATCAAAGGAGGAAACGTAACATGAAACCGGCACTGAGCATATGGAGTTGCCACAAATATTTGTATGATGGAACATGGAACAATGAGGATTTCATCGCTTTTGCCGCCGAAGCCGGAGCTGAAGGCGTCGAGCTGCTTAATATGTTTTGGAAAAATGATGATGAACTGGACCGAGTCAAGGAAGCTTTGGAACGCAACGGACTGAAGCTGGCCTGCTTCGGAGCGGGGAATAACTTTGCAGAGCCTGATGAAGTCAAACGCCGGCAGCAGGTGGACGACATCCGCACCGCCGTCGATCGTGCCGCCGCGCTCGGCGCGAGTGTCGTCCGCGTCTTTGCCGGAGACCGTAAAGAAGGCGTCTCGTACGACGACGCCAAATTATGGATTGCGGAAGGATTGAAGGAAGCGGCAGCTTACGCGGAAGCGAAAGGAATTGCGCTTTGCCTGGAAAATCACGGCGTGTTTGCAGGCAAGGCGCACCAGGTGCTGGAAATCATTCAGCAGGTGGACTCCCCCGCCCTGCGCAGCACGTTCGATATGGGCAACTTCCTGCTTGTCGATGACAATCCGTCGGAAGCGATCGTCAAGCTGCTCCCTTATCTGTCGCATGTGCATGTGAAAGATTTCGTGAAAGTGCCGGAAAATTATGAAGGCTTGGCGTTCAAGGCGCTTAACGGGGAGCGGTTTGCCGGCAAAGTACCCGGCGAAGGCTCGGTTGATATCGGGTACGTGTTCGATCAGCTGCAGCTCTCCGGCTACGAAGACTGGCTTACCGTTGAATATGAAGGCGACGAAGACCAGCAGCTCGGTTCGCGCCGCGCCCTGCTTAAGGTGCGCGAGCTTGCGGGCGGGCAAACGACCGAAAGCCGCAAATAACGCACCGGCTATAACAAGCTTCGTACGAACAGCGCTCCAAGCGCCAAGTTGAGCAGGAGCAGCAGCGGAATGCCGATCGTGAACGAAGCATGCTTCGTTTTGTGGCGCCAAATCCGCATGCCGATTAACGCACCCATGGAACCGCCGGCCGCACTGACGAGAAACAGACGTTTCTCGGGGATGCGGCGGCGGTTTTTGCGTGCGGCCGCTTTGTCGCTCCCGAACATGGCAAAAGCGGCAATATTAATAATGGCAATATATAGTGTAAACAGCGCAACAGCCATCCGGTCACCTCCTTCCGACATTTATGAAAAAATCCGATCCTATTCAATGCGGCTTATGTCCTCGGCTTGGCGCGGCTGGTCGGAATGGCTGACAGCGGGTCGTCCGGCCAATAGTGCTTCGGATACCGACCTTTTAAATCTTTTTTCACTTCGAAATAGACGCTGCTCCAGAAGCTTTCCAGATCCCGCGTCACTTGAACCGGGCGGCGGGCCGGGGACAGCAAGTGAAGCGTTAGCGGCAGGCGTCCGCCGCCGAGCCGGGGTGTTTGCCTCATGCCGAACATTTCCTGCAGCCGCACCGCAACCGCCGGCGCGGCCGGATCGCTGTAATCTACGGGCACGCGCGAACCGCTCGGCACGGTAATATGAGTCGGCATCTGCTCGTCAAGCTCCCTCCGCTGCGGCCAGTCAAGCATCGACTCAAGCGCATCCGTCAGCGGCAGCCGGCGCAGATCTTCCCGGCTTTTCATCCCGTGAACGAAAGGCGCCAGCCATTGCCCCACATTTGCAGAAAGAGCTTCATCCGACACATCCGGATAGGTACCGTTCACGCTGTGCATGGCGATGATCCGCTCCTGAAGCTGTCTTGCCCCCCGGCTCCAAGGCAGCAGCCCAATCCCTTCCTGGCGTATTCCGTCCAAAAGTGCGTCTGCGACCTCGTCCGGATTCATACGATGCAGCGGCACTTCGCGTATAACAAGCGCTCCCAGCTTCACCCGCCTCCGTCCTCGAACCGCTCCGGCTTCACGATCCCATTCAACCGTCTCTTCGGTTTGAAACCTTGTCTCCATCGCTTCTTCCAGCTCTTCAATTGATACCGGCGCGGCCAGGTCGATCCGGCTTTCCGTGCCGGAATCGTCCAGCTCGGCAGCGGCGAGATATGCTGCCTGCGAGAGCGGCTGCAGGTGCGCAAGCGCGGCCCCCCGTCCGTTCGCGAGCAAAAAGCGTCCGTCCGGCCTGCGCTGGGCGATACGGTCGGGATAGGCAAGCGCAAGCAGCAAGCCCCAAGGCGGCTCGGCGGACGCAGCGCGGGCCATTGATGCGCCGCTGCCGTCAGCGCCGGCGGCGGCATCTGCCGCGGATGCCGCGGATGCACCTGGTGACGCAGAAGCACGCGATGCGGCGGGAGCAACAGATGCGGCCGATGCGGCGTGTGCGACAGGTGCAGCGAATCCCGCGGAGACGTCGGGTGCGATGGATGCGTCGGGTGCATCAGATGCAGGGGATGCAGGGGAAGCGTCGGTGGCCGGGCCACCGACGGCAGCGGAGCCTGAGGCGCCGAGCTGCTGCGCGAGCGCCCTGCGCCACTGCCGCGCCTCCGCCGCCGTCTTCGCAGCGGCCGCGGCGAAGCCCGGTTCGCTCGTGCGGCCGGAGGCCGCGCCGCCGCGAGTCCATGCGCGCAGCGCTTCCAGGCGCAGGCGGATGTCCGCGCTGCGCTCGCCGCGCAGCAGATCGCGCTCGCCAAGCAGCGCGGCCAGCTCGCATGCGGCATCGCCCCAGCCGAGCGGCGCGGATGCGAGCGCCATGTGCGCGAGGCGGGGATGCCCGCCAAGCGCGGCCATGCGGCGGCCGTGCGGCGTCACGCGGCCGCTCTCGTCCAGCGCGCCGAGCGAGCGCAGCAGCTCCCGCGCCTGCGCATAAGCGCCCTGCGGCGGCGGATCAAGCCACGCCAGCTCGAGCGGATCGTGCACGCCCCAGACCGCCAATTCCAGCGTGAGCGGCGCAAGATCGGCCTCCAGCAGCTCAGGCGTTCCGGATGCGGGCAGCTGCAGCTGCTGCTGCTGCGACCAGAGCCGAAAGCAAATTCCCGGGCCGAGCCTTCCCGCGCGCCCCCGCCGCTGATCGGCCGATGCGCGCGAGACGGCGACCGTCTCCAGCCTCGTCATGCCGGTGCGCGGCGAGAATCGGGGCACGCGCATCCGCCCGCTGTCCACAACCGCAGTAATGCCTTCCACCGTCAAGCTCGATTCCGCGATCGAGGTGGACAGCACGATTTTTCGTTCTCCCGGTCCGCAAGGGGCGATCGCTTCGTCCTGCGCCTGCAGCGGCAGACTGCCGTGCAGAAAGGCTACCTTCACACCATCCGGCAGACCGAGCCGGCGCAGCTCGGTATCGGTACGGCGCATCTCCGCCATTCCGGGCAGAAACACGAGCACGTCCCCTTCACGCACCGCTTCAAGAGCTGCTGCAGCAGCTCCCTCCTCCAGCCTTTTGCCCGGACCGAGAGGCCTATACCTCGTTTCCACCGGATACTGCCGCCCAGTGCTTTCAATAACCGGGGCATCTCCGAGCAGCTCCGCAACCGGCTCCGCTTCAATCGTCGCCGACATAATGAGCAGCCGCAGATCATCCCGCAGCAGCGATTGCGTCTGCAAACATAACGCCAGCCCAAGGTCGCTGTGCAGATGGCGCTCATGGTATTCGTCGAACAGCACCGCTCCGACGCCCTCAAGGGCGGGATCCTCCTGCAGCATCCGAGTAAGCACGCCTTCGGTTACGACCTCGATGCGGGTCGACGGCCCGACCTTCGTATCCATTCTCACCCGGTAGCCGACCGTTCCTCCCGGCTGCTCGCCGAGCTCGGCGGCCATGTAGCGTGCGGCCGAGCGCGCCGCAAGCCGGCGCGGCTCCAGCATAATAATGCGCTGTCCGGCAAGCCACGTTTCCTTAAGGAGCGCGAGCGGAACCCGCGTCGTTTTGCCTGCGCCGGGCTGCGCCACCAGCACCGCATTGCGCCGCTCCCGGAGCGCATTCAGCAGCTGCGGCAGCACGCCGTCAATCGGCAGTGATTTCATTGCGCCGCCTCCTTTTTTTTCATATTGACCCCTGATCGAAATCATTCAAACCATCCCTTGCGGCGGAACCACGCATACATGGAAAACCCGACCAGCAGCATAACGCCGAGCACTGCGAAATAACCCCACTGCCATTGCAGCTCCGGCATGTTGACAAAGTTCATCCCGTAAATACCGGCAATAAAAGTAAGCGGCATAAAGATTGTCGTGATGACCGTCAATGTCTTCATGATCAGGTTCATCCGGTTGGAGTTATAAGACATGAAGCTGTCGCGCAGATCGGCGGTCATCTCGCGGCTCGCTTCGATCGTTTCGGATTGCTTGAGCAGATGGTCGTACACGTCATGGAAAAAAGCCGCCAGTTCCTTCATGCCGGGAATCTCTCCCATGCTTATGATCCGGTACAGCAAATCGCGCATCGGCACAACGGTTTTGCGAAGACGGAGGAGACGCGACCGGATGTTGAAAATATCGTTCATATCCGTCTGGCTCGCCAAATGGCCGCTCCCGATTTCCATATCGAGCAGCGTATCCTCAAGCTCATAAACGGCAGGAAAATATTGGTCCACAAGCTTGTCCATGACGAAATAAACGGCAAACAAATGCCCTCTGGCGGCATGTTCGGCAGGAAAAGGACAATGCTTCCATGCATCATCGATCTCAAAGGATGGATGAAAATGAAACGTCACAGCAAAGTCCGGTCCGAGAAACACATTCACTTCGTTCACATGGAGCGTTCCGGGATCAATGGAATGAAGCACGAAAAAATGGATATCCCCGTAATGGTCCACTTTGGGCCGCTGCAGCAGATGAAGACAGTCCTCGATCGCCAGCGGATGAAAGTGAAAATAGCTGTCCAGCAGCTGAATTTCGTATTCGTCCGGGTTGTCGAAATCAACCCAATACCATTCCTTATCCAACGTCTCCAGATCCGCCAGCTTCAAATCTTTGAGCAGCTCCTGCTGTTTCGTCATCGCCATCACTCGAATCATACCCGTTTCGTTCCTCCCGTTACCGATCACAGCGTCATTGCTATTCATACTTCTCTATTTGTTCCGGCACAGCTCATATGCTGCTCAGGTGCAGCTTACGATGAAGCACCTTATCCGATCAAATTGCGCCGTCCAAAAAAGGCATGCTATCATTATCGTGTCGCTTTTGCAGGTTCATGCTCATCTTCCCTGTTTTCCGGGAAAAATATTTCCGCAGCCATACGCAAAGTTTCGGCTCTATTATTCGGTCTCTTTAGACCGTTATCATACCATGGGAACATGGATACATAAAAGGAGAGGATGCGATTGATTCGCGGCCGCTTTGCCCCGACGCCTTCGGGGCTTATGCATATCGGCAACGCAAGGACCGCGCTGCTGGCCTGGCTGCTAATCCGCAGCCGCGGCGGGGAATTCATCCTGCGAATGGAAGACATCGACCGACCGCGATCCAAGCCCCGTTTCGCGGAACAAATTGTATCAGATATGCGCTGGCTCGGTCTGAACTGGGACGAAGGGCCGGATACGGGAGGTCCGTTCGGACCCTATACGCAGAGCGAGCGGCTTGAGCTGTACGAATCGGCACTGCGCAAGCTTGAACGCGAAGGCAAGCTGTATCCGTGCTACTGCAGTCGCGCGGAGCTGCTTGCCGTCGCCAGCGCGCCGCACGGGCTGGCGTCCGAGGGACCGCAGTACCCCGGCACCTGCCGCTGCCTGTCGCCTCAGGAGCGACTGGAACGCGCGCGCGTCAAGACGCCGTCGCTCCGCTTCCGAGTGCCGGATGAGCCGGTTCATTTCCGGGACGAGGCCGCCGGCGACCAGACCGCTCCCGCCGGTGCCGGCGGCGATTTCATCGTGCGCCGTGCTGACGGCATCATCAGCTACCAGCTGGCCGTCGTCGTCGATGATGCCGCAATGATGGTGACGGACGTGCTTCGGGGCGTCGATTTGCTCGATTCGACTCCCCGCCAGCTTTATCTGTATGACGGACTCGGTCTCACCCCTCCGCGCTTCGCCCACGTGCCTCTGCTTAACGGCAGTGACGGCAAGCGTCTGGCAAAGCGCCACGGTGCGGTATCGCTTCACGCCATCCGGGAGAGCGGCACGCCGCCGGAGACGGTAATCGGCTGCCTGGCCTACTTAAGCGGCCTGCTCGATCGGCCCGAGCCGGTCAAGTCCGCCGAGCTGGCGGCGGATTTCAAGCTGGAACGCGTTCCCCGCGAAGCTGTAGAGGTCGATGAGCGTCTGCTGCAGATGCTGGCGGGAAACACCGGGAAGCGGATTTGAACGTATTTCGCATTTCGGCACTTGTTTTATGCGTCACCGAATCCAACGATTGGACACAGCAATCAAATGAGGCCCGCTTAGCTCATTATGAGATTTTTCAGTTGATCGCCGAGATTCGTTCTTTAATTGCGCCTCGAGATCTTTCATGCAGTCGCGTCACAAGCTCCGGGTGTTTCGTTTGCGCAGAAACGGTATAATCGAACGGGTGGGAAAGCGTAAGCGGTTTGCCGCCTTTTTGCGCGCAGGGTAAAGCATCATGCCAAAATGCTCATTCACCCATTTCGCATGAACTTTGCCGAGCTGGTCATGGAAAGTGTCTTGAGCCCAGTTGTTCACGTTCCACACCCCGCCGAAATAAAACAGCGTTTTCCCGTTGACGGCGAGATTATGAATTTTTTTCCATTTAATCCTATTCCTGAAAATCATCCCACACTTTTCCTTTGAACGTTACCGAGTCCCATAGCACAGGAAACGTATCGGCGGATGCCCCGGATTGCTTCAAGTGTCCAGCAGCAAATGTGGGACTCGTCCATTTCATAGCCGTGCCCATGCAATTTCTCCCGGAATCCTTTTAACCTTAAAAAGTGGCTTCGATGTTCCTGAGGCCCTGCGATGAACGCCATGTTGGATAGGCCAAGCGTCAGCATAAATTCGGCCGCCAGCTGCCCGCCGCGCTCATCGTCGTTGACGAGGTGAATGACGCCGTTATCATTGGAAGTAACGCGCGAAACCGTCGATTTCGATACCCCCGAAATACGTGCAATGTCTTTGTAAAATTTGGTATCATGAAAGAATTTTAAACGTGGACTCTGAAAAAGTTTGCCGGTGTGCTTTAATTGAACTATGAAGCATTTCAATTAAGGAGGTCGAAGCATGCTCCATATCGTAAACGGAGATTCCGTCGCGGACAAGCTGCGGCAAACCGTCGTGCAGGGCGATATTCTCGTCTGGAGAGAACTCTACTCTGAAGGTCCGGTATTTGACGATCCCGCGCAGCAGTCCCACCGTTCCGTGCGGGCGCAATATTTGGAACGGACGATGGGAATTCCGGCCCGGGAATACATTGCCGGCTGCGAAGCGCAGGAGAAGGCGCTGGCCGATTTCAGCCGCTACAAGGAAATCGTATTGTGGTTCGAATACGATCTGTTCGACCAGACGATGCTTTGTTATTTGCTCCATTGGTTTTCCGGACAATCTCTTGGCCATACGAAGCTGAGCCTGCTAAACATCGACTCGTTTCCGGGCATCGATTCGTTTCGCGGCTTGGGACAGCTGTCCGTGAAACAGCTGGAGCAACTGCTCGGCGCTTGGCACCCTGTGCAGCAGGAGCAACTCGATTTGGGCGCTCAAGTGTGGGAAGCGTACGCTTCGCCCGAACCAGGCGAACTTGTGCGGCTCCTTGCAGCCGATACCTCCGCCCTCCCCTTTGTGCATGACGCTTTTCAGCTCCATTTGTCGCGTCTCCCCTCCGTTTACAACGGACTCGGCATTGTCGAGCAGACGACGCTGGAGATCCTGCAGCGCGCTCCGCTTACGACGTTTAATCTGTTCGCTCAAGCCGGGGATCGGCTTCACGTTCTTGGCATGGGTGATCTGCAGTATTGGCACTGTCTTGCGAAAATGTCTCAAAGTCCGCATCCCCTGCTCCATATCGAAGGTCTAACCTCTTTTCCAAATTATAAAAATCACTCGCCGTCATTCGGCAACTGTGCCGTTCGTTTAACGGAGCTGGGCAGAGTCGTTTTGAGCGGGGAAAAAGACTGGATGCAAGTGAACGGAATCGATGAATGGTACGGAGGTGTACATCTGCATGGGCATTTAATACAATGGAGATGGGACTCATCCCAAAATATGGTTGTCTCGACGTAACCGGACGCGGACAAGCGTCCAAAATGAGAGGAGCGATTACGATGGAGAAGAGATTGCTCGGCGGAGAGCTGGAAGTATCGGCTCTGGGACTCGGATGTATGGGAATGTCGGACTTTTACAGCGGCCGGGATGAAGAGGAATCGGTGCTGACGATTCACAGGGCGCTGGATCTGGGCGTTAATTTCCTCGATACGGCAGATATGTATGGCATCGGCTCAAACGAAGAGCTGGTCGGACAAGCGATAAAAGACCGGCGCGGCGAAGTCGTGCTGGCGACCAAATTCGGCAACATGCGCAGCGCGGACGGCGCTTTCCTCGGCGTCAACGGCCGTCCCGAATATGTCAGAAGCGCCTGCGAAGCGAGTCTGAAGCGCCTCGGCGTCGACTATATCGACCTTTATTACCAGCACCGGGTCGATCCGAACGTGCCGATTGAAGAAACGGTCGGCGCGATGGCCGAGCTTGTGAGCGAAGGCAAAGTCCGCTACCTCGGGCTGTCCGAAGCCGCTCCCGCAACAATCCGGCGCGCACACGCGGTCCATCCGATCACGGCGCTGCAAACGGAATATTCGCTGTGGAGCCGCGATGTGGAAGATGAGATTTTGCCGGTCTGCCGGGAGCTTGGCATCGGATTCGTCCCATACAGCCCGCTCGGACGCGGATTCCTCACCGGTCAATTCCGGACGATCGATGATTTGGCCGAAGACGATTTCCGCCGCTTCTCCCCTCGCTTTCAAGGGGACAACTTTCAGAAAAACCTCGATCTTGTCATCCGCATCGAAGAAATTGCCGCCGAAAAAGACTGCACCCCTTCTCAGCTTGCATTGGCGTGGCTGCTTGCGCAGGGCGACGACATCGTCTCCATTCCGGGCACGAAACGCAGAATCTATTTGGAAGAAAACGTGGGCGCGCTCGGCATCTCGCTGTCGGAAGCGGACCTCGCCCGCATCGAAGAAGCGGCTCCGCAAGGCGCCGCGGCGGGAAGCCGTTATCACGAAGCCGGCATGAAAGCCGTCAACCTGTAACGCTTCGAGCAATTCTCGCGCCGGCAGATTGTGCCGCGGAATGGATGAACATTAGAGTGCCGCAGTGCGCCGAGAGAGATCACGGTTTACTGACAAGCTCGAGTAAGCGAGCTGCTCGACACTCTGGCTGGAGGACGAGATTCTCCGAAAAAAGAGACCTTGCAAGGTCTCTTTTTTCGTGATTTCCATCACTTCCTGTTCGAACACAACCGATATATGAAATGCCGCTCATGGCTGATGACGAGAATCCCCTTGTTGCTCATATAAAGGAGCAGTCCAACATTCAAGCTTGAATCGAATGCACGTTCATCGCATTTTCCTTTTAAACGGCTTTACAGACCGGACTCTCTGGCCAATATGATCGCCTTGGATCGATCCGTCACCTGTAATTTATTCAGGATGTTCGAAATATGGTTCCGGACCGTCTTCGGACGCAGTCCGAGCAGAGTGCCGATCTCGGAATTGCTGTTTCCCTTTGCGAGAAGAGCAAGAACCTCTTTTTCCCTTGCCGTCAGCTCCGGGAATAGATCAATCCGTGCGCTATGCTGCTGCGAATCGAAATAATAGATCATCCGTTTGGCAATCGCCGGGCTGAATATCGCTTCACCGTCGGCTGCCGCATATACCGCTCTTACGATTTCCCGTTTTCGGGCTCCCTTCAGCAAATAACCGCGAGCACCCGCCCGCATGGCGGAGAAAATCGAAGCGTCGTCATCGATCATACTTAACATGATGACTCCAATATGCGGGCTCATTCGCAGAATCTCGCGCATCGATTCGATACCGCTGCAGTCCGGAAGATCTATATCCATCAGCACGATATCCGGCTGCTGCTCCTCTGCCATATCGATCGCTTCGGCGCCCGTAGCCGCCTCTCCCGCGAACTCAAAATCTTTTACACTGGCCAGAATCGACAGCAGTCCTTCCCGGAAAACGGGATGGTCGTCGACGACCAAAATCCGGATCATCTCTTCAATTTCCTGAGCTGTCCGCTCCATTGCCCGCCGCCTCCTTTGCTGCCGGAATCATCACTTGAACCGTTGTCCCTTGTCCGGTGGAATTGATTTGGCAGCATCCTCCGAGTTCCTCCGCCCGTTCTTTCATCGATCTGATCCCGACACCGGGGGAAACAGGGCTTTCGAATCCTTTCCCGTTGTCCGCAATTGTGAGGCGGAGTCCATCTGAAGACATCAATTCCACCTGACAACGCGATGCCCCTCCATGTCTGAAAGAATTGGTAATTGCCTCCTGAACAATCCGGTACATCGCTACCTCTGTCGCTGCGCTTAAGGGAGGCAGCGGCTGCGCGGCAATAATCCGCACTTCTTTGCCACCCTCCGAGAACCGCAAAGCAAGCTCCTGCAAAGCAAACAGCAGTCCGAACTCATCCAATACCGGCGGCCTAAGCGCATAGACGAGCGAACGAATATCCGCGATTGCCGACTCGATGCCTTCCTGAACGTCCGTAACGAGCCGCTGCAGGGACGTGTTGTTTTCCATGCGATCCGCGATTACCTCGGTTTTCAACAGAATACTCGCCAAGTGAGCGCCCAGTCCGTCATGCAGGTCGCGGCGCAGCCTGCGGCGTTCCTCTTCGCGGGTATGAACAAGCCTCTCCTTGGACTCCCTCAGCTGTTCGTTCAGCCGCTCCGCATAAAGGGCGAAGCTGATCTGACGGATCAGATGATGCAGCAGCTCAAGCCGTTCAATCGACATTTTGTTAAGCGACTCCGCGGCATGGATGACCAATGCTCCAACGTTCTTTCCTTCCCATTCAAGCGGCACTTTCGTGCTCATTTCGTGCGGGTCTCCAAATTCGGCGACTTTCTTTTCGGCGCCGGTCCCGGTGTAGAGACACGCGTAAGTGAGGGAAAGTGCTTGCGCAATTCCGATCACGATATCCGTCCAAACCGATTGCGCCCGCCCGATCGTTTCCACCTGAGCGATCATTCGCGTCAAAGGCAGGTATGGGTTTTCCGGATCTCCATAAACGAGTCGATTGATGCCTCTCTGCAGACCGAGATGAATCGGATGAAAGAGGACGGCGATAACGCCGCTGGCCAAAAGCGAGACCAGAACATTGTCTCCCCGCAGCAGAATGCTGAACCCGCCCACCGAAAAAGCATAGAGCAGCGTGATCAAAAAGCTCAGTGTTGTAAAAACGATCGTGCGATGCAGCGCGACAGTTGATTTCTGAAGGCGGTGCTCGAGCACGCCGATTCCGATTGCGACCGGCCAGAACATCAACGCTGCAAAAAATATCACCTGCACGACGAGCTGCACAAGCCCATCCTGCAGCAAATAAGGAAGCACTAACAGCAGTCCGCCGAAGACGTAGCACAGCAGACTGATCGCGAACCACTTGAGGTTCCGTCGTTCTTTGACGGTTATCGTATGACGCATTCGATCACGGAGCGAGAGCAGGAACGGACCGTGAGTCGACAATAGGAGTACCGTCATAAAGACGGGATCCCAATTCAGCTGCGCCCAATGTTCCGGAACAATAAACCGGTACGACTGGGCACCCACCCAAATCGCGGACGGAATCAGCGTCCATTTGGGGGTGAAGCGCCCGTCAGGAAACAGGAATAAAAATGGCAGATAGAAGGATCCTGCCGCGTCCATCGCGTGGAATGTAAACAGCAGCACCGGCGATTGCTGCAGCGCCAGCGGATCCGTACAGAAGATCGTGCCCGTTATGATCAGGAATATTGACGCTGCCAGACAGAAGGGATCCCGTCTTCCATAATGGTATAATAGAACAGCCACTGAAAAATAAGAGAGATTGGATATGCTCATGAAAATGATAAGCAAGGCGCTGTACAATGAAGCAGTGATGCCGTATGCGGCCAAATCATTCGCGGCATGTTCAGTTAAGCGCATCGGGTTCTCGCAGTGCAGCGGCTGTTCGCATGCAATCTGGAGAGAAGCGTACCCTTCCCATTTGGACACGGCAAAGACAGCCAAGGCCAATCCAAGAACCAGCCACCAAACAATGGTTACGGAAAATAACAGAAAACGGCGACTCATCATCCTTTCCCCAGCTTCCATCGGCTATTGTATCTGTAATTATAGCTGGAATCGTCGAAGCCGTCTTCAGTTATCATACAGCAAACCGCCAGCTATACCGAAGCCTCAAAATAGGAACTATTTTTAACCGTCTTGTTCGCCAGGACATAATAGCCGAAGCCAATGTAGCTGAGCCCCCATGCTACGGTTGCCCAATCTGTCACGACCGGGATGAAGGATATCACAGGGAAGAGCAAGAAGAGCACAACGGTCCAAATCGGATAAATTCGTGCTCGTAACGTCAAAATGCAAAATCCGAGCATCCCAATCAGCGCCATAAGCGAGTTGATATTTTGCATCGGTGCGATAAAGTCGCTGCTGCTTGCCGATACCCCCAGCATTGTTGACCATACTAATCCGGCCGTCAGCGTACTGCTGAGCGAGATGAGAAGCACCGATAGAAACCCGATCATTCCAAGCCGATGCGCCTCGTACAGATACACGCCGAAAATACCGACCCCCATCAACAAGCAAGCGACGAATCCGAAATAGAGTTCCTGCTGGCTGTCGGTTCCCCAAATGACTGCGCTCGGCGCCATCCCGATCCGAGCGATACCGCCCAAGAGCGCCGTTAATGCCAGCCCCCTTGTAATCTGTTCCATCTTCATCCGATAACCCTCCAATTTCATGATTGAATACCCGGCAGCTAATCAGCTAATCGGCAATTCCCCTGCATCGGAATCCTTCACAAGAATATCAAGTACACGGTCCCGTCGTCATGGTGAGAGAATCCCGGGCAATCGGGAATGTTTCGGGACACTACTCATTTTCGCCCTCTTCCCTCCTCAATCATTGTGATCTAGTTAGGGAGGTATGGGATAAGCAGGTTAAACAATGGGCGATGGAATGGGGCGAGGACCGGGATTGGCCGGGGCGTCTTGTGGAGCTGTTGCAGCTTGAAGGCGTCCGTGCAGCGGGTATGGAATTTTAGTTTAGTCAACAATGCAACCCATTCAACCCATGACGGATATGAAAACTTGGATGCAAGCTTCAGAACGCCCATTATGCGGTAAATGTGCGCGCCGCGTGCCTGCTCAGCGCCCAGTTTGCGCGGCGTTTCAATAACCCTTCAGGCAGGCGGATCATCAATATGATATCCGGCCAGGATAAAGGAAGATGCGGCATGGATTACAGGACAAATCATCCACTCCGACGGGGGCTTCCGCGATTAGCCGGTTGGTTATCGGCGAACGGTTGTATGCAGGAGCGGAGCATGGTGCCGAGTAGATCGATCCGAAAAACCTTCCGATGATCGAACGGAACTGAAGTAGTTCTTATTTTGCATTTATGAGCCCGTTTGGATATCCTAGAACAACCCGTAATGGTAACGGTTTTTCAGGATCGTTCTACTTGTCGACGGATCGCACCGGCCGGTACGTGACCCCTAACACACCGTTACTGTAGATTTTCGAGTCTGCGAGTTCGAGGTTCACTTGATCGTTTATATTGTCGAAGAGGCGCATTCCGGAGCCTGCCACGACCGGACAAATATTAAGGCTGAGCTCATCGAGCAGACCATCGCGCAGCAGCGACCTCACCAAACTGGGGCTGCCGGGGATCTGGATGTTCTTGCCGGGCTGCAGCTTGAGCTTCGCGATCTCCTCGGCAACATTGCCCTTGATCAGGGCCGCCGGCTGCCACTCGAGCGTGTCCACCGTATTTGACACCACATACTTGGTTGAATTGTTCAGGAAATTAGCCATTGGTACGTCGTTGCTCTGGTGCTGCCAAAACTGAGCCAACAGCCGGTACGTACCCGGACCCAGCAGGACGGCGTCCGCCTGCGCGATGCCGGCGGCAATCTGGGTCATTAATTGTTCGTTGATCCACTTGTGGGGCGAGTTTGCGGGCGAGTCCACCACCCCATCCAGCGACATGAAAAGTCCTGCTACAATTTTTCTCGTCGCGAACGCTGCTTCACGAGCATGATTGTCATTTGCCACAGATATTCCTCCCTGTAATGGGCTAGCCTTATTCCAGTTACAGTCCGATCGCAATCTGTTATCATCAAATACTGATTTCGGTATTGAGCCTTTGTATTAATCCCATATTATCACAGTAATGGTTCTTTAATAATTGCTTTCGTAAAACGAGGACGTCTCCCCCGCGAATTAGCTGGGGCTACGTCCTCAACATTCCGGCACAACACCGGCAGCTCTGCCAGTATGGCGCTAATTTAATACTTTCAGTTGAATTTCCTCGATAATGCGATCTACAAACGCTTGAACCTCACTCGTTCCGAGATCTCCTTCCTCCCGTTTACGAACGGAAACAGATCGGTTCGTTTTTTCATTTTCGCCCAGCACGAGCATGTACGGCACTTTGGATAACTGCGCTTCCCGTATTTTGTAGCCAAGCTTTTCGCTGCGTGCATCAACGTCCGCTCGAATACCGTGTCCGCTTAAAATGCTTTTCACTTCGCAAGCATAGTCGATATAGTGATCCGATACCGGCAATAGTTTAACTTGTATGGGTGAAAGCCATACGGGGAATTGTCCGCTGTAATGTTCCGTCAAAATTCCAATAAAACGATCGACGGAGCCGTATACAGCCCGGTGAATGACAACCGGACGATGCTTTTGATTGTCTTCACCGATATAGGAGAGCTCAAACTTCTCCGGCATCTGAAAGTCAAGCTGGATCGTTGCGCATTGCCAGCTCCGTTTAAGGGCGTCCAGTATATGGAAGTCGATCTTGGGACCATAAAACGCCCCGTCCCCTTTGTTGATCCGGTAATAAATACCGCGGCTGTCCAGCACATTTTGCAAGGCTGATTCGGCCTTGCTCCACAGCAATTCCGAACCCATGGAATCGTCTGGCCGAGTCGACAGCTCAATGGTATATTCGAAGCCGAACACTTCATAGATCTCGTCAATTAAAGCGATCACACGGCTAATTTCTTCCTCAATCTGATCCGGGCGGACAAAAATATGAGCATCGTCCTGACAAAACGTCCGCACCCGCATCATGCCGTTCAGAGCGCCTGAAAATTCATGACGGTGAACCTGCCCGAACTCCGATATGCGGATCGGCAGTTCCCGGTACGAATGAAGCCGGTTTTTATAAATGATCATATGCCCCGGGCAGTTCATCGGTTTTAACGCAAACTTGGTATCGTCAACATCGGTAAAGTACATGTTTTCCTTGTAGTGATCCCAGTGCCCCGACTGCTCCCACAACCGCTGGTTCATCATTAACGGTGTCCGGACTTCCTCATAGTTTTGCCGCATCTGCAGCTCGCGGGAAAAGTTTTCAAGCTGATTGCGGATGAGCATACCGTTCTGCAGGTAAAACGGCATCCCAGGCGCTTCTTCAGAAAACATAAACAATTCGAGCTCTTTGCCAAGTTTACGATGATCGCGTTTCTTTGCCTCCTCAAGCAGGAACAAGTGCTCATCGAGTTGGGCCCGCTTCGGAAAAGCAGTGCCGTATATGCGCTGCAGCATCTTATTGTTGGAATCGCCGCGCCAATAGGCCCCTGCAATGCTGAGCAGCTTGAAAGCTTTAATTTTTCCGGTGGAAGGCAGATGAGGCCCGCGGCACAAGTCAAAAAATTCACCTTGATCGTATAAAGTGATAACGGAATCTTCCGGCAGATCATGAATCAGTTCAAGCTTCAGGTGATCATCCCGTTCCGTAAATATCGCCAGAGCCTCTTCCCGGCTTACTTCCCTGCGGCGGATAGCCAAATTTTGTACGGTAATGTTCTCCATCTCTTTTTCGATCTTCACCAAGTCCTCGGGCGTGAGCGACTGTTCCATATCGATATCGTAGTAGAACCCGTCTTCGATAACGGGGCCAATCCCCAGTTTAACGTTTGCTTGCCCGTACAGTCTCGTAAGTGCCTGCGCCAGCAAATGGGCTGTGCTGTGACGATAAATTTCCAAGCCGTCCGCGCTGTCCACCGTTACGATCTCAACCGCAGCATCGGCATGCAGCGGCGAATAAACATCCGCCAACTTTCCGTTAATTTTACCCGCAATAGCGTTTTTCCTTAGACCCGGGGAAATCGACCCTGCGATCTGTTCAATTGTAATTCCGGCTTCAAACTGTTTGACGGCACTGTCTGGAAATGTTACTCGAATAGCCAATCGTGCTCACCTTCCTGATTTTTGAAATCAAGTCAAGCGAAATGCGCATAAAAAAAGCACGCATCCCGCAAAGGGACGAGTGCTTGTTTACTCGTGGTTCCACCCTAATTTCGACCCCATGTAAAGATCGGGGCCCTCATTTGGCATCCTTTAACGGGGATGAACCGGTGACGAATACTACCGTATGGGCAGACATACGGATTCCACATCACAGCTACAAAGGGGTAACTTCATCGTCATGACTGAAGGAGCTTGCAGCTGTCGCCCCTCTCTCTGTGCAGCATGAATAATGAAGTCGTGTCTTTGATCATGGCCTAATTGGTATAACTTGGGTTGAATTATATATGCTCGGAAAATCTCTGTCAATAGCGAGGATTAACAAAGTGCGTTCCTTGCTCAAGCCGCTTAAGCTTCGAGCAAATCGGCCGCCCGGGCGTTCGATTCCACCTGCGCCGGGTTTTTGCAGCCCGGAATGACGCTTGTAACGGCCGGATGCTTCAGGCACCAGGCGAGCGCCCACTCGGCCATCGGCACGCCGGGCGGTACTTCGCTTCGCCTGATCTCCTCGACTTCGCGCAGCAGCTTCTCCCGCCTCTCTTGCGGAAAACGGCCTTCCAGGGAGCGGTGATCGTTGTCGGGAAACGTGGTGGAGGCATCGTATTTGCCGCTCAAGAAGCCGCTGGCGAGCGGGACGCGGGCGAGCACGCCGAGATTTTGTTCCTGGCAGGAAGGCAGCACCTTCTCCTCGGGAGTCCGGTCCAAGCGGTTGTAGACGACCTGGATGACGCCGGCACGAACATCGGACGCTTTCGACGTTTGATAGATATCCGCATTCGAACCTATCGAAATGCCTAAATGACGGATTTTTCCGGCCTCAACCTGCTTGTCCAGCGCCGTCCACAGCTCGTCGTTGTCAAACCATTCATTGCCGAGAGAGTGGAACTGGTAAATATCGACGTAGTCGGTTTTCAGCGCTTGAAGCGACTCGTCCAGCTGCTTGATCACATCTTCCGCCGAACAGCGGTTATCCCTTGCGAAATTGCGGGTGAACAGATGTCCGAACTTGGTGGCGAGAATCCAGTCTTCACGCCGGTCCTCCTTCAAATAGCCGCCGATGAGCGATTCCGACAAATGATCCGGCCCATAGCATTCCGCCGTATCGATCAGGTTGATTCCGAGCTCCTTCGCCCGGCGCAATATGGATCCCACTTCCTCCTGCGTATAGTCGATTCCCCATTCGCCGCCGAACTGCCACGTTCCGACGCCGACAACGGAGACGTTAAGACCCGTTTTTCCAAGTGTCCGGTACTTCATCGTATCATCCACACCCTCTCCCGTATTTTCACCGCGCGTTGAAATAACCAGGTTGAGCAAAACGTTTGTTAACCGTTCCTACACGGAAAGCATACAAGCCGCCGGGTGGAAAATCAACCCATTTACCGTTTATTTGAACCCGCTTCAGCGGCTACCGCTCATGCTGGGTCATGACCGCCTCCAGCACCGTCCGGTAAACGGCCTCCGCGACGGCGCCGCCGATCGTCGTTGCCGTTCCAGCATAAGCGTGGACCGCTCCGTAAGCGGACGAACCGGTTACGCCGAGCAGGATGGCATCCGACGTCGTTCCGGTTGCCGTCAGGCCGGTATCCGCATCCTTGATTCCTGCATCCTGAAGCGCTGCCGCCTTAGCTTCGACGGCTGTCATGAGAGCATTGATCATCGCCGCTTGCGTAAGGGCGCCGTCGATATAAATAAACGAATTGATCGTACCGGGCATGTAGCCGTAAGCGGGAAAAAGCGTCCGGACGCTGCCCGCTCGCGCCGCATTGCTTGTCCCCGCGGTCGTGCAGATGAGCAGGCTGAAGCGGTCGCCGGCCGTCTCTTCCACCGAAGCATGCGATAATTTGGCCGCCGTCAGCAGCACCGACGTTCGTTTCGGATTGAAGCCCCAACTCCTTACCGCCTCTGCGGCGTCACCGTTTGGATCGTTGCCGCGGTAGCTTCTGGGCACCTTCCAGTTGACGAACCGGTTCACTGTCGCCAGCCCGCCCCCGAACACGGCGTTTCCAAGCGTTTGCAGCGGCATGGCGGACTCCAGCACGATCCGTTCCTCGGAATAGGCGAGAACAAGCCCTTCGATATATTTGGACCGGTATTCCGCCGCCGTACGGAACGGCTGGCTCACAGCATCCGCTCCAGTCCAAGTCCGGCCGCCAGCTTTATCCGTTCGATATCTACATGGGCCCTGACATGATCGGCAAGACGGTCGAATGACTGCGCACGGCGCTGCCTGAAGGACATTCCTTCCTCCAGCGGCTCCCAGCCCTTGCTTTCGCGAACGGCATTCAGCCATGCCCGTCTCAGCCCGTCATTGTGAAATATACCGTGCATAAACGTGCCCCAGCACCGTCCGTCCACCGCGGCCGCTCCTTCGGGCACCGCTCCCGCTCCCAATCGAAGCGGATGCGCGCACGATCCCAGAAATTGCACCTCTCCCATATGAATCTCATAGCCTTCCACAGGGAGAGCAGTGCCGATTCCGTCCAGCGTGAATACACCTTCGACCCGCTCCGTCCGTTTCGTTGCCCCAAACACGATATCCATCGGAAAAATGCCGAGTCCCGCGCTCTCGATGTCAGCCGACTCGACCCCGTCCGGATCGAGCAGCCGCTGCGCGAACATTTCGTATCCGCCGCAAATACCGACCGTCCAGCCGCCGGTGCCGATATGGGCCGCCAGCTTGTCCGCAAGTCCCGCCGCACGCAAAAATTGCAGGTCTGATGCGACGTTTTTGCTGCCCGGAACGATGACGGCATCGGGCTCTCCCCACTGCGACGGATGATCCACGTATCTCAGCGACACATCTTCCTCGAACCGGAACGGATCCATATCCGTAAAGTTGGAAATTTTGGGCAGGCGGAGCACGATGACATCAAGTACGCGCTTATAAGCGGAATGCTCTTGCGCCTCCTCTGAGAGCGGGTTCTGAAGGTGACCCGGCGCTTGCGATGCGCTGGCCGGCAGCGACAGCGAATCTTCCTCTTCGAGTCCATGCTCCGGCAGCCACGGCACCACGCCGAGCACCGGCTTGCCGGTCCGCTTCTCCAGCCAGTCGAGCCCCGGCTGCAAAAGCGTCACGTCTCCCCGGAACTTATTGATAATAAAGCCGCATACCCGTTCCCGCTCCTCCGGTTCCAGCAGCTCCATCGTGCCGACAATCGAGGCGAACACGCCTCCGCGGTCGATATCCGCGACCAGCACGACCGGTGCGTCGGCCCATCTGGCTGCCTGCATGTTCACAATATCCCGGCTGCGGAGGTTGATTTCGGCCGGGCTGCCCGCCCCCTCGAGCACGACGGCGTCGAAGCGGCTGCGCAGGCGGGCAAGCGCTTCCTGTACGGCCGCCCCCGCCTGCACCAGCACGTGCTCGCGGTATACGCGCGCCTCGAAATTTCCGAGCGGGACGCCGTTCATCACGACCTGCGACGACATATCGCGCGTCGGCTTCAGCAAAATCGGGTTCATATCCGTCGTCGCCTCAATGCCGCAGGCGTCGGCCTGCATGCCTTGCGCCCTCCCGATTTCTTTGCCGTCCGGCGTTACATAGGAATTGTTGGACATATTTTGCGCCTTGAACGGAGCCGTCCGGTAGCCGTCTTGCGTCAGGATGCGGCATAATGCCGCCGTCAGCAAGCTTTTGCCGACATCCGACGCCGTCCCCTGCAGCATGATCGTCTTCGCCTTCCTGGCGGCGGGACTCCCTTGCGTCTGGGGTGTGCCCTCATCGGCCAAGCGGCTGCATAGCGGTGAATCGTTCCCGCTTTCGAACGTACCGCCGTTTCCGGCATCAATCGGACTTCCGTTTCCGCCTTCAATACGGGTTGGCTTCATCGGCCTGCACCTCCTTCGGCAGCTTGCTCCAGGCAGGAGCGCAGCGCGCGGATAAGCCGCTCATTGTGCTCGCGCAGCTTGACCGCAACGCGGCAGAAGCCCGGGCCGAGTCCGGCAAAATGCGAGGCGTCGCGAATAAGGACGCCGCACCGGCCCATCCGGCGCTGAAGCTCTCCGGCTTCCTTCAGTACGCCGGTATCCGGCAGCCGGAACAAAATGTAATTGACGTCGCCGGGATAAACGGTCAGCCCGAGCTTTCGCAGCTCATCTGCGAGCCAAGGACGCTCCTGTCTCAGCCAAGCGCCCGTCCGCTCCGCAAACGCATCGTCCTCCAGCACCGCTTCCCCGATTTGCTGCGCAAGCGAATTAACGCTCCACGGCACCTGCAGCCGGCGCAGTTCGGCAATTCTCTGTTCTGAGCCTATCACGTATCCGAGACGAATGCCGGGAACGGAATAAAATTTCGTCATCGAACGAAAGACGAGCAGATTGGGCAGTGAAACCGCTTGTCGGACTAACGAATAGGTACGCTCCTCCGGGACGAAATCCATAAACGCCTCGTCAACCGCGACAAGCGAGCCGCTAGCCTGCGCGAGATGAAGCAGCAGCCGCGGATCGGCGATTCGTCCCGTCGGATTGTTCGGCGAGCCGATCAGCCACATATCCGCTTCGCGTCCCGTCTCCGCTTGCAAATGGTGCGCGCGCAGTTCGAAGCCGTCTTCTTCGCTTAGCTTTGCCGCCGCGATATGGCTTTCAGCTTTGACAGCGGCATCCCCGTACTCCGCAAAGCACGGCTGCACGAGGCCCGTCCGGCGCGGACGCCGCGCGCGCACAGCCAGATCAATGAGCTCGGCAGCGCCGTTCCCGACAAGAATATGCTCCTCTCCCACGCCGTGGCGTTTCGCCAGCTTGCGGCGCAGGCCGCGTACCGCCGGGTCAGGATATTGCGTGATGCTGGCCACATACCCCCCAGCACCTTGCTTACCGCTTCCGGCGGCCCGAGCGGATTCATATTGGAGCTGAAGTCGAGAAAATCGTCTGCGGAGAGCCCATACGTTTCTTCCGCCGTCAGCAGATCGCCCCCATGTCCGAATCGTTCCAGCATGTTTCCATCTCCCTATATGTAATTGCAGCAAATGGCTGCACGTTTGCTCTCCCGGCACACGTTGACCGCTTCTGGAGTAAGCTTGCGGCCGCTGCTCACGACGACCGCTTCCACACTAACCCGCAGCCCTTGCGCACGTTGACCGCTTCCCCCAATTAGCCCATGGTAGCTGCGCACTTTAACCGCTTCCTACAGTTAGCCCGCGATAGCTGCAACCGCTGCAAGCAGCAGCGCCGCTTCCAGCAATTCATTGAGCGCCCCGTACGTATCTCCCGTTAATCCGCCGAGCCGCCTGCTGATCCATTGCGCCGATACGGTCCCGGCAGCAAGGCAGAGAAGCAGCGCCAATGCGCACAGCATAATCGTTTCCACCGGCGAAAAAGCGCCGATCCGAGCGCCGGCTGCGGTCAATGCGACACCGACCAGCAGCGAGCCCCAGATGCGGCCCATATTCGCTCCGCGAAAATAGCTGCCCAGTCCGTTCTCCCCTCCCGCATAAGGCCAGCGCACGATGGCCAGGCTCATCCACCAGCGGCTCCATACCGGAACCGCGAACAGCAGCGGAAGGCAAGTGCCCCAATCGGCGCTCTGCAGCAGCGAACAGAGCAGTGAAAATTTCAGCAGCAGCACCAATATGGCGGCCAGCACACCCATCGCGCCGACACGGCTGTCTTTCATAATTTCGAGCATCCGCTCGCGGCTTCTTCCGCTCAGAACGCCGTCGGCCGTATCCATCAGGCCGTCCAGATGCAGTCCCCCGCTTGCGCAAACCCATACCGCGAGCAGCAGCGCCGCTGCCGGCAGCGCCGGCAAAGCGAGATCAAACAGGTAAGCGCAGCCCGCAAGCAGAGCGCCGATCAGCGCGCCGGCAGCGGGAAAGAAGACGAGGCTGCGCGTCAATACAGGCGGCGTAAACGGAATCGCTGCCGGCAGCGGAAAGCGGGTCAAAAATTGTACGGAAGCGCCAAACGGATGCCATACCGTTTCCGTCAGCCTTTTAACAACAGATACAGCCACCAGCCGATCACTCCGATCCAGACCAAAATGCTGACCGCATAGAGCAGCCGCACCGTCCTCACGATATCAAGCGCCTCAAGCGGCCGCAGCGGCCAGCCCATTCGCGCCCGTTCGCTCGTATGCCCAAAATAAACGTTCGTCCCACCGAGCTCGATGCCGATCGCCCCCGCTGCAGCTGCTTCGGGAAAACCGCTGTTCGGGCTCGGATGACGGCGGGCAAAAACCGCCGCCGATTTGAGCGACCGCCATGGATTCATCCCGGGCAGCAGCAGCGCCGACAGCGCCAGCAGCAGCGCGGACAGCCGCGCGGGGATGTAATTGAGCGCGTCGTCAATACGCGCGCTGACGCGGCCGAAATATAAATAACGGTCGCTGCGGTAGCCGACCATCGAATCGAGCGTGTTCGCCGCGCGGTACAGCATCGCCAGCGGCGCGCCGCCGAGCATCGCGAACAGCAGCGGCGACAGAAAGGCGTCGACGATATTTTCGGCCACCGTCTCCACAGCGGCGCGGGCCGCGCCGCGCTCATCCAGCGAGCGGGTGTCGCGGCTGACGATATAACCCGTATATTTGCGCGCCTCATCCATATCCCCACTCATCAGAGGGCGGAAAACGAGCATTGCGGCGTCTTTCAGTCCTTTGACGGCAATCGTCGTGGAAATGAACCAAGCGGTGACCGCATATCCGAGCCACGGATGAATGGCGTCCGCCAGCACCGTCATTCCGAGCATCACCGCAAACGAAACTGTCAGGACGGCCACGGCCAATATTCCGCCGCGATACAACAGGCCGTTATTCGTATACCCGGCTTCCTGTCTGCGCAGCTTGCGTTCCAGATAGGCAATCAACTTTCCGATCATAATGACCGGATGCGGGATACGCCTTGGATCTCCTACCGTCCAATCAATAACGATGGCGGCTGCAATCAACAGCAAAGTTTCCGGCAGCGAATAAAAAATCACAAGTCCTCCCAGGCGAAGGAGACTTTATTCAGATCGACCGGCACGCCGGATACGACCCAAAATTTGCGTTCGCACAGCTGTGCCATCCGCTGGTTCATCCTCCCCGCTTCATCGCGAAACCGCCGTCCGAGCGGATACGCCGGCACGATGCCGCTTCCGACTTCATTTGTTACGAAAATAATCGGGCTTGGAAAATCCGCCGCTGCCTCTTCCAAATCGTTCATCGCCGATTCCAGACTTCCCCGCAATCCGGCCGCTTGCGAATTCGCTTCTTCCGCTTCTTCCGCTTCTGCCCGTTCTTCCGATTGTGCCGGCTGTTCCTTTTCTTCTTCCTTTTCTTCTTCCAGCAGATGGTTCGTTAACCATAACGTCAGGCAATCCACCAGCACAGCAGGCGCACGGCCGCTGCGGATATCGGGACGCCGTTTAAGCTCCGTAAGCCGTTCCGCGAGCGCAAGCGGCTCTTCCACCGTCTCCCAGCTAAAGCCGGACTCCGACCGCTGACGGCGGTGAATTTCGACGCGTTGTTCCATTTCCGTATCCCATATACGCGAAGTGGCGATATAAATTCCCTGGTCCGACAGCCGCATGGCGAGCTGCTCGGCAAATGTGCTCTTGCCGCTTCTCGCGCCGCCCGTAACGAGCACCTTCATGCATACGGCCCCCTAACTTTTAATAATCCTTCATGCCTCAACATCAATTAACAGCCCGGTTTAACGCTCGGTTTCATCGAACGCCACTGTTTATTCGGCCGCCGCAATTCCGCTATCCCTTCGAGATGCCGGCGCTTTCGAACGTTGCCATCTCCTGCATAAGCCCAAGCGCGGCATCGATAAAATGAAAGCAAAGCACCGCTCCTGTTCCTTCGCCCAGCCTCATATCCAGCTGGATAAGCGGGCTCAGCCCTACTGCCTGAAGCAAATCCCGGTGCCCCTGCTCCATCGACAGATGGGAGCCGATCAAATACGGCTTCACCCCGGGAGCAAGACGTACGGCGACTAGCGCTGCAGCCGTAGAAATATAGCCGTCAATGACGACGGGACAGCGGCTTGCGGCAGCTCCGATGATGACCCCGACAAGGCCTGCGATCTCAAGTCCGCCCACTTTCGCCAGCACGCCGAGCGGATCCGCAGCATCCGGTTCGTTGACGGCGATCGCTTTTTTGACAACGTCCACTTTGTGGCGGCGTCGTTGTTCATCAATCCCCGTGCCGCTGCCTACCGAGCGTTCCGGATCGATGCCAGCCAGCACGGAAGCAAGAGCGGCGCTGGCCGTCGTATTGCCGATTCCCATCTCGCCCGTAGCAAACAACCGGACGCCTTCCTGCGCCAGCCGCTCGGCAATTTCAATGCCGGTGCGAACCGCCGCGGCCGCCTCACCGCGCAGCATTGCGGGGCCCGCCGCCATATTGGCGGTGCCCATCCGAATTTTGCGGCTGACAAGCCGCTCATGCTTAAGCTCCGCATTGACCCCGATGTCCACACAGACGACGTCGGCACCGCTCTGGCGGGCGAGCACGTTTACAGCCGCGCCGCCCTCCAGAAAGTTCAGCACCATCTGCGGCGTCACTTCGGCCGGAAACGCGCTGACGCCCTCTTCGCACACGCCGTGATCACCGGCCATTACGATAACGGCACGGCGCGATAATTCCGGCCATAATCCGCCCGCGATGCCTGCAAGCTGGCGGGCGATCGCCTCCAGCTTGCCGAGACTTCCCGGCGGCTTGGTCAGTCCGTCGGAATGGCGTTCGGCCGCGGCGGCAGCTTCTTCGTCAAAAGGAAGAATGCGTTCGATTGCAGATTGGATGGCCTTCTCATCCGCAGCCCCGAATTCGCGATCATCCGCGCCAATCCTCTGCCCCGTTCCACTTCGTTTCCATTCGTTCAAAGTTTGAACCCTCCCTGTCGTTCTTCCTGTCATTTTCCGTTCATAAGCAAAAACTGCGGCCGGCCGTTCGCAGGGTGCGCAACGGCTGCCGCCTCCGTCCCATACACACGGCGGACCAGCGCTGCATCCAATATATCGGCCGGAGGACCGAATGCGGCAAGCTGCCCCTCATGCAGCACCAATATCTCATCGCAGTAAAGCGAAGCCAGATTCAAATCGTGAAGGACGGCAATTGCCGTCAGCCCTCGCTTACGCTGCCAGCCGGAAACAGTATCCATCAGCAAAACCTGAAAGCCGATATCGAGGTACGTCGTCGGCTCATCCAGCAGCACCAAACGCGGCTGCTGCGCCATCACTTGGGCCAGTGCGACCCGCTGCCGTTCACCGCCGCTCAAGTTGTCCATCGTCCGGTGCTGCAGCGCCGATAGTCCCATCGCTTCGAGCACCGAATCGATCAGGGCTTCGGTGTCGGCCTCTTCATCCCCAAGCCAGTTTTGAAACGGAAAGCGGCCCATCGCGACCGTTTCCCTGACCGTAAAACCGACCGGCGGCAGTCCTCCCTGCTGCAGCACGGACAGCCAGCGGGCCAGTTCCTTGCGGGGGTAAGCCGCCGCCTGTTTGCCTTCGAGCAGCAGCTGCCCTGCCGCCGGCTTCTCCACGCCCGAAATGAGACGAAGCAGCGACGATTTCCCGACTCCGTTCGGACCGATAATGCCGTACAGCTTGCCCGGCGCCAGCGTAAACGAAAGACCGCTTAACACCTCGGTTTGTCCGAGCCGGTACGCGACATTTTTCGCTTCGATCATGTCGTTCCCCCTTTAACCGCTTTACGGCGGTAAAGCAAATAAGCAAAAAACGGCGCCCCGATAAAAGCGGTGACGACTCCAAGCTGAATTTCGCGCGGGCTGAGCGCAATCCGCGCCAGCGTATCGGCCCATAGCACGAATATGCCGCCGCCGATTGCAGAAAGCGGGATAATGAGCCGGTAATCCGGACCGGCGATGAGCCGAATCAAGTGCGGCACGACAAGGCCTACAAAACCGATGACGCCTGCAACGGATACCGCCGCCGCCGTAAGCAGCGTAGATGCTGCCAGCACGATCAGCTTGGTCCGCTCCACGCGCACGCCGAGATGAGCCGCATGGCGCTCACCGAGCACAAACAGGTTTAGCGGCTGTGCAAATGCCAGCAGGAGCGGCAGTCCGACCGCAATAAAAGGGATGACAAGATAAACTTCGCTCCATCCTTTTAGCGCAATGCTGCCCATAAGCCAGAACAAAATCTGGTTGACGACACCTTGAGAAAGACTGACCATAAACGATACGAGCGAGCCGAGAAAAGATTCGATGACGACACCGGACAAAATTAACGTCTCTAACCCCATCGCGCCCTTGGTGCGGGCAAGCGCCAGAACACCTGCCAGCGCGACAATTCCGGTTACAAAAGCGACCACCGGAAGCGTCCATATTCCGACCAATGTTTGGTATCCGAACAAAATTAAAAATGCTGCCCCCACCGAACAGCCGGAAGCGACTCCAAGCGTGAATGGATCGGCCAGCGGATTGCGCAGGACGCCCTGAAATCCTGCTCCGGCGAGGGCAAGTGCGGCGCCGATCAGAATGGCAAGCATCACTCTGGGCAGCCGGATTTGCAGCACGATGGCCTCTTGGCCTTCGTTCCAACCGTCGGCTGCGCCTCCAAACAATCGACTCGTCAAAATGCCCCATACATCATGAAGGGACATTCCGGCAGAGCCGAGAGAAAGACTGACAACGACAGAAAAGGCAAGGAGGAGCAAGCCTGCTCCTCCATAACCGTACAATTTGGCTTTGATGCCCATTTTATTTCACAAGGTCGGGATGAATCGCCTTTGCCAGATCGAGAAGCCCGTCCGCGAGGCGGGGACCGACACGGACAAGCGGATCCATCGGCACTTCCGCGAAGCGGTTGTTCTTCACCGCGTCGATAACCGACCAGCCCGCACGGCTCTTAATGCCGGGCAAAATCGGGTTACCGTCCAATTTCGGATATACGATCAGCTCCGGATTGGCCTTGACGATTTGTTCGGAGTTGACTTCGAACCAGCCGCTTTGGTCGCCGGCCACATTCGTACCGCCCGCCAGCGTCACCAGTTCATCCATAAACTCGCCTTTGCCGACCGTCCAGCCCGGCGAAAACTCCAGGTACACTTTTGTCTTCGGAGCGTCTTTCACCGCGTCCGTGACCTGCTGCTTCACATCTTTCATATGCTGCTGCACTTGTCCGGACTGCTCCTGTTTGTTCATGATGAGACCGAGCTGGCCGATTTTGTCAACCGTTTCATCGTACGTTTTCGGTGCGGACGCGTACACTTTAATGTTCAGCTGGCGCAGCTTTTCTATCGCTTCCGCATTCATCGTCGAAGAGGCGACAACGAGGTCGGGATTAAGCGCGGTGACGGCTTCCACATTCGTCTTCAAATCGCCGATTTTCGTTTTTTTGCTTGCCTCCTCGGGATAGTTGCTGTATTCGTCGACGCCAACGACTTCATCGCCCGCTCCGATCGCGAATAACGTTTCCGTTTCGCTCGGCACGAGCGATACGACGCGCTCCGGAGCTTTGTCAAACGTAATCTCCGTTCCCGATGCATCCTTGACCGTCAGCGGATACGCGGTCGTCTTGGCGTCCGCCGAATTGCCGGTTGCCGCTCCCGTACTTGGTTCCTCTGACGCGGCCGATTGGCTCGCACCGTTTGCAGGCGCCCCGTTCGTGGAGGCTCCGCTGCCGCTTTCGCCGCCGCTGCCGCATGCGGCGAGAAGCAGCATTACTGCTGCGATCATGATGGCAACCGATAATTTGAAGGATTTCATTGCTTGTTGTTTCATTTCTTCCAACACCCCTGTCTTTAATTTAAAACTTGAAGCAGAAACTTTTGAGCGCTGTCTTCATCTCCAACAGCGGTCAAAAGTTTCGCTGTGAAAATATTAAGGAAGGATCAGCATGAAACGTTATCCTTTCTTATATTTAAAAAAAGCACCTCCGAACGTGTCGGAAGTGCTTCCTGTCTACAGGAACAAAAGGTTTGCTTGTCCGGCGGCAACCATATCAAAATACAGGTTCCCTCAAAGCAAGCAGCCTCTCTCCGACACCACCCTAAATCCTCGTAGGTTACAGCGTCCTGAAACAGGCAGGTTTCCTGGCTTCAAGCTGCTGCCGTGCATGTCTTCCCGGAGTATGAAGCTCCAGTGACAGCATCTGTGCGCGGCATGTTCCGAAGATACGGCATGCTTAAAGACTGCCGAAGGCGGAACGCTTGTTACAGTGGCGGGTCCGTGCCGGAATTTCACCGGACTTCCCTTTTAACCGCTGCGGGCGAAAGCTACTGCTCCCGCGCTGCGGCACCTGTTTCCATGTTTATGAAAAAGATTCGTAGTAACTATACCATCCCTTCCCCGGCTTGTCTATCCTTATCCGCAAAGCTTGCGCCGCGCGTGCCCGCTGCCGCATCATTCTGCCGAATTCTCCTTCAGCTTGCGGTCAATCAAGCGGCCGAGCCGCAGCGCGTTGCAGACGACCGACAGCGAGCTGAGCGCCATCGCGCCTCCGGCCATCCACGGCTGAAGCAGGCCGCAGACCGCCAGCGGCACGATCATCATATTGTACAACAGCGCAAAGGCCAGATTTTGCCGGATATTGCGAAGCGTTAGGCGGCTGATCGCGATTGCCTGGCAAATGCCGGTCAAGCGCGGCCGCAGCAGCGTCAGATGACCCGCCTCCAATGCCGCCCGGGCTCCGCTTCCGAGCGCGAAGCCGACATCGGCGGCAGCCAGCGCAGGGGCGTCGTTCCAGCCGTCGCCGGCCATTGCCGTGACGCGTCCCTCCCGCTTCAGCGATTCCACCAGCGCAAACTTCCGCTCCGGCGTCATCGACGCATGCACGGACCCGATTCCGGCCGTTTCCGCCGCAGCCAGCGCCGGCGCCTTGTGGTCGCCGGTCGCAAGATGTACGTCAAGTCCCGCCTTTCGGAGCCAAGCTACCGCCCGTTCCGACGAGTCTTTTACTTTATCCGAAAACGCGAATGCGCCGAGGCATCTGCCGTCAGCGGCGACATAAAGCACCGTTGCGCCGGCATCCTCGTGCTTCCGTGCGAATAACTGCAGCGCCTCCAATCCGGTCCACTGCTGATCTTCCATAAATTTGGCGCTGCCAATGCCGATCTGCCGGCCCTCCACTTGAGCGGTGATCCCATATCCGGGCAGCTCGCGGATGCCGGTCGAGGAAGGTGGAACGAGTCCGCGGCTTGCTGCCGCATCGACAATCGCCTTCGCGAACGGATGCGGCGAAGCGGACTCCGCAGCCGCGGCCAAGCGCAGCAAAGCCGTCTCGCTTACCGCCAGCGGCTTCACAGCGCTCAGATTTGGCTTTCCTTCGGTCAAGGTGCCCGTCTTGTCCAGTACGAGTGTGTCGAGATGCGCCAGCCTCTCCAGCGCCCCCGCGTCCTTGACGACGATCCCCCGGCGCGCGAGCCTCCCGGAAGCGATGACCAGTGAGATCGGAGCGGCAAGGCCAAGCGCGCACGGGCAAGCGGCCAGCAGTACGGCCAGCGAACGGAGCAGGGCGCGGTCCGTCTCGCCGGGGGCAAACCAGAGCCAGTTTCCGGCAAACGTCAACACCGACAACGTAAGCATAGCGGGAACAAAAATTACGGATATTCGGTCCACCCGGCGCTGAACCGTCGATTTGGACGCTTGCGCCCGCTTCAGCAGCCCATGGATACGATCGAGCATCGTACCCGCCTGGACCGCTTCCGTACGGATGCGAAGCGTGCCGCCAATAAGCACGGTACCGGCCCATACTTCTGCTCCGGTCCGCTTCCGGACCGGACGGCTCTCGCCGGTCAGCAACGATTCGTCGGCCTCGGCCTCTCCTTCCAGCACGACGCCGTCGACCGGAATTTTGGCGCCCGCTTCCGCCATTACGTGATCCCCGACCCGCACCTCGGCAAGCGGGACGCTGCGCCTGGAGCCCGCGCGGACGATTACCGCTTCCTTGCTGCGCAGCCCGCCGTAGCCTTCGGTTTCGCGCAAGGCGCGCGCAGCGATGCGGGATTCCATATATTTGCCAAGAAGGAGCGCGGTAATAACGACAGCCGGCGTTTCGAAATAGACGGCAGGATGGCTCCCTGACGTCAAACGAAAGCCGCCGGATTCGCGAATAAAAGCAAAGACCATGTAATGACTGTATAAATAGGCGGCGGTAGTGCCGACCGCGACGAGCACATCCATATTGGCGGTCCGCTCGCGGAGAGCATTCCAAGCGCCGATATAAAATGGCATTCCGATACCGAACTGGATGACGGACGCAATTGCCAGCTGAAACCACAGATTGCGAAAAAGCGGCGGCATAGGAAGCAGGCCAAGCAGCGGCACATGGTCCGCCATCGACCAGAGCAGCGGCAAGCTGAATAAAGCGGAGACGATGAGCCGCATTTGCAGACGGGCAGCCTCATCGAAAGATACGCCGGCACCTTCGGTGCCGACCGCCCGAAAGCCCAGCTGTCCGATCCTCTCCACGATCCGGGCAGGCTGCTGCAACAGCGGGTCAAAGCGAATCCAAGCCATTCTGGAGGCGTAGCTGACGGAAACTTGGCGGACGCCGTCCATTTTTCCTAGCGCCCGTTCAATGCGAGCCGCGCACGCGGTGCAGCTCATCCCTTCGATTCGATAATCGAGCGATACGTCCCCGGCCTTATTGCTCACGTTCTCCCCCCGCTTTCCATATCGGCGTGTTGTCCCCTCCTCCACTATATGGCAGGCCGGAGAGTTCCATGAATGGCCGGGATAAGGATTGCCAATGAAAAAACTGGGATGTCGGCTAAAGCAGGGTTTTAGCGGATCACGTATAGCTCATACGATTTATAAACAAAAGAACCGGTCAAGGCGCTGCCCTTAAACGGTTCTTTTGCTTTGATGTCTACGTCCTGCTTCGTATGCAGCTTGTGAACAGGGGGAAAAATGCCCGATCTCAAGACTCACTTTCGGCAAGCCCCGAAGCAGGAACCGACAAGATCCTCGGAGAGGAACCAACGGAAACCCCGAGCAGGAAACAAGTAAATCCCGGCGAGGAAACGGCGCAAGCACTGAGAGGAAATGACGGATCCTGCTTTGTTATTCCCCGGTTGTGACCGGACCGTCCCAGGCCAGCATGCCGCCCAGCACGTTCACGACGGAGTAACCTTGAGCCGCGAGAAAAGCGCATGCCTTTCCGCTTCGGTTTCCGCTTCTGCATATGAGAACGAGCGGCTGAGTCTGTCCCTTCAGTTCATCGAGCCGCTCCTGCAGCTCGGACAGTGGAAGAAACTTCGCTTCCTTAATGTGGCCCTCGTTCCACTCTTCCTGTTCCCTGACATCGATCAGGTTGAGCGGCTCGCCTTCTTCCAGCTTTGTCCGCAGCTGTTCGGTCGTCATTTCGCTGTTCATCAAGTTTGTTCCCCTTCCAATTTCGTCTTGATTCGATGCTCGTACTGCAAAACCGCTTCATTGTTCACCCAGTCTCTGCTTTCACCAAGCTTGCGCAGCTGCAGCCGGCGTACAGACAGCGATCGTTCCAGCTCGGAACGCCTTCTTTCGTCATCTCTGCAGTGGTCGAGCAAATCCTGCAGCGTCGAAATTTCCTTTTTCAGCCGCTGCGCCTCCGGCAGCAGCTCCGCCCGCTTCATCATCAAGTATCCTACGCGCAGCTCCTCCGGAATATGCGATAAATCTTCCAAATCGAGCGGCTTGCCGGCGCCTGAAAGACGGTCAAACTCCCCGCGCTCCATCGCTTCCTTGATTTTCTGTTCCGCCAAAATCGAGAACAGGTCCATTTGCCGCACCTCCAGACGATTCGCAATTTACGATCCAGAAAACAAATCCAACCATTTGCCTAGTTGAATTGTACCTTCCGCCAGCCGCCGCGTCCAGAGCGGAAGCTTCCGGAACAGATGCGCAACTTACAATCTCGCCATTCCGCAATAAGCCGGCGAAACGGTGCAAAGTGAGCAGGGTCATCGAAAAAAAAAGCCGTTTTCCGAAACGGAAACGGCCGCTTGCTTGCTATGCCAGACTGCTTATAACTAAAGGATTAAATAACTGCCGGAAACGCCTCGATTTTAAATCCGTACTGCCGTACCGCTGACGGCCACCATCAGCATTCCTTCGCGGACCACTTCGTAATCGATGTCGATGCCGACAATCGCATTGGCCCCGATCCGGGAGGCCTGCTGCTTCATTTCTTCAATCGCCACATCGCGCGCTTCTTTCAGCTTGCTTTCGTATGCGCCCGAACGGCCCCCCACGATATCCGTAATCGATGCGAAAAAATCTCTGACAACGTTGGCGCCCATAATCGCTTCGCCGGTCACGACTCCTGAATATTCCAAAATGTCCCGTCCTTGAATCGTCGATGTTGTTGTTAGCAGCAATGAAATAACCCCTCTCACAATTTGATGTCCATTTCAGCATACAGGAAAATGGTTCCAGTTACAAAACGAATATCGTTTGTCACGCTCCTTATTACGTACAGAAAAAGGAAACTGTTTCAAAAAGTTTCTCTTCTGCCAATGCAGCAACCCGTTTCAAGAAGTGCCGGACTCCCAGCGGATGGACACAAGCCGGTTTGTCGAGGGTACAATCGTCATATGCACGGTTACGCCGAATTCCCGGTTTTCCTTTCGCAGCCACAGCCTGAACCGTTCCTCGGCCATATCATCCGGCAGCGGAAATCGGCCGTCGTAGCGGTAATCGACGACTTCGGCGCCATATTTGGCGATCGTTTCCTTAACGGCGATTCGTCCAAAGCGGGCATAGGAAGGTTCGGCGGATGAAATCGACGGTACAGCCCAAAGCGCCGGAACAGCCCAAATCAGCAAAACCGCCGCCAGCAGCGGAAAAATCATGATGTTCTTTTTCATCTAATTGGCCTTTCTCCCTTCATTTGTACGGTTCCCTTAGTATGGCCGCAGAAGTCTTCCGCTACCCGGTTCCCGTTTTGACGTATTTTCCGCTATAATGGCAGTAACGGTAATATGAAGGGAGCTTACGATTTTGAGCCGATACTGGAGTGAACTGGCCGCTTCTCTCGTGCCTTACGTGCCGGGCGAGCAGCCGAAAGACAAAAAGTACATCAAGCTGAACACAAATGAAAATCCTTACCCGCCATCCCCCGCAGTACTGGAAGCGCTGCGCGGCGCAGCAGGCGGCGATTTGCGGCTTTATCCCGATCCAAGCAGCACCGCCCTCACGGAAACGATTGCCGAATATTACAGACTGCCGCCTGCAAGCGTATTTGTCGGCAACGGTTCGGATGAAATTTTGGCATTCGCATTCGCGGCACTGTTCCGCACATCGGAGCCAGTTTATTACCCTGACATTACGTACAGTTTCTACCCGGTTTATGCGTCGCTGTACGGACTCGAATCGGTAAAAGTGCCGTTGACCGACGATTTCGATGTGCCGATCGAATCGTTTTACAACGTGGACGGCGGCATCATCATTCCGAATCCGAATGCGCCGACTTCCAAGTACGTGGCGCTTGAAGGCATCCGCTCCATTCTCGAGCATAATCCGGACCGCGTCGTCGTTGTGGACGAAGCCTACATTGATTTCGGCGGCGAATCCGCCGTCAAATTGATCCACGATTTTCCGAATCTGCTTGTCGTCCAAACGTTGTCGAAATCCCGTTCCCTTGCCGGGCTGCGGGTCGGCTTCGCGCTCGGTCATCCCGACTTGATCGATGGGCTGAACCGGGTCAAAAATTCATTCAACTCTTACACGATCGACCGTTTGGCGTCGGCCGGCGCAGTAGCGGCGCTGAAGGACGAAATTTATTTCCAGCAATGCTGCCGCAACGTGATCGCCACCCGCGAGCGGATAGCCGGACAGCTGCGCGAGCTCGGGTTTGACGTTCCGGAGTCCAAAGCCAACTTCCTGTTCATCGCCCATCCGGACAAGCCGGCCGAAGAGCTGTTCCGCAAGCTGCGCGACAAAGGTATTCTGGTGCGGTACTTCAACAAGCCCCGGATCGACAACCGGCTGCGCGTCAGCATCGGAACCGATGAGGAGATGGACGCTTTCGTTGCTGCGCTGCGTGAATTGACTGTTGCCGCGGCGGCAGGCAAAGATTCGAATTAACACATCGGACAGCATGTGCATGTACATGTACATTTGTGACCAATTAATACCTTTATGAAACATAAGTGCGGCAGCGGGAACAAAGCTTTGCAGGAAGCTTCGTATCCGCTGCCGTTTTTGCGCCCGAAATGCGCAGGTTATAACAGAAAGGACGTACCTGAAGATATGACTACACCAAATCGGCGGCCCGTTTTTTGCGCGATCCTCTGGTCGCTGCTTTTTGCACTTATGAGTTTCTATTGGGCTGGCGGCGGAGAACAACATTTCGTGCAGCTGGTTTGGTTAACAGGGGCCGTTAAGCTTCTTCATATGATCCAAGTATTGAACTTATCTATCGGTCATTACGCAGCGTGGTGGCGCTTTTTGTTTTGGGAACCGTTTTGGATGCTGGGAGGATTATTGTATATGTTATCCGGTCTGAATTTTGCAAGAAGATTGAAAAATTGACCGGTCATACAAATCTGCCCCGGATTTTCCACGGCCATCCGGCTCCCTCTGCCGCCCGGCGGGATATGATCCAGACGGCTGCCGACCATGTCCAGATGAAAGCGATCCACAGCACCAATTGCGGAATGCTGCTGTCGACGATCATGCCCGCGGCGGCACGAGCCGCCTTGAACACCGCCATGATCGCCAAAAGCGCCAGCAAAGCAGACATCCGCTGCATGCCCGCTCCCCGGAGGGAACCGGAATGAAAAAGAGATGCGGCATACCAGCCAAACAGCAGCGCGGAACTGGAAGATACGAGCAGCATCACATTGTCGGCTGGATATGGCGTCAGCTTCATTTTTAATGTAAACAGCATCGCTGCGGACAACAGCAGCATAAAGCGCGGACCGAATTTGCGGCCGTATGGAGAACGCCGCAGCGGCCTTACAACCTGCGGCTCGTTTTTGCGCCATTTCAGCCAGTCCTTGTAGAGCCATCTGAGCGGAATCGCAAGTCCGACCAGTGACAAAAAGTACTGCAGCCACGAGTATCCTTTAATACCGGCAACAGTACGCCTTAATCCGGGAAATTCATTCACAAGCCAGCCGCCCGTATGGGACATGCCGTCCAAAAATAGATGATCGAGGTATCCGATGAAGAGCGAGATCAAAAAGACGAACCAACCCGTCACGCCTTCCGGTTTCCAGCGTCCCCCAAGCCGCTGGGCGGCATACCGGTCCAATCCTCCTGCCGACGGCAGCAGCCTTGGAACGACCGGTTTCATTACATTGTGAAAGGCGTACGCGATGGAAATGGAGAGCGGCAGACCAAGCAGCAAAAAACCGGGGATGGAATGTCCGATCGTTTTGAAAGTATCCATTGCCATGAAGTATTCCATGTCCGGAATCATGCTTCCGAGCGCGAGACCGGTGAAGCTGAAAGACGGAACCGTTTTGCGCAGCACGACCGCGTATACCGGATGGGATAAGGTGAATGGCAAAGTAATTCCTCCTTTCGATAGATGAGCAGCAGTTCCATATTCAAAATCCTGCTGGTTCAGCGTTATGGTTAAACGTTGACCTTAGGAAACGGACAATGCATTCGGACGCGCCTCTTAGCGGACAGGTCCGATCCGGTTCGGCGGCCACAGCCTGAATATCACTTTGCCCTCCAGGCTGGAGAAGCGTATTGGCCCGAGCTCGCGGCTGTCCTGGCTGTTCTCGCGGTTGTCCCCCATCACAAAGACGGTGCCTTCCGGGACGGTAAAAGGCAGCTTCAGCCCTTCCGGGAACGTTTCCCCTTTTGTATACGTTTCCTCGCTTAGACGGCCGTTAATGTAAACATGGCCATTTTTCATATCCAGATTATCTCCGGGCAAGCCAATAACCCGTTTGACCAGCCTGAGCTCGCTTTCCGGCCCTTTTATGATGACGATATCCCCCCGCTCCGGATTGGAGAAACGGTACGATAATTTATCTTCCACTAGCCGCTGGCCTTCCACGAGTGTTTTTTGCATCGAAACGTTATGTACCTCCGTCTGGGCGAAGGCGTAATTGCGGATAAGCATCGAAACCGCCACCGCGATTACGATCGCTGCGGTCCATTCGCGTATTTCGCGGAACAGGCTGCGCTTAGGCTCTTTTTTAGGCGAGGATGGATTGTTCAACTTCGTTGCTGCCCCTTTCACGCCGACTGTGCTCAAGCAGCCGGAACGTATATTTTCTGGAAAAATTCACATTTACAATGTTAACGATAAAAAGGCGGATAAAGTTTTGCGGCCTTATTCGAGCTGCTGTCCTCGATGTTCCGTGTTTATAACCATGAACGGCTCGAGCACGGCAGAAGGAACCCGGATGAAGCAAGCAAAGCCGCTCTGACGCCTGGATCGCCGGGACTAGAGAGAAGCTGTCCGGTTCCGTTTAGCAGGAGCTGGTACTTTTTTTTACATGGAAAGTTTTATCGGTATGTAAATAGTTGGCCGGACGATACCGCTTGAAAACATGAAAAAGCCGCGTCCTCGATTGACGCGGCACAAGTCGAACGATCCTGAAAACCGTTACCATTACAGATTGTTCTTGGATGCTAACGGAAGCAGTGGACGTTATTCAGCTCATGTTGTTTGATTTGAACATCTAACGGAAGTATTGGACCTTATTTCTGTTTTTCGGTCTGAACATACACCTTTTTAAAGAGATTAAGAGCTATCAGTTCCGTTAGATATCCAAATGAGCTCATAAATGCAAAATAAGAGCGATGTGTTCCGTTAGATCATCGGAAGGTTTCGGAGCGATCTACTTGTGTTCGTTATAACGTTCCGCTTCGCGCGGCCAAAAATAAGCAGATAAAAAGAACAAGCGCCGCCATCACCAGAATGGCATCTGCACGCGTGAAGCGAAGGCGCGTTCCGGGGGCCGCCCCCTCGTCGCGGGAACCGAAACCGCGCGCCTCCAGCGCGTCCGCCACACCGTCCGCGAGCCGCAGCAGCGACAGCAGGAACGGGATGAGCACCGCCTTCAGCATCGCGGGCGGCACGGAGCCCGGACGCGAGTTTGTTTTGCCGCGCGCGCAGGCAATGCGGGCAAAACGGTGCCATTCCGCGGCAAGCAGCGGAATAAAGCGGAACACGAGCGCAACCGTAAGCGCGATGGAATGAACGGGAACGCGAAGCCGGCGCGTCCATGCCAGCGACTGCTCGATCGCCTGCTGCAGCCTAAGCGGCGTCGTCAGCCCAAGCAGCGGCAAGCCGAGCAGCATAACGAGAAGCAGCTTCCCGAGCCGCAGCAGCGTAAGTGAAGCGGCGGCTGTGTCGAACCCCGGCGGCTGCAGCCGGATGCCTGCCAGCGCCGTCATAATGAAGATTAAGAGCGCGTAAGCCTTAACCGCCCCCGCGTAGGGACGAAGATATCGGCGCAGCGGCCACAGAAGCGCGGCCGTCAGCGCCGATGCGACAGCCGCTCCGGCCCACCCGCGCTGCTGCAGCACTGCCGCAGCAAGCAGCATATATGCAGCGAGCAGCGCCCGCGGATCAAACAGGCGGGCTTCGAAGCGACCGGCTGCCTCGAACCGCTTCGAGGCAGCTGAATGAGCGCCGGCGGCTGCGACCGGCGCGCCGGAAGTGCCTTCTGCACAGGCAGCTCCTTCTGTTCTGGTGGCTCCTTCTGTTCTGGAGGCGCCGGCGGTGCCGGCAGACCGCAGCATGGCGGGCGGCTCGTTTGCAGCCGGTTGGATCGCGGCGCCAGAGGCCGCATCGTTTCTCGCAGTCGGCGCGTTGGCATGCGCCTCGCGCCCTCGGCCCAGCTGCGCTGCCAGCTCCGCCGCAAGCGCTCGCGGCGGCAGCCACGGCGCGCCGCCCTCCGGCTGCGGCGGCGCAAAGCCGGCTGCGGCCAGCTCCGCTGCCGTGCGCAGCGCCTGCGGCGCCGCGGGGCCCGCTTCGCGGGCGAGCGACCGCGCATACGCCGCGGCCGGCACCGCTTCGCGGACGGTGCCGCCGTCCATGACGACGACGTCGTCCGCGAGCGGCAGCAGCGCGTCGAGGTCGTGCGTCACCACGACCGCTCCGCGCCCCTCCCGCCTATGCGCCTCCAAAATGGCGCACAGGCGGCGAATGCCTTCGGCGTCCAGCCCCGCCGTCGGCTCGTCCAGCAGCAGCCAATGCGGGCGGCATGCGAGCAGGCACGCAAGCGCCAGCCGCCGCTGCTGCCCGCCGCTGAGCGTCCAGGGGTCGCGCTGCAGCAGCTCCGGACCAAGCCCCGTCCGCTCCAGCGCTTCCCGGATGCGCTGCTCCCGCTCGGGCTCCGCCAGCCGGTAAGGCTTCATCGAATAATCGAGCTCGCGCCGGGCGCTGCCGGTAAACCACTGCGACTCGGCATGCTGCGGCGCGATGCCGAGCGCAAGCAGCACGCTGCGATTCAGCTTGCGCCTGCCGGACCAAAGCGACTCACCGCCCAGCTCCACGGCTCCGCTCGCCGGCTGCCGCAATCCGGCAAGCGACTCCAGCAGCGTCGTTTTGCCGGAACCGTTTGCTCCGACGAGCAGCGTAATCCGCCCGTCCCGAAAAAAGGCGTTAACGGCGCGATTCGCCATTCCACTCCCTGCGGCAACAATAAGCTCCGATACCTTCCAGTCCTTACCCATAGCGGTCCACTTCCGAGGCCAAATCTTCCGGCGTAAGCGGCATGTCCGCGAACGTTATGCCGAGCCGCTGCAGCTCCCAGGCGGTCTCCACGACATAAGGCGGGTGCAGCCCCGTCCGCTCGCACGGGCTTCCACCCTCTAGTCCTTGATGAAAGTCCTCCCCTATTGCCGGACGGGCAAAAAAACGTTCCGCAAGGCCGTCATACACGATCCGTCCGTTATCGACGGCGAGCAGCCTGTCGCCGCGCCGCAGCTCCTCCAGCTTCTGCGTCACCCACAGCACCGTCACCCCTTCTCCGTTCAACCGCCGCAGCGCCTGCAGCACAAGCGCGGACGAATCCGGATCAAGCATCGAGGTCGCCTCGTCCAATATAAGCATCGGCGCTCCGGACGCAAGACAGCCGGCCGCAGCGGTCAGCTGTTTCTGGCCGCCGGACAGCTCGGCGAACGGGCGGTGCATGCAGCTCTCCAGTCCGAGCCGCGTGAGCGCAGCGACCGCCGCTTTCTCGATCTGACCGCATGTCATGCCAAGATGCTCCAGCGTAAGCGACACATCCTCCCACGGCGTGGAGCCGATCAGCGCCTCCTCCGGACGCTGCAGCACAAGCGGCAGCGCGGCCCCTTGAAAGCGGCCGTCGAAGCGGCGCCGAACGACGCCTTCGACCCGGAATCTTCCGAATCCGGCAATGACGCGGGCAAGCGTGCTTTTACCGCTGCCGTTCCGGCCCGTCACGTTGATCCATTCCCCCGCGTATATCGCCAGACCGATACCGCGTACAATCGCCCCGCCGCCTGCAGCGGCCGGAAGTTCCGGCGGATAAACATCGACCCGCTCCATTAAAACCATCCATGAAGGCATCAAAACTTTTCCCCCAAACCCTCTTCCCAAAATCGATTTCCGTATGTTAGAATGCAGAATGTTAACCGAAAACATATCATATAGGTTAACATATCAAGATGTTACATAAAAGGAGTCGGTTTAACATGTCATCCCGTATCCAAATTCGCAGACTGGTGTTCATCGCCTTGTTTGCTGCCTTATTTATTTTGCTCAGCGCAATCAAGCTCAATGTCGGCATTACACCGGTTCCGTTCACGCTGCAGACGCTCGGCGTCGTGCTGGCGGGCGTCTTCCTCGGCGGACGTGACGGCTTCCTCAGCATTGCGCTCGTACTGGCGCTGACGGCAACCGGTCTTCCGCTGCTGCACGGCCAGGGCGGGTGGTCGCTCATCGTTGGACCAACCGGCGGGTTTCTGTGGATATTCCCCTTTTGCGCGCTGCTCACCGGTTACGTATCCGTCCGTCTGCTGCGCAGCCGTCTCGCGGAGAACCGCGTGCTTTCGTTCATCGTGTTATTTATCGTGATGGAACTGTTCGGATCGTTTCTGGCTTACGTCGGCGGTATTCCGTGGCTGATGCATGTGACAGGGCTTTCCTTTGCGAAAGCGATGACTGCCGGATGCTATCCGTATCTTCCCGGCGATGCCGTGAAAAATGTCGTCGCCGCCGCTGCGGCGGTCGCTCTCCGCAATTATTTGCCGAGCCTGCACCGCGATTCCGCCCCTTATAACGGCGCCGCCGGAAGCTCTTATTAAAAACGTCTGCCCACAAACAGACCACCAATTGAAACGCATTGCCATAACAAAGATGACCGCCTCCAAGTGAAGGGCGGTCATCTTTGTTTTGCCGTTCTACGTGCTTCCCGCAAATATCCTTCCGGCCGGGTTACAGCGACATCCGGTAAATGTTCATGACATCTTCCATCGTCAAAGCGCGGAAATTGCCGCGGGTGCCGCCTCCGACCACCTTGTCCGCCATTTCCTCAAGCCGGCTGTCGTCGATCTCGTAGTTGGCCAATCGGGACGGGGCGCCAATCGACGTCCAGAACCGGCGCAGCTCCTGAATCCCCTCTTCGGCGATTTCACGGTCGCTGCGGCCGTCTTCCTTCACTCCGAACACGTTGACCGCGAACTGGCGGAACCGCGCCACGTTGTCGTCCAGCACATAATTCATCCAGTTCGGGAACAAAATCGCCAGTCCGCCGCCGTGCGGAATATCGTAAACCGCCGATACGGCGTGCTCCATGTCGTGGTTGGCCCAGTCGCCCACAATGCCCATCGAGAGCACATTATTGAGCGCCATCGTGCCGCAGTACAGAATCGTTTCACGGTATTCCACGTTTTCCAGATCCTGCACCAGCTTCGGAGCGGTTTCGATAACGGCGCGCAAAATCGATTCGCAAAAGCCGTCCTGAACCGGAGTATTGGCATCATGGTGAAAATACTGCTCGAACACGTGCGACATTATATCCGCAATCCCGTATACGGTATGTTCCTTCGGCGCGGTTGCCGTAAATACGGGGTCCAAAATCGAAAAATGAGGGTATACGAGCGGGCTCCCCCATCCGTGCTTTTCCAGCGTCTCCTCATTTGTAATGACGGAACCGCCGTTCATTTCCGAACCGGTAGCGGCAAGCGTCAGCACCGTTCCGATCGGAAGCGCCGCTTCCACCGGCGCCTTCTTGGTCACGATATCCCAGAAGCTGCCGTCATATTTGGCTGCAGCGGCGATCGCCTTCCCGCAATCGAGCGTGCTGCCACCGCCTACCGCCAGCACCCACTCGATTCCGCTGCGCCGGCACAGCTCCGCGCCCTTCATGACGGTGGTCAGACGCGGATTCGGCTCGACGCCCGCCAGTTCGGTCACGGTACAGCCGGCAAGCTCCAGCTGCTCCAGCACTTGATCATAAAGGCCGCTGCGCTTGATGCTGCCTCCGCCGTAGACGAGCAGCACCGACTTGCCGAGCTTAACGGCTTCCGTTTTCAACTGCTTCAGCTGATCGCGTCCAAAATGCAATTTTGTCGGGTTATGAAACGTAAAAGCTCTCATTAGGATCGTACCATCCTCTCTTACCGGTTATGTATTCATGAAGGCAGGCCCCGCCCTTGCGGGGGAAGAAAAAAGCTCATCCAGCAACGGACAAGCTTTTTTCTACAGACGTTACAGTACGCATTACTTTGTGCTGCCGTCCGTTTAATCGCAGTTTTCGGGCGCGTCCTCCGGAGCGTCGTCCAGCGTTATTTTTTCGGCAACCGTATCGCGGATGACGGAGACGACCATCTGCAGCAAATAATTAATATCGGATTGGCTTTGCTGGAATTCGGTAATAATCGGAATTCCGTCGAGCTCATCCTGCAGATTCTCCATTTCGCTCTCGATCTTTTTGACCATCGCCGCATTTTTGAACGTCTGCTCGAAGGCGACCGCTTCCTTCTGCTTTTTCTTAATTTGACTGATGAGCGTCTGAATCCGGTCGTTTCCTTGAATCTGCTTTTCGGCGCGGCGGAACTGCTGCACTTCTTCGGATGTGTAGATCAGATTCGCCAGCTCTTTCGCTTTCGCCATAATATCGCTGCGCACGAGCAAATCGCGCGTATCGTAAACCGGAATGGAAGCTCCCGGCTCCTGTCCATGTTCATGATCGTGCTTGCCGGACGTATCGGAATCTTGCTTCGCTGCCGCTTGCCGCTCTGCCATAAGACGATTCCTCCTCTGTAGTATCTTGCCGGAAAACCGTCAGGAGACGGCTCCCTGCAAAGAAATTTTTTCCAGCGGTTCCGCTTTAATGTACCATGTCTGCGCTTCGGTTACGCGCACCATCGCAAACTGGCCGATCCACTCTTTCGGCGCTTCAACATGAACGAGCTTGTTGCTGCGCGTCCGGCCCGAAAGCACATTCGTGTTGTTTTTGCTTTCGCCTTCCAGGAGCACTTCGACGATCTGGCCCTTCATCCGCTCGTTGCTTTCGCGCGACAACTTGGCCATCAGGTCATTCAGGCGCTTCAGCCGCTCTTTCTTCACTTCGGCCGGAACGTTATCCTCCATGCCTGCGGCCGGCGTTCCTTCGCGCGGCGAGTAAATAAACGTGTAAGCGGAATCGAAGCCGACTTCTTCCACGAGCGAGAGCGTGTCCTGGAACTGCTCCTCCGTCTCGCCCGGGAAGCCGACGATAATATCGGTCGTCAGCATCGCGTTCGGGATGGCCTTTTTGATTTTGGCCGCCAATTCCAGAAACGTTTCGCGCGAATATTTGCGGCTCATCCGCTTCAGCACTTCCGTGCTGCCCGATTGGACCGGCAGATGGATATGTTCCACCAGATTGCCGCCGCCGGCCAGCACTTCGATCAGATGGTCGTCGAAATCGCGCGGATGGCTCGTCGTAAAGCGGATGCGCGGGATGTCGATCTTGGACATGTCCGCCATCAGATCGCCGAATCGGTAATCAAGATCTTCGAAATCTTTGCCGTAGGCGTTCACGTTTTGCCCAAGCAGCGTCACTTCTCGGAATCCTTGGCGCGCCAGCTCGCGCACCTCGGCGATGACGTCTTCCGGACGACGGCTGCGCTCCTTGCCGCGCGTATACGGCACGATGCAGTACGTGCAGAACTTATCGCAGCCGTACATAATATTGACCCAAGCCCGCATCCCTTCGCGCTTCTTGGGCATATTTTCGATAATGTCGCCTTCCTTCGACCACACCTCGACGACCATTTCTTTGCTGAACATCGCATTTTGCAGCAGATGCGGCAGACGGTGGATGTTGTGCGTGCCGAAGATGACGTCGACAAACGAATGCTTTTGCAAAATACGCGATACGACCGATTCTTCCTGCGACATGCAGCCGCAAACACCTAAGATCAGCTCCGGTTTCTCCGTCTTCAGCGTCTTCAGATGGCCAAGCTCGCCGAACACTTTATCTTCCGCGTTCTCGCGGATCGCGCACGTGTTAAGCAAAATCACATCGGCCTGACGGCGGTCTTCCGTCGATGTGTACCCCATCGCCTCGAACATGCCGCGCATCACTTCCGTGTCGTGCTCGTTCATTTGGCAGCCGTACGTTGTGATCGAATAATATTTGCCTGCGCCGAAGGTGCGCATTTCTTCCGGAATGGCAAAGTCGTAATGAACCTCGATCTCTTCCTTGCCTCTTCGTTTCTCATCCTTATAGGACGGAACAGCATTTATCGTAATGTCTCTTCCTTTAAGGCGGTAAGTCGTCTTGCCTTCCTCTTCCTTGATGACTTTCGCACCGGAAAAATCGAAATATTTGGAGTAGTCCTTGCCGCCCTGGACGATTGCCTTGTCCTTCGAGCTAATCTCCTTGGTCAAAACGGATTCACTTCCTTCTATGTTGAATGGTTCCTTATTTGTATCGTCCAATATCGTATTATATCATCTAAACTCTTCTATATCCATCTGGAAGAAAAAGCGTATTCTCCAAATCAAACCATTAACAAGTGCGTGCTGCACGTGCGAAAAACAGAAAAACGCGAAGCCGCAGCGTGCGGGTTCGCGTTTGCAGGGCCGGCGCAAGGCGGCGGCTGTCTGTTCATTATGATTAGCCGATAATTTCAGCGGTATCGCCGGTTTTGGCTCCAACCGCATTCGCTTCATCCGTATCGATATGCATGTCCAGCGCGAAATCAGGCGATACGCGTGCGATGACGTTTTCGAATACGACGCCGCGTTCGCCGCCAAAACGGACGCTAAGCTTCTGCTTGTCGCGGATTTCCCATTTCTCGGCATCGGACGTATGGAAATGGATATGACGCGCCGCAACGATCACGCCCTCATCGATCGTCACTTCGCCGGCCGGACCTTTGATCGTAATGCCGGCGGACCCTTTAATATCGCCGGATTCCCGCAAGGGAGGATTGATTCCGAGCGCAAACGCGTCGGTACGGGAAACTTCCAACTGGGTCGCTTTGCGCGCCGGTCCGAGAATGCGGACTTTCGGGAACGTCCCTTTCGGTCCGACGACGGCAACCGTCTCGCCCGCGGCGAACTGGCCCGGCTGGGAGAGCGGCTTCATTTCCGTTAATCCCGCACCCGGTCCGAACAGCGCTTCAACATGAGCTGCGGATAGATGAATATGACGTGCTGACACGCCGACTGGCACATTTTTAGACATGTAGTTCTCTCCTTATTGTCGCTTGATCTCTTCGTATATTACTATCTCTTACCATTGGAGTCAAAAAAGGCATGCAGCCTCTATCGACCGAATGCCTTTTCCTTCGTTCAATCCGGCAAATTTTGATCCAAATAACGGAGCGCATTTTCCGACATGAAGCCTCGAACCTGCTCTTCTTTATAGTGCTGAAGAAGCTGTTCGGTTAATCTCCATACTTCACCGGGGTGGGCAAGACCGGCAACATGACGGTCTATGCCGTCGAAGTCCGATCCGAGCATCACGTGCTTCTCCCCGCCCAAGCTGCATACATGGTCTACATGCCGAACGACCCCGGAAACCGACGCTTCCCCTTCGCTGGTTACAAACCAGGGAACATATGTAATGCCGATTCTTCCGTCCATCGCCACTAGTGTCCGGATTTGATCGTCGGTCAAATTGCGCGGATGCGGACATAATTTCCGGCTGTTGGAATGGGAAGCGATTAGGGGACGGTTCGTTAATTCGACAACCTCCCAAAACCCTTGATCCGTCAAGTGCGAGACATCAAGCATCATACCCAACTCATTGCAATTCCGGACAAGCTGACGCCCTTTCCCCGTCAGGCCGCCGCCCCTCGGCTCCATCACCCCGTCGGCTGCCCAGTTGGCATGGTTCCATGTCAGACCAAGCGCGCGCACGCCGAGATAATACAATATTCGAAGTGCTATAAAATCCCCCTGCAGCCCGTCGACGCCTTCCAGCGACAGCATGGCGCCGGTCTTGCCGTTCTGGAGCGCTTCCCGCAGCTGGCAGCGGGTACGGACAAAAGCGATGCCGGGCAGCGCCTCAATGCGGCGCATGAACAAATCGACGCTTTGCAAAATCGGCGTCATCGTTTTGCCCATTCGTTCCGGAATATAGATCGCAAACATTTGAAACAGGCTGCCGCTCGCGCGCAAACGTTCCCATGTGACGTCAAGCTCTTTCGCACCTTCTTCACGCGGCCCGTCTTCGGCAAACCGCAGCTTGTCATTCTCCAGCAGCTTGGACAGCACATCGCAGTGAAAATCAACAACGCCAAATCGGTTCATCGTCCACCTCTTCCAACTTTGCTTCGGCAACGGTCAACAAGCTTCAATCCTTGCAGCGGTAAAAGTTCACAACTATAAGCGGCAATCGGTCTCTATCAGTTTATGCCGTCCACGATAAGCGTCATGCCCAGCGCTCCTCATGTAAAAGGAAGTAACAAGCTGCCGGACGCAAAAAAACCTGTCCAGCGTTTAGACAGGTTTTATCTATAAATACGGAATCGTTACCCATGAGCTCTCTACCTCGGTTCTACGATCAGCTTGATTGCGGTTCGGTTTTCCCCGTCGATGACAATGTCCGTGAAAGCCGGAATACAAATGAGATCCACTCCGCTTGGGGCGACAAAGCCTCTTGCGATAGCCACCGCCTTGATCGCTTGGTTCAAAGCACCAGCCCCGATTGCCTGCAGTTCGGCCGCACCGCGTTCCCGTAAAACGCCCGCCAATGCGCCTGCTACGGAATTTGGATTAGACTTTGCTGAAACTTTTAAGACTTCCATGGAAAGTACCTCCTCGGGAATGATGTTTGGTGTTATTCCATACTATTCGAGAGAGGAGAAAAAATTCCTGCTTGCTGGACAGCAGTTTCCAAACTGTTCGAAATAATCGGACAATTATCGCATCCGCTACATCATGGCCCAATCGGTTTCAGACATCCTAATTTTTTCCATTCTTTTCGCTTTCCCCGTCGCGTCGTCGAGATCGAAGAAGACGCCGTGCACATTCCAATCCCCTTCATCGACGACAAACCGCGACGGCAGACCGGTAAGAAACCGGTGCATGACCGCGCCGCGCTCCATGCCGAGGATGCCCTCCATCGAGCCGGTCATCCCGACATCGGTCAAATAAGCGGTCCCTTCCGGCAAAATGCGGTCGTCGTTCGTCTGGACATGGGTATGCGTTCCGACGACGATCGAAGCGCGTCCGTCCAAATACCAGCCCATCGCGATTTTTTCCGACGTCGCTTCGGCATGGAAGTCGACGAGCACGTGCTTCGTCTCGGTTAGCAGCCGGTCCAATTCTTCGTCCGCTTTCCGGAACGGGCAGTCGAGCGGCGGTAAAAATGTTCGTCCCTGCAAATTCAAAATGCCGAGCTTCTTCCCGTTCGCTTTAATGACCGTCGAGCCCCTTCCCGGAGTGCCCGGAGGAAAGTTGGCGGGACGGACAATGCGTCCTTCATCCTCGATCCATTCGAAAATATCTTTATTGTCCCACGTATGGTTGCCCATCGTAATGCCGTGAACGCCCCAGTCGAAAAATTCTCTGGCGATTGCGGCGGTGATGCCTCGGCCGGCGGCCGCATTTTCTCCGTTCACGATAATAATATCCGGATAATATTTGGTTTTTAGCGCAGGCAGCACCTTTCGCAGCGCTCCGCGTCCGACATTGCCGACAATGTCCCCGATAAACAATACTTTCATCCGTTTCATCCCTGCCTTCAAAGACGTGAAAAGTGGCTGACGGGCAGCCACTTTAGTTGGCGTATGCAACATGCGGCCAAGCGGCATGTTGCATACGCAAATATTCGTTTGTTTATTTGGCGTATTCCACCGCGCGCGTTTCGCGAATCACCGTGACTTTAATATGTCCCGGATAATCGAGTTCGCCCTCGATCTTCTTCGTAATATCGCGTGCAAGACGGAACGCCTCGGTATCGTCGATTTTCTCGGGCTGTACCATGACGCGTACTTCGCGTCCAGCCTGAATGGCGTACGACTTCTCGACGCCTTCGAACGATTCGGAAATTTCTTCGAGCTTCTCCAGACGCTTGATATACGTCTCCAGTGTCTCGCGCCGCGCTCCCGGACGTGCCGCAGAAAGCGCGTCAGCCGCTCCGACCAGCATGGCGATGACCGAAGTCGCCTCGCAATCGCCGTGATGGGAAGCAATACTGTTGATGACAACAGGATGCTCCTTGTACTTCTTCGCCAGCTCTACGCCGATTTCGACGTGCGAGCCTTCCACTTCGTGGTCCAGCGCCTTGCCGATGTCGTGCATCAGTCCCGCTCGCTTCGCCAGGGTAACGTCTTCGCCCAGCTCCGCGGCCATCAAACCGGTCAAATAAGCCACTTCCATCGAGTGCTTCAGCACGTTTTGTCCATAGCTGGTCCGGTATTTCAGGCGGCCCAAAATTTTGATCAGATCCGGGTGAAGTCCGTGTACGCCGACTTCGAAAGTGGCTTGCTCCCCGTATTCGCGAATACGTTCGTCCACTTCCCGACGGGACTTCTCCACCATTTCTTCGATCCGGGCCGGATGAATTCGCCCGTCCGCAACAAGCTTTTCCAGAGAAGTACGTGCGATCTCGCGGCGAATCGGGTCGAAACCGGACAAAATGACCGCTTCCGGTGTATCGTCGATGATGAGATCGATACCGGTCAAAGTTTCCAAAGCGCGAATATTGCGGCCTTCGCGTCCGATAATACGCCCTTTCATTTCTTCGTTTGGCAGCGATACAACAGAAACGGTCGTTTCCGCCACATGATCGGCCGCACAACGTTGAATTGCCAGCGAGATAATGTCGCGCGCTTTCTTGTCCGCTTCTTCCTTCGCCTGCAGCTCAATTTCTTTAATCATCTGCGCAGTCTCATGACGGACTTCCTGTTCGACATTGGCGAAAATAATGCCTTTGGCATCCTCCGTCGTCAGGCCGGAAATACGTTCAAGCTCGCTTTGCTGCTGTCTGTAAATGGAATCGATCTGCTCTTGAGTTTCTTCGATTCGTTTCTCCTTGTTGGCTACCTGTTCTTCTTTGCGTTCTAGTGCTTCTAGTTTTTTATCCAGCGACTCCTCTTTTTGCAGCAGTCGTCTTTCGAGACGTTGACTTTCGTTTCGTCTCTCACGAATGTCTTTTTCCGCTTCAGAACGGAGTTTGTGTACTTCGTCCTTGGCTTCCAGGACCGTTTCTTTCTTTAGCGCTTCCGCTTCCTTCTTCGCACTTTCGACGATTTGGACGGCGGCCTGCTCAGCGCTTGAAATTTTGGCCTCGGCAATCGACTTTCGAATAAAGTAACCAATCCCAAAGAAAACCGCGCCAACAACGAGAACGATCAAGATCCATAAGATCCATAATCCAGGTGTCATCTTGTTCACCTCCTCGTTGCATTCACCAAGGCAAACGCTTGATATTCAGTTGCTTTAAGCCGGTTTCCATACCGTTTAACGATCAATATTCGGCTAAAAATAAATCGTTTCGTCTCAATTTTTGGAAGGAAAATTGATTCGAAGGAAAGGAATACACACATATTTTATCTTTTGATAAAATCAATTGTCAAGCCACAGCCCTTCATCGTCGCCTTGCTCGCCTTCCGAAATGCTGCGAACCGCCGCTCTGGCCGTCTCTCCCGGGAAACCGCGGCGGAGCAAAAAAGCGGTCAGCTTCCGCTTGCGGTCGATAGGCTCCCCTTTTAAGGATCTCCATTTTTTCTCCGCCGCACGCATAGCCGCATCCAATTCCGCTTGCGGATCGAGCGCTTCCGCCGCCTTTGCCGCCGTTTCTTTGGCAATGCCGCGCACCTGCAGCTCCTGCCGGATCAGCCGCCTTCCTTTCAAAGCGCCGCGCATCCGCTGAGCGGCGAACATGCGCGCATATTCCCCGTCGTTAATAAGCGCTTCGCCGTTTAGACGGTCGAGTGTATGCGAGATCGACTCCTCGTCAAATTCTTTGCGCGCCAAATAACGCTCGATTTCTTTACTCGTTCGCGGCTTGAAGCCGAGATAATAAACCGCGGCGGCATACGCCCGGTATCGCCCGTCTTCGGCCGCCACTTCCGCCAATAAAGCGGCATCCAGCGTTTGTCCTTTCAACAGTCGGTACCTTACCAAAATGTCCTCGTGAACGGACAGCGCCGCCTCGTCGCTGCCGTCGAAATAAAGCAGGTAACGGCTGCGGTGCTTTCTGTCCGGTTCTACCTTCGTTAAGAGCAGCGATGTGGATTGTGGTCCCCGGCCCGTTTCCCGGCTTGTCTCATTTGCTTCCTCATCCACCGTATCGTCCCCTTTTCATCTGTCGATCACCCCATTGTAGCCAAAACAACAAACGCCGAAGCTCCTTCACGACAACAAAAGCACCTTTATGTAAAAGGTGCTTTCGAGCATCTATTCATAACCGCATTTCTTCATTTAAAAGCAGCGATTTCTCGCAAAGCAAGATCAGGTCGTTCTAAAGATCCAGCTCCAACTCTTCGTCATCCTCTTCCTGGGGAGTAATCCCCGCAGCCGCACGTTCTGCAGCCGCGCTCAGGTTATGCGCTTCGCGAATCTGCTTCTCGATCGCTTCAGACACGTGGACGTTGTCTTTCAGGAACTGCTTCGCATTCTCGCGGCCTTGGCCGAGACGGTCACCGTTGTAGGAGAACCAGGCGCCGCTCTTCTGAACGATGTCCATCTCCGTGCCGATATCGATAATACTGCCTTGCTTGGAAATGCCCTCGCCGTACATAATATCGAGTTCCGCCTGTTTGAACGGAGGAGCCACTTTGTTCTTAACGACTTTAATCCGGGTGCGGTTGCCTACAACGTCGTTGCCCTGCTTGATTGATTCGATGCGCCGCACATCCAGACGAACGCTGGAGTAAAACTTCAGCGCGCGTCCGCCCGGAGTCGTTTCCGGGTTTCCGAACATAACACCGACTTTTTCACGCAGCTGGTTAATGAAGATTGCGATCGTTTTCGACTTGCTGATCGCGCCTGACAGCTTGCGCAGCGCCTGCGACATAAGACGCGCCTGCAAACCGACGTGGGAATCACCCATCTCGCCTTCGATTTCCGCTTTCGGCACCAGCGCAGCTACGGAGTCAATAACGATGATATCCACAGCTCCGCTGCGTACGAGCGCTTCCGCAATTTCCAGCGCTTGCTCTCCGGTATCCGGCTGGGAAAGAAGCAGCTCGTCAATATTGACGCCAAGCTTGCTCGCATACAGCGGGTCAAGCGCGTGTTCCGCATCGATAAAAGCGGCTTGTCCGCCGTTGCGTTGAACCTCTGCAATGGCATGAAGCGCCACCGTTGTTTTACCGGAAGATTCCGGCCCGTATACTTCAATAATTCTTCCCCGCGGGAAGCCTCCGATTCCAAGCGCAATATCTAAAGCAAGCGAACCGCTAGAAACGGTTTCTACCTGCAGTTGTGCCGATTCACCCAATTTCATAATAGAGCCTTTACCAAATTGCTTCTCGATCTGACGAAGAGCCATATCAAGCGCAGCGCGACGATCTGACAAGAGCTTCACATCCTTCTTTATTTGTACTATTATAATACCTTGTTTTGGAGCGGTTGCCAAGCATTTTTTCGAACATACATTCGTCTTTTTTTCGGAGCGCGGAAGCGGACATGCGGCTAAAAAAACAAAAAACCGCAGCAAAATGAACTTTTGCCACGGTTCTTCCGTTAACTATCCCAAGTATACCTGATCCTAATTCGAAATACAAGAGCGAACAGCAGTGAAGCCTTTTGTAGGAGCATACGCTTAGAAAGCCGTATGCACCGCCGCACTTGCCGGCAGGGACACTTTATTCGGATTGTTGCCCAATTATTGCGTTCCCTATGTTTCGTCCTTCAGCAGTTCCCACAAGCGGTACAGTGCCGTTTTCGCAGACCGGATCCGGACGGAGCTGCGGTTGCCGCTCCATTTCATCGAATGCACCGTCGTCTCGCCGCCCCTGCGCGCCAGCGCGATATACACAAGTCCGACGGGCTTTCCTTCGGATTCCGTCGGTCCTGCGACGCCTGTAATCGCAATGCCCCAGTCGCTCCCGGTCAGCTCATTCACACGCTGCGCCATCAGCTGTGCCGTCGACTCGCTGATTGCTCCCGGAGCGCCCGGCCCCTCGAGCTGCGACAGCGGAATGCCGAGCAGCTTATGCTTCATCGTATTCGTATAGGTGACGATACTGCCCAGAAATTCACCGCTGCTTCCGGGCACGCTTGTAATCAGCTCCGAGAGCAGGCCGCCGCTGCAGCTTTCCGCACAGGAGAGCTTCAGCCGCTTGTCTCTTAATTTGCGCAGCACCGCCTCTTCCAGCGGGATATCTTCTTCCGCATACATATATTGGCCTACCCGCTCCCGGATAAGCGCCACGGTACGGTCGATTTTGCCGAGCGCCTCGACGGCGCTGCCCGCTTTAGTCGAAACGCGGATGACCACTTCCCCTTCCTTCGCGTATGGAGCGACGGTAGGGTCCGTTTGCCCATCGATAATGTCGATCAGCTCCGCCTCCAGGCTGGACTCTCCGATTCCGGCGAAACGTAAAATACGGGAGTACAGGAGATTGTGCTGCCCGCTTACGTCAATGAGCCATTGGCGCAGCGGTCCGTTGAACATCGGCTTCATTTCGCGCGGAGGCCCCGGAAGCAGTGCATATAGCGTTCCGTCCTGTACGATCGCGTTTCCGACCGCAAGGCCCGTTTCGTTTGCCAAAGGCACGGAGCCTTCGATCATGTTCGCCTGGCGCCGGTTGCTTTCCACCATATGAGAGCCGCGTGACGAAAAAAAATGTTCGATTTTGGACATGGACGGCTCGTGAATAAGAAGCTGCCGGCCCAGGTAATCCGCCAGCGTGTCTTTCGTCAGATCGTCCTGCGTCGGCCCGATCCCGCCGGTGAACAGAATAAAATCGGCTCGGGTCCGGGCCACCTCGATTGCCTGGCGAAGCCGCTGCGCATTGTCGCCGACAACGGTTTGAAAATAAACGTCAATTCCGAGTCCCGCCAGTCCTTGCGATAAAAATTGGGCGTTTGTGTTGACGATTTGACCGAGCAGCAGTTCCGTACCGACGGCAATAATTTCTGCTTTCAATCGGGGACTCCCCTTCCGGATCTGAATTTATTCCTTATACGATTTGTATTCCCGTGAGATATAAATAACATCATTCCCGGCATGGGGAATGATGTTAAAGCGAATAATATAAGTTAACGGTGATTTCCAGATTACCTTTTCACGGAATCGGCAATCAGGTTTTTGTTTTTGACAAAATAATCGATCCCGGAATAAACGGTAATGATCGCCGCCATCCAGCTTACGATAAAATCGAGCGGGATGCCGATAAACGCAAACGGAAAATTGTTCAGCAGCAGCAAAATAATCATCGTTATCTGAATGGCCGTTTTCCATTTGCCCCATTTGCTCGCCGCGAGAACCGTTCCTTCAAGCAGCGCAATTTGCCTCAGTCCCGTCACGGCGAATTCGCGGCTAATGATAACGATAGCAATAAACGCGCTCAGCTTAGACATCTCGACGAGCGAAATGAGCACGGCTGCGACAAGCAGCTTATCCGCCAAAGGATCGAGCAGTTTGCCCAAATTCGTTACGATTTTGTTTTTGCGGGCGATGTAGCCGTCAAGACCGTCGGTGCTGGCCGCAAGAATAAAAATTAATGCCGCCACAAGCTGATTGTATGTAATCGAAAATTCTCCGGCCGTTATCGGCTGCAAATCCATTTGTACCAGGAGGAAAATCATGATCACGGGTACAAGAAAAATACGCGCGAGCGTAATCTTGTTCGCCAGGTTCATTATGCGATTCCCTCCCCGGAAAGATCATATTCGTAGGCATGGGTAATACGTACCCGCTGAATTTCGCCGATCGGCGCAGAGCAGCCCGTGACAAACACTTCCCCGTCGATTTCCGGAGCGTCATACTGCGAGCGGCCGACATAGATGTCGCTGCGGCCGTCATAGCGCTCGATCAGCACGTCAATTTCACGGCCGACATATTTGCCGCCGCTGTTCTTGGCCACATCGCGCTGAATTTCCATCAGCGTATTGGCGCGCCACTGCTTCACCTCGTCGGGAACATGGTTCGGCAGCCGGACTGCAGGCGTATCTTCTTCGCTGGAGTACGTGAATACGCCCAACCGGTCAAAACCGATTTCCCGCACAAAATCGCACAGCCGCTCGAAGTCTTCCTCCGTCTCCCCCGGAAACCCGACGATCAGACTCGTGCGAAGGGCCACATCCGGAATACGGCCGCGTATTTTGGCGATCAACTCGCGCGTATCGCGCTGCCGTCCGGGACGGCGCATCCGCTTCAAAATCGAATCTTCGCTGTGCTGCAGCGGCATGTCGATATACTTGCAAATTTTCGGGTTGGAAGCAATCGTTTCAATCAATTCATCCGTAAAAAATCCGGGATATGCGTAATGAAGCCTTACCCAGGAGATTCCTTCCACTTCACTGACACGGTTCATCAGCTCGGGGAGCATAAACCGGTCGTAAAGATCCGTTCCGTAATTGGTCGAATCCTGAGCGATCAGACTGACTTCGCGTACGCCTGCAGCCGCAAGAGTCTCCACTTCCGCAATAATCGACTCCATGGAACGGCTGCGGAACTTGCCTCTCATAATCGGGATGCTGCAAAACGTGCACGCATTGTCGCAGCCTTCCGCAATTTTGACATAAGCCGTGTAGCGGGGAGTGGCCACCATACGCGGCAGCTTCTGCTCATAATCGAATACCGGGTTGCCGACCTTTACCGGCCGTTTGCCGCGCAGCGCCTCATCGACGATCTCATTGATATGATGGAAGTCCCCGGTACCGACGATGCCGTCGATTTCCGGCATTTCTTCCATCAGCTGCTGTTTGTACCGCTGCGTCAGACAGCCGGATACGATGAGTGCTTTCAGCCTTCCCGTTTCTTTCAATTCGGCCATATCGAGAATCGTATTAACCGATTCTTCCTTTGCGGCGTCGATAAAACCGCATGTATTGACAATAATGACGGTTGCTTCCTCCGCTTCCTCCACAAGGCTGTAACCGCGCCCGTGAATGAGTCCGGACATAATCTCGGAATCAACCAGGTTTTTCTCACATCCAAGCGTAACCACTTTCACTCGTTCTGTCATTGGTACGGTCCCCCAGATCTTTGCCGAAAAGCTTATCATGTCAAGTATAATACATGCTTTTGTAACGTGTCAAAACGAGCCGCTCCGGCAAAAAAACGAGTAATCGTTTTTCTCCGGAGCGTTTCTTTTAATTACCGTTGCAGATTATCCATGTTTTCAGTTGTAGGCAAGCGAGCACTCTAGCACAGCCTCCCCTGCTCCCACCCCGAAAAAGGAGAGCGAAGCGGGCGGGCTTGAATCTGTAGAAGCGCAGCGGTCGCCTTTGTCCCCGATTTAACGAGGTGAAAGCGAGCGGAGCAGACTAATTGTTCTGGAGAAGCGGAGCGTTCGCCTTTGTCCCCGGATTTCTACCGCTATGCGGTACAATCAAAGAAATCCGGGGACAACAGCGATCGGAAGAATAATTAGTCCGCGCAGCGGGGCCCTTTCACCAAACGAAGTTAATCGAATCCGGAGGCGAATGCGATCGGAGGATTAAGCCGCCCGCCCGCGCAGCGCTTCCTTTTTCACCCTACCTGTAATTGGTAAACTGCAGCTCGATCGCCAGATCGGCGCCTCTGAGCAGCTGGATGACGGATTGAAGATCGTCGCGGCTTTTGCCGGTAACGCGAATTTGGTCGCCCTGGATCTGGCTTTTCACTTTCAGCTTCGAATCGCGGATCAAAATGTTGATTTTTTTGGCAATGTCCTGCTCGATTCCCTGCTTCAGCTTAATCCGCTGGCGGACGGTATGGGCGGAGGCCCCCTCGATCTTTCCGTATTCCATATTTTTGATCGGCACCCCGCGCTTGATCATCTTGGACTGCAAAATATCGATAACGCTCTTCAACTTGTATTCGTCGTCCGATACGACGACCAGGTCTTCTTTTTCCATCGAAATGCTGCTTTTGCTGCCTTTGAAGTCGAACCGGGTTTCGATTTCCCGCTCCGCCTGTACGATGGCGTTGTTCAATTCCTGCATATCCACCTTCGACACGATATCAAAAGAGCTTTCAGAGCTCATCGCATTCCACTCCTTTATGTTTCCAAACTTTTCTTGCCGTATTATAACGTACTTTGATAAACAAGAAAAGGCATCCCGGCTTGGGACGCCTTTTGGCTGATTTATTGACCCGCAGAAGGAGTATCGCTTCCGGTAGCCCCGCTATCCGCCGTACTCCCGGCCCGCGATCCGCCGTCCGCTGCCGATGTGCCTGAAGTCCCCGGGGCGGAAGGATCAAACTGGATTTTTTTCGATCCGGGCCGGTCTCCGTCCTCGATCACTTGACCGTCAACCTTAATTTCCGTCAAATCGGCACGGCCGGTATTGATATAGATCGGAGTATCGAGCGAAAAGCTCACCTTCGTTCCGTCCTGTGCGATTCCGTTCTGAACAAATTCGCCTTTGGAGCTGTCTTTGCGGACTTCCAGCCACGCATCGCCGCCGCTGACCGAAATATCGACCGTATGCTGACCCGGCGGGGCTACATCATAATGATCGGTCTTGCCGCTTTTTTTGGAAAACGTGACGGTTGTAGCCGACTGGTCGCCTGTACCCGCCCCTGCTTCTGTGCCAGGTGTCCCGGTGCCCTCGCCTGCAGTGCCTCCACCCGCTGCGTCCGTCCCGCCGGCACCTGGTCCTTCCGTGCCCCCCGCCGTTCCTTTGGAACCTCCCTGACCGCTGCCGTTAGCAGAAGACGACGGCGGATTCGTTTTGTCCGTAAACGATGTATTATCGGCCGTCTTTGGCGGTTCCCCGTTGTCCCGGTTAATGACGAAAACATACACAAGGACGACAATCAGCAGCAGAAAAGACCACATTAGCACCGAAAAGCCGAGCTTGCCGAACCGTTCCGAAGTACGTGACGTTTCAGCCCGCCGCGGAACGCGAATCGTTCCCGTATCCATCACGAGGTCCGGCGCTGCGCCGGGCAGCTCGCTCTTATAAAAACGGAGCAACTCCTCCGAATCCAGTCCGACCGCGTCTGCGTAGTTTTTGACAAATGCGCGGACATAGAAGCTCCCCGGGAGCGCTTTATAGTTGCCTTCTTCAATCGCTTCCAAATAGTGCTTCCGAATTTTCGTCGATTCCTGAATTTCGTCGAGAGTCAATCCTTGCTCTTCTCTTGCTTTGCGAAGCGTAAGGCCTAATTCAGACATGAACTGCCGCTCCTCCTTTCTTAGAATTCGTTATAATTGGCCGTTATCGTTTCATACGTAATTTCTTCGTCGGGCGTATTACGAAGCTCTATAATCGTCGTAAAATGGCTGTAATCGTATTGCGATTCCTGAATAAATATATCGGGATGCTCGATCACCTTCGTTGAAGGCATCGCCATAATTTCTTGAAGCAGGGCATGGTGCTTCTCGTTTGAGCGGATCGTGCTGACAATGCCGTCTATAATGAAAATATTGTTCGGATTAATCTCTTCGCTGGAGAGCTGGCTGCGGACCGTTTGCCGGAGCAGCGTCGAAGAAACGAACGTCCACCTCTTGTTCGAACATACGCTGCCGGCGATAATCGACTCCGTTTTGCCTACTCGCGGCATTCCGCGAATCCCGATGACCTGATTACCGTCGCGTTTAAAGATTTCGCCGAGAAAATCGACCAAAAGTCCCAGTTCATCCCGCGTAAAACGGAACGTTTTGCGGTCGTCCGAATCCCGCTCGATATATCTTCCGTGCCGTACGGCCAGCCGGTCGAGAAGCGTAGGCGGGCGCAGTTTATTGACGGTAATATTTTCAACTTTACGCAGCATTCTTTCCAAAATCTCGATTTTTTGGTCATCGTTCGTTTGCAGCAGCATTCCGCGCGTCCGATCCTCGACCCCGTTAATCGTAATAATATTTACATTTAACATCCCGAGCAGCGAAGCGATATCGCCGAGCAGACCAGGACGGTTCTTATGTATTTTGTACTCCATATACCACTGTTTAGATTCCATTAAACACACCATCCTATCATTCCGCACCATCAATCGACAAAATTCGACCATTGACAACCTTACGAAACCGTATTTAAAGTACTAATTCTACAACGTTCGTCATAATCCTGCAAGACCATGCCAGAAAAGCTCCCTTTAGAGGGAGCCTCCTGATTACACAAAAACATCGTTACGAGTGCTGTACCAGCTTGACCATCAAGCGCGCAAGTGTTTTGCGCTCCTGTTCGTCGCCCGCATCCCAAATCTCCTTCAGCACCCGCTGCTCTTCATTTTTGGGATCGACCTTCTCGTCCAAAAAAGCCCCGATTTCATAGGCGAGATTGGAGATTGTATCTTCCGTTAAGCCCATTTTTTTACCTTGCTCCACGCGCTCCGACAAAAAATGTTTCCATGATTCGAAACTGGACAGGACAGTTGACATCGGGTTACCCTCCTTCAATGGTTGGGGAAAGGAATCATCAACAGTCCTATTCTGTGCGGAGCAGCCGTTTCTTATTCAACGAATAACGAAGGAAAAAAGTTGCGCCGGCCGGCAAGCAGAAGCGCCTTAAGTCATCCAACCGCCGTTCGGGCTAATAATTTGACCGGTAATATATGCAGACTCGGGCAAGGCGAGGAAATAAACGAGAGAAGCGATTTCGTCGGGCTGAGCAAACCTTCCCGCCGGGATTTCCTGCTCCAGTGCGTTTTTTTCCTCTGCGTCCAGATTGCTGTTCATCACCGTATCGACCGCGCCGGGCGCAACCGCGTTTACCGTTACTCCGGAAGGAGCCAGTTCTTTGGCCAGCGCTTTCGTAAATGCGTTCATTCCGCCTTTTGTCGTGGAATAAAGCACTTCGCAGGAAGCGCCGGACAGACCCCAAACGGAGGAGACATTCACGATTCTTCCGAAGCGGCGCGAAATCATAGTCGGCATAAACAACTGGGTACACAAAAACATCCCTTTTAAATTGACCGCCATCACGTCGTCCCAATCCGCCTCCGAGACGTCCGAAAGCATACCGAAATGGGCGATGCCGGCATTGTTTACCAATATGTCCGGCATCATCCCATTGTGCTGCAGCTTCTCCCTCATTCGAAGCAGCTGTTCGCGCGAGCGCAAATCTGCGGATACGGTCATGACGTTGACACCGAACCTCATACAGCGGCGGGCAGTATCATTGGCGGATTCGTGCGACTCTAAATAATGAATGACGACGTTCATCCCTTCCGAGGCGAACCTTTCCGCAATTGCTGCTCCGATGCCCCGGCTTCCCCCGGTAATAAGCGCCGTCATTTCGTTCAAAGATTTCACCGCGCGGTTTTGTCGACGATCGAGACGGAAAGCTGATTCCAGTCGAAATGCTCTTTCATCCGTATGTTAACGTCCTCGATCGTGACATTTTCGTAGAACGGCAGCAGCTCGAACAGATCCTGCCCGCGAAATTTATAACGGGTAAATTCGCCTGCAATAGCCTCCGGGGAATTGAGCATGCGCAGGTACCCGCCGATCCGTTTCCGTTTATTGCGCTCGAAAGCCGTCCGGTCGATCCCTTGTTCAAGCGCTTGCTCCACCGATGCTTTAATGGCAGCGAGCAGCGCATCCGGATCCCGGGTGTCGCCTCCGATAACCGAGAATGCATAGTCGGTGCTGCTGTTGTATTCGTGCCCAAAAGAATCGGAAATCAAATTGTCGTCGTACAGCGACTGGTAAAGCGGCGAGCTAGAACCGAGCAGCGTATCGAGCATCAGCTTCGTCGTCACTTCACGCTTCAGCAGCTCGGCGCCGGTTAACCCCGTCTCCTTTTCTTTGAAGCCGAACAGGCATTTGGGAAGCGATACCGGAAGCACCGACGTTCTGCGCGGAATTTTCACTTTTGTCGGCTCAATTTCGAACTCTCTTCGGATCGGGCCCTGCGGCTCGAAATGCTTGTCAGCCTGGTTGCTGCGTACAAGCTCGAACACTTCTTCCGCCTTGACGCCTCCCACTACAAACAAAATCATATTGGTGGGATGGTAAAACGTCCGGTAGCATTGATACAGCGTTTCTTTATCAATCTTCCGGATCGATTCGACCGTTCCGGCGATATCGATATGTACCGGATGCACGTTGTAAAGCGCATCAATGAGACCGAAGTAAACTCTCCAGTCCGCATTGTCGCGGTACATGTTGATCTCCTGCTCGATGATTCCTTTTTCCTTTTCGACGTTCTGGTCGGTAAAATACGGATTTTGCACGAAGTCGATCAACGTCCGTATATTGCTTGATATCTGCTCCGTTGCCGAAAACAGATAAACGGTCCGGTCAAAGCTGGTATATGCATTAGCCGAAGCGCCTTGCGACGCAAAGGTGGCAAAAATGTCCCCCGTCGGTTCCTCGAACATTTTGTGTTCCAGAAAATGGGCGATGCCGTCCGGCACTTTAATGAGCGGCTGATCGCCGACGGCAAAATAGTTGTCGACCGATCCGTATTTGGTGGAGAAAGTAGCATACGTTTTTTGAAAACCTTCCTTGGGCAGGACGTACACATTCAGCCCGTTCGGCATTACTTCATGGTACAGCGTCTCTTCGACGCCTTCATAAACGAGAGGTTCCACAGCCGCCTCAGGCCTCCTTTCCGTCACGCAAGAAATAGATCGTATCGAGTTCCACGCCGCGTGCGACTTCCGCGATCTGCTCCGGCGTTACAGCGCCAATCTGGCGGATCAGCTCCGTCGCGGTGCGTTCTTGTCCGGACAAAACGGTGTTGAAATCGTAGGCGATCATTTCGTAGGCCGAATCCTGAAGCTCGCGCAAATGGTTCGTGATCATCGCCCTCGTCTGGCTCATTTCAAGCTCCGACAGCTCGCCGCTGCGCATGCTCTCCAGCTGCTCTTTAATAATCGCGACCGCCTTCTCATAATTGGCGATTTCGATGCCGGATTGGATCGTGCAGATCCCTTTATGCCCATCCAGCCGCGAAGCCGCATAATAAGCCAGACTCTGTTTCTCGCGCACGTTCAAAAACAGCTTGGAATGCGGGTAACCGCCCAATATTCCGTTGTACATCAGCGCTGCCGCGTACTGTTCGTCGGCGTAGCCGACTCCGGTGCGCAGTCCCATGTTCAGCTTCCCTTGGCTCACTTCCATCCGTTCGACAACCGTTTTTTCATCGCCGGTCCGGCGTTTGATCACCGGTTTGCTGTAAGCGGAAGGCGTTCCGTCCGCCTCCAGCTTGAAGCAGTCGGCAACCAGCCTCTGGACCTCTTCAAGCGAAGTATCGCCGACGACGTACAAATCAAGCGCCGAACGGGACAGCCAGCCGCGGTATGCGGCAGACAATGACTCGGGGGTTATCCGCTCCACGTCGTCAAGCCTGCCCAGCGGGTGGAGCTGGTAAGGCTCTCCCTTGCACATTTCCTCCAGGCAGCGTTCTGCGGCGTAACGGATTTTATCGTTAACGATCGCCTCCAGTTTTTTGTGGAGCGTCGTCTTCTCAGCGTTTACATATTTAGTGCGGAAGCTGCCGCCTTCCATTGCCGGTTCCGTTACCACTTCCCCGAGCAGCTTAAGGGAAGCGGCCAGCAGCGACTGCTCCGAGCTGACGAATCGGTCGTTAATGACGTCCATGCGAAACTGGACGATCTGGGCGTCGCCCCGTTTATAGACGTCAAAGCCGAAGCCTGCTCCGTACAAGTCATCAAGACGTTCGCGGAAAGCAATCGTTTCCGGCGTGGACGCCGTTCCTCTGCGCAGTACAAAGGGAATCAATGCCGTCTCCGTCACCGAGTTTTCATCCAAAGGCAGCCCGGCAAACAGGGAAATGGCAAACGTTTTGAACCTGTTTGTCGGAAGCACATGCAAACGTATCCGGTTGTACGATCCTCGTTCAAAAGCCACACCGATTGCTCCTTCCATACCTGCTTTATCTGAAGTAAATCTATTCCATTTTCAAGGTTTCTATACCATTCTAACCGATCCGAAAGTGAAGAAGCAACCAAGAGGATCACCCGCTCCTTGGTTGCTTCCAAGACTACATACAGAAAATATGTTTGCCGATCGTCTTCACCTGCGGTCTTGTCCAAATCCACTTGCTCGTTGCCGTTACCGGATTGAAATAGTACGTGCATCCGCCGGTCGGATCCCAGCCGTTAAGGGCATCCAGGACCGCCTTTCTTGCTCTTTCGTTGGGGGTCAGCCAAATTTGGCCGTCTGCGACGGCTGTGAACGCCCCGGGTTGAAAAATAACGCCGGAAATCGAATTCGGAAAGCTGGGCGACTTGAGCCGGTTGATGATGACGGCCGCTACGGCAACCTGTCCTTCATAAGGCTCCCCGCGGGCTTCGCCGTACACGGCGTTCGCCATAATTTTCAGATCGGCTGCGCTTAATCCCAATTTATTGGATTTGGCCACTTCGCCACCGGCATTATTGACGGCTTCGGCCTTGGCCGTCCCGCCCCCGCCGGCGCCCGGACCGCCGGGCTGCCAATTCTTCGTGGCCTCCCACAGCTTGAGCTTCGTCCGGGCACCGACGACGCCGTCGGACTTCATACCGAATTTCCATTGAAACCAAGTCACGGCGTTTTTGGTTGAGGCGCCAAAATGCCCGTCGATTGTTCCGTCGAAGTAACCAAGATACTTAAGGCGGCCCTGCAGCTCGTAAACATCGCCGCCCGACGAGCCGATCTTCAGCGTCGTATTTCCGAACGTTTCGCTGGAACCGCCTTTTCGATGCTCTCCCAGCCCATAAAGACTGATCAGCAAGCATACGGTAATCGCGGTCATCACAATCAGTCGTTTTTTCATATCGGGATCTGCCTTTCTTTCGCAAGGTTGGTCGCTTTCCTTAACCTGTGAGAAACGAAAAGCCCGTCAGCTTATTCTTGTGCGGCTGACGGCTGCCGTTTCAGCTGAAAGCGAAGACAGTCCCTAGTATGAGAAGAGCGGCGGCCGATTATGCATGTTTCTGGTTCGCCTGGTACTGATCCAGCGAAAGCAGTACTTCCCGCGGCTTGCTTCCTTCGTAAGGCCCGACGATGCCTTTGGCCTCCATTTGGTCCACAAGCCGGGCGGCACGGGTATACCCGACGCGCATACGCCGCTGCAATAGCGAAACCGAAGCTTGTTTGGCTTCGAGTACGATTTGCACCGCCTGATCGAACAGTTCATCCAGCAGCTCGTTGTCGTCGCCGGACGGCTCCTCGATTTCCGGAACGAGATCTTCCTTATATTCCGCTTCCGCCTGCCCGCGGGCGAACTCAACGACCGCTTCCACCTCCTGATCGGAAAGAAACGCGCCCTGGACGCGAATCGGCTTGGACATGCCGACCGGCAGGAACAGCATGTCGCCTCGTCCGAGCAGCTTCTCCGCGCCGACCATATCGAGAATGGTGCGGGAGTCGACCTGCGAGGAGACGCCAAAGGCGATCCGCGACGGAATATTCGCCTTGATCACGCCGGTAATGACGTCGACGGATGGACGCTGTGTCGCAATAATAAGATGGATGCCCGCCGCGCGGGCCATCTGCGCAAGCCTCGTAATGGCTTCCTCGACATCATTCGCCGCTACCATCATCAAATCGGCAAGCTCGTCCACGATCACGACGATATACGGCAATACGGCGGCTGGATTGTCCTTCATTAAACCGTTGTAGCCCTCAATGTTGCGCGTCGCCGATTTGGAAAACAGCTCATACCGCTTTTCCATTTCAACGACAATTTTTTTGAGCGCAAGCGACGCCCTGCGGGGGTCGGTCACGACAGGGGCAAGCAGATGGGGAATGCCGTTGTATACGTTCAGTTCCACCATCTTCGGATCGATCATCATAAATTTCACTTCGTCGGGAGCGGCTTTATACAAAATACTCGTAATAATGCCGTTGATGCAGACCGATTTGCCCGAACCGGTCGCACCCGCAACGAGAAGATGGGGCATACGCGCCAAATTGCCGACGATCGTCTGTCCGGAAATATCGCGGCCGAACGCGATTGATAATTTGGACGGTGCGCTCGTAAAGGTCGGCGTCTCCATCACTTCCCGCATCGTAACGACGGAAACTTCAGAATTCGGCACCTCGATTCCGATTGCCGATTTGCCGGGAATAGGCGCTTCCATCCGGATATCCTTGGCGGCGAGAGCTAGCGCAATATCGTCGGTCAGACCGACGATGCGGCTCACTTTCACCCCGGTAGCCGGCTGCACCTCATACCGTGTAACAGCCGGGCCGCGCACAACGTCAAGCACTTTGGCGCGGACGCCGAAGCTTTCCAGCGTCGCCTCCAGCTTGCGCCGCGATTCGCTGCTGTCCCCGGAATCCCCTCCTCTGCTGCCGCTCGGCTTGGCCAAAAGCGACAGCGGCGGAAGGCGGTAAGGCTTCGCTTCCGGGATTTGAGGAGCGGCTGCTGCACTGCCGCTGCCGGCAGCCGGCGCTGCTCCTTCAAGAGCCGGCGAATCAAACGCTGCAGATTCCGAACCCGCCGGCAATTCGTCAAGCTCACCATCGTCAATGCCTTCTGGATGAACTTCGGCCAGATCCTCCGTCCAATCATCGTTGTCATCCTCGAGCTCATCGTTTTCCGCAGTCGCGGGGCGTTCATATTCAGCAACCGCCGCGCCAGCCTTCGACCCTTCAGACGATGCTTGACCTGCGCGTTTGTCCGGCTGATCGTCCGCTCGCGTCTGCCAAGGAGGCACATCAACATCATCATCGCTTTGACGTGAGGAGATGGTAACCTCCGGTGAAACCGGACTCGCCCCTCCGCTGCTGAACGGCTCCTCCATCATCCAATCGTCGTCACCGGCCGGCTGCGCCGTTTGCTCGGCTTCCTTGCTTCGCCATGAAAAAAACAGCGACTTTTTATTTTGCCGAGCGGGCTGAAGCGTACCGCCGAAATCGTCGTCGGCATCATCGTAATGATCCACCATATCGTCCGGCTGCAAAGCGGTTAGGCCGCTCGTTTTGGGAGCCGTCCTTTTAACAGGCCTGCTCGCCGCTTTCGCATGGATTAGCTTAATCAAATTATGGAGACGCCGCTGCACAACGCGCGCCAAATCGACATAAGAACGGCCCGTGATCAGCATGATCGCAATTGCAAACATGACGATCAAAATAAATTTGGCGCCGAAGTAGCCAAAGAGCGAGTAAAGCAGGGCGTACTGAACGGCACCGGCATATCCTCCGCTGATCGACTGCTGCGTCGCCAACCCTCCGCCCGAGGCGTCACTTGTGAGCAGCGCACCGCGGATATCACTGCCGAGCTGCTCCATAATAGCCGAAGCGGTCAATTCAACGCTCGGTTCGAGCTTGCGGCTGACCTCCGACATCGAGCTCATTAGCGTAAATGCGAGAACGAGCAGCAGCAGCCCGCTTTTGCGATTGGACCAGCCGCTTGGCCATTGGCGTTTGACCATGACGGACAATCCGGCATAGACCCCGACCAGCGCGAGCACAAAATAAAATTTGCCCAGCACGAGTCCGAACAGTTTGGACAACGATCTGCCGACCGTTGCTTCGCCGGATAAGGCGATCACCGATATCGTGATGAGCAAAATGCCGTAAACCTCATATTTTAAGTTGTCGCCGAATGATCTTCTTTTTTTACGCTTGCGTTTCCCCAAATCAGTCACCTCTGGCTAAATATTATACCATAGGTGGAGGAATGTTCCTAATGATTCGGGGAGACGACTGCATCCGCAAAAAACGACACGAGTTCGCCCGGCGCATACTGGGCGTTCAAATATTGATACAAATCGCATTCGAGCAGACGGACGATCTTCCCCGTCCCCGGCGCAACCGGCTCGACCTCCATCACAACACCGTTTATTCGGATGGTCATGAGCGACGGTCGCTCGCCGTGGAAGCCGTCCAATACAAGTTCCAGCGGCATATTGGTGTAAAGTGTCATGACGGCATTCCTCCCGGCGGCTGAATTCCGGCACCGGGCTGATTCACCGGCGGCTGAATAACGGTTCCCGGCGCACCCACCGTAACTCCGGGCGAATATGGAAATGCGGGATCGGTCATCGGATCGGTTCCGGACTCGCTCTTGCGGCGCGCGATGAGGCTGTTCAGTTCCCGCAGTGCATGCCCCAGCCCTCCCACTTCATCGATCAATCCGCTGCTGACAGCATCGGCACCGATAATCGTCGTCCCGATATCGCGGGTGAGCTCGCCGGTTTTGAACATCAGCTCCTTGAATAAATGCTCGGAGATGTTGGAATGAGAGGTAACGAAGCGAACGACTCTTTCCTGCATTTTCTCCAAATATTCGAACGTTTGCGGAACGCCGATGACAAGACCGTTCATCCGGATCGGATGAATCGTCATCGTGGCCGTCTCGGCAATAAACGATTTATTGCCCGAAACCGCAATCGGTACCCCGATGGAATGCCCCCCGCCCAGCACGAGCGTGACGGCCGGTTTGCTTAAAGACGAGATCATTTCGGCAATTGCCAATCCGGCTTCGACATCCCCGCCGACCGTATTAAGCACAATTAAGACGCCTTCGATTTTCGGATTTTGTTCCGCCGCGACAAGCTGCGGGATCAAGTGCTCGTACTTAGTCGTTTTGTTTTGCGGCGGCAGCACAAGATGCCCTTCGACCTGGCCGATGATCGTCATGCAAAAAATGTTGGATTCCGCCGCGGGGCTCATCGTCTGTCCGAGAGACTGCAGCAATTCCATTTTGCTTTTGTCGGGAGATGAGGCCGGTTCGGTCTGTTCCGACCGCGGCGAACCGGCGTCCTGCTTAAGTGACTCATTCATATACAAGTACCTCCTCGTGGATTGGCTCGCCATAGTGTTCACCATTTCCCCGACAAAAAAACAGTTCCCCTCCCGCGAAGGGAAGAGAACTGTCTTTAGTGACTTGTTTGTGGTAGTTGAAACGAAGCTTTCAACCGAGTGCGACACGGGTTAAACTTCCATAATGATCGGCAAAATCATCGGACGGCGGCGCGTTTGTTCATAAAGAAAACGGCCCAGCGCATCTTTCACGTTTGTCTTGAGCGACGCCCATTCGTTAACGTTGTCATTCATCAGCTTGTGCAGCGTCGACGTTACGATCCGGTTCGCCTCATCGAGCAGCCCTTCCGATTCCCGGACGTATACGAAACCGCGCGAGATGATGTCCGGTCCGGACAAAATCGTTCCGTCCTGCTTGCTGAGCGTCACGACGACGACGAGAATGCCGTCCTGGGAAAGCAGCTTGCGGTCGCGCAACACGATGTTTCCTACGTCGCCAACGCCCAAGCCGTCGATAAGTACGTTGCCCGCCGTAACTTTGCTTCCTCTGCGTGCAGTTCCGTTCTGGAATTCGACCGTATCCCCGTTGTCGATAACAAAAATATTTTCGCGTTCGATTCCGACCGCTTCGCCAAGCAGCGCATGCTGACGGAGCATCCGGTATTCGCCGTGGATCGGAATAAAATATTTCGGCTTAATAAGATTAAGCATCAATTTCAGTTCTTCCTGGCTGCCGTGACCGGAAACGTGAACGCCCGAAACGGAACCGTTGCCGTAGATGACTTTGGCCCCCAATCGGAACAGCTCGTCTACGGTGCGTCCGACATAACGTTCATTGCCGGGAATTGGGGTTGCGGCAATGATGACGGTATCTCCAGGCAAAATGTCGACTTTGCGGTGCGTGGAGCGGGCCATGCGAGTTAAAGCGGACATCGGTTCGCCCTGGCTGCCGGTGCAAAGAACGACGACACGATCGGCCGCCAGCTTGTTCACTTCCTCCGGCTCGATGATCATGCCTTCCGGAATGTTCAAATAGCCGAGCTCCGAAGCGATAGTTACGACGTTTACCATGCTGCGTCCGACGACGGCGATTTTGCGGCGTGTAGCCATCGCCGCGTTCACGACCTGCTGGATACGGTGAACGTTGGATGCGAACGTCGCCAGAACGACACGCTGGGAAGCTTTGCGGAAAATGTCTTCCAATTCGTTGCCGACATTGGTCTCCGACGGCGTGAACCCGGCGCGTTCCGCATTTGTGCTGTCCGACAGAAGGGCGAGTACGCCTCTTTTTCCAATTTCAGCCATCCGCTGCAAATCCGCAAATTGATCGTTAACCGGTGTATAATCGAACTTGAAGTCACCCGTGTGAACGACCGTCCCTTCCGGTGTATCCAAGCATACGCCGACGGAATCCGGAATGCTGTGGTTCGTCCTGAAAAAGCTGGCGCGGATCGATCCGAGCTGCAGTTCGGAATCGGCGTTGATCAAAATCCGCTTCGTTTCTCCGAGCAGTCCAGCTTCCTTCAATTTGCCTTCGATCAGACCTAATGTCAGTTTTGTTCCGTAAACCGGTACATTGAGGTGACGCAGAACGTAAGGAAGGCCGCCAATGTGGTCTTCATGACCGTGTGTAATCAGAATGCCGCGTACTTTGTCGCGATTTTCGCTCAAATAGCTGATATCCGGGATGACAATATCAATTCCGAGCATATCCTCTTCCGGGAATTTCAGCCCCGCATCTACAACGACGATATCATTGCCGTATTGAATGACATACATGTTTTTACCGATCTCGCCAACGCCGCCTAGCGCGAAGATGAGCAGTTTGTCTTGGTTGTTCTTTTTTGACAAGTGTATCTATCCTCCTATAGTTTTGAGAGCAAAACTTCTATATTGAAAACGCTTATTTCCTGGATTCCTGTTGGACGCCGCTCCTCACGAGTTTAATGCCAAACTTTGCCGCACCCAGTCACTTGAACTCATTATACATGATGCAAAAGATGGAACACAAGTCACGGCTCTCCAATTGCTGTTATCAGGTTGTCCAAAAAACAAAAAACCGATGCTGGAAGCATCGGCTGTCGTAAGTTTATTGGGCCGCAGTCTCCACCTATAGAACCAGCTGACGCAGAAACTCGGCTTCCGCTTCGCTCGCTTCCACCAGCGGCAGACGGACGCCGCCGACCGGCATTCCCTTCAAACCGAGCGCATACTTCACCGGAACCGGATTCGGGACATAATGAGGACATGCAAATAGTCCTTCAAAGATTGGTGTGAGCTTGATGTTCAGCGCAGCCGCTTCCTTTACGTTGCCGCTCAGATACGCATCGATCATCTCCTTCATCTGGGGACCGATAATATGGCTCGCTACGCTGACAATGCCGTAGCCGCCGGCAGCGAGTACGGGCAGCGTCGCCGAGTCGTCGCCGCTGTATACCCGAAACGTTTCGGGTGCGCCGGAGACGATCTCAACGACCTGATCCGCAACGCATTCTTTGGTGGCAACAATGTTACGGATTTGGGCAAGGCGAATCGTCGTTTCCGCGGAAATGCTGATGCCTGTCCTTCCTGGAACGTTATACAGCATAACAGGCAGCTCCGTCGCTTCGGCAACCGCTTTAAAATGGCGGTACATTCCTTCTTGGCTAGGCTTATTATAATAAGGCACGACGAGCAAAACGCCATCGACGCCTATTTTTTCTGCCTCTTTCGTCAAATGAATGGTGTGAACGGTACTGTTGCTCCCGGTTCCCGCAATCACTTTGCAGCGGCCATTCGCCCGTTTCAGGACGAAGCGGAACATTTCCAGTTTCTCTTCCTCGGTCAGCGTCGGTGACTCTCCCGTTGTACCGCATACAACAAGTGAATCGCTCCTTTGCTCGTCAATCAAATAATCAACCAGACGGGCCGTCGTGTCCCAGTCAATTGCTCCTTCCGCGTCGAAAGGAGTGACCATTGCTGTAATCAGTCTTCCAAAGTCCATGTCCAAAGCTCCTCCTTACAATCGTTCCTGTCATCAGGCTACCTGTTATATAGGGCAAAATATTATATAAGCGATAAAGGAGCCAATCAAATAGCGCTGGCTCCTTACCGCATTCATCATCAGCTTTATAGATGCAGCTCGAACTTGGCGTGCAGCGCCCGCAGGGCATCGGCCATATGCTCTTCCCGCACCAACACCCAGATCGTCGTATTGGAATCGGCGGATTGCAATATCGGGATATCCCCTTCGGTGAGCGCCTCAACGATACGCGCCATAATGCCCGGCACGCCGTTCATGCCGCCGCCGATGACCGAAACCTTTGCACAGCCGTTTACCGTTTTCGGACTGAAGCCCAATCCTTGCAAAATGCCCACCGCCTTCGCGGCGTCCTGATCGGAAACGGTGTAGACCGCTCCGCCCGGCGTTACATTAATAAAATCGACGCTAATATGATTGCGGGCCATCGATTGAAACACCTGCAGCTGCGTATCGCTTTGTCCTTCAATCGTTTCGACCGTAATTTGCGTCACGCCATGCACATGGGCGATTCCCGTTACGTGCCGGTCGCGAAGCCGCGAACGGTCTCCATGCGCAAGCACGACTGTGTCCGTAACAAGCGTTCCTTCCTCTTCGGAGAATGTGGAGCGGACCCGAAGCGGAATGCGCGCCTGAGCGGCAATTTCAACGGCACGGGGATGAATGACTTTCGCTCCCTGCTGCGCCATGTTGCAAATTTCCGCATATCCGACGACCGTTAGCGGCCGGGCATCCTTCACAATACGCGGATCGGCCGTCAAAATGCCGTTCACATCGGTATAAATATCGACCATATCTGCATGCAGTGCGGCTCCAAGCGCCGTCGCCGACGTGTCGCTCCCGCCTCTGCCCAGCGTCGTCATATCGCCGGCTTCCGTTTGTCCCTGAAATCCGGTCACAATGACGATGCTGCCTTCATCGAGATGCCGCAAAATCTTCTCCGGCCGAACCTCCAAAATTCTCGCTTCGCCGAAACGGTCGCCGGTACGGATGCCTGCACCGCCGCCGGTCAACGCAACGGCAGGGATACCTACAGCATTGAGCAGGCTGCACAGAACGGAGGCCGCAATTATTTCTCCGCAGCCAAGCAGCAGATCGCGCTCGCGCGGCGGGAGCGCGCCTCCGTTGTCGGCAATGAGCTGCAGCAGCGTATCCGTTGCGTATAAATCGCCTTTGCGTCCCATTGCCGAAACGACAACAACGATGCGGTGACCCAAGTTTCGTTCCCGTTCAATATGACGGATGACAAGTTGTCTGGCCTGTTCGGTAGCAAGCGACGTGCCGCCGAATTTTTGCACCAGAACGCCCATGTTGTTACTCCTCCGCAGTTGCATCTGAAGACGTCTTTCGACCGCTGCTTGGTTCGTTCCATCCGCTTCTTGTTTATTTATTCCCCTGCGGCAATGTGCTCGGCGATTTGCACGGCGTTCCAAGCCGCTCCTTTAAGGAGGTTGTCGGATACAATCCACAGGTTCAAACCGCGTTTGTTGCCAAGGTCGCGGCGAATCCGTCCGACAAGCACATCCGGTTTGCCGGCCGCATCCGTTGCCAGAGGATACTGCTGCTCACTGTTATTATCCACAACGACAATACCAGGGGCTTCCGAAAGCAGACGTTTGACGTCTTCGAGCTCGTAATCGTTTTTCAATTCGACATAGACCGATTCCGAATGCCCGTATACGACCGGAATGCGCACGCATGTAGCCGTTACGTCGATGGAATCGTCCTTCATAATTTTTTTCGTTTCGCGGACCATCTTCATCTCTTCCAGCGTATAGCCGTTGTCCTGAAACTTGTCGATTTGCGGAATCGCATTAAATGCGATTGGATGCTTCACCGGCAGCGATCCGACAGGCAAAATGTCCGGGTTCACTTCGGCACCGTCAAGCACAGCGCGCGTTTGGCGCAGCATTTCATCGATCGCTCGGCTGCCCGCTCCCGAGACGGCTTGGTAAGTCGAAACGATAATTTTGGATATGCCGTAACGGTCGTAGAGCGGCTTGAGCGCCGCAACCATTTGAATGGTGGAACAGTTCGGATTCGCAATAATGCCGTTATGGCCCCCGACTTCCTCAATGTTCACTTCCGGAACGACGAGCGGAGTTTGCGGGTCCATCCGGTAAGCGTTCGTATTATCGATACAGACGGCGCCATGCTCCACCGCATGCGGCGCAAGCGCTTTGCTCACGTCTCCGCCTGCGCTGAACAACGCGATATCGATTCCTTTGAAGCTGTCCGGAGTCGCCTCTTCAACCGTATATTCCTGCCCCTTGAAGGAAACTTTCGTCCCGGCGGAGCGGGCGGAAGAAAGCAATTTCAATTGTCCGATAGGGAAGTTTCTGGATTCAAGCAGATTCAGGATTTGTTCCCCTACTGCGCCTGTCGCCCCAACCACGGCAACGTTGAACAATTTCTGATGCGACATTTGTTTGTGGTCTCCCCCTCTAAGATGCATATGTCAAGGAATGATCCCTATCACGAAACGTTGAGTTTAGGACGTATGTCGCTCCACCAGCAAAGGCTGCAGCTGTCTACCTTGCAGCGCCGCCTCGCAAGATTCCATGACCAGATCCATGCGAGCTACGAGAGAATTCGGTTTTTGCACCGGATTATCTTGGCCGAACGGCACGAAATAAATGTTTTTGGCAACGAGCAGCTTGGCGATATTGGCGGCATTAAGCCCCAAACCGTCGTTCGTCGAGATCGCCAGAACGACGGGCTTGCCGTTGCGCATTTGCGCCTTGGCTGCCATCAGTACGGCGCTGTCGGTCATTGCGTTGGCGAGCTTGCTCGTCGTATTACCCGTGCATGGCGCGATCAGCAGCACGTCGATTTTTTTGGAAGGTCCGAGCGGCTCCGCCTGTACAATGGTCGATATGATTTCATTGCCCGTAATTTCCTTTAATTGACGCTGCCATTCGGCGGATGTGCCGAAGCGGGTATCTGTCGTCATAATGCTCTGCGATACAATCGGAATCACGTTCGCGCCCGCGTCCACAAATTTCTTGATCTGCGGCATGACTTCCTCGAACGTGCAATGCGAGCCGGATAATGCGTACCCGACTGTCGTTCCCGTCCAATTCATTGCCCATTCCCCCGCTTGCTGGTATCTTCCATAATTAACTGACCGAGACAATCCGCTATGATCCGTCCAGCTGTTACGGGTGCTACGATACCTGGTAACCCGGGAGCGAGCATCGCCTTGATGCCGCGCTTCTCGGCAAAGCGGAAATCCGTTCCGCCGGGCTTGGAAGCGAGGTCGATAATGACGGCTCGAGAGGGCAATTTTGTTATAATTTGCGCTGTGACTATCATAGTCGGAATTGTATTAAAAAGCAAGTCAATGTTGCCCGTTTTATGGAGCAAATCCCGTACATAAAAGGGCTGAAATCTCATCTCCGACGCACGTGCAAAATCGTCTTCGCGGCGCACGCCGGCAAGTACGTTCGCGCCCAATCCTTGCAATGTTCTCGCTAAAGTGAGCCCGGTGCGGCCAAGCCCGAGCACCATGCAGTTGGAACCGTGAATCGTAATATCCGTATTCTCGATGGCCATCTTCACGGCCCCTTCCGCCGTCGGAATGGAGTTGTAGATGGCGATGTCATCGCGGTCAAACAGTTCAACCAATCCGATCTCATAGCCGCTGCATAGGTCGCGCAAATACGGTTTGGCCATGCCGGCATAAATTTTACAGTGTTTCGGAAGTCTGGCAATATGATCGCCGGTCAGCTTCAGTTCGCCCGTGCTGAATGTAGCCGGCACAATCCCGTAATCGTCCGTCCCGACTGCCGGCAATATGACCGCGTCCGCGCCGTCAAACAGCTCTTCGCGCAGTTCTTCGCACATTGCCCCGGCGGGCAAGGCGGCGAGACCGTCGAATCCGACGACCGTAACGGACGCGTCGAGTTCCACCAGTTTGCGGATGACCTCGAGCTGTCTGGCATCGCCTCCGATCAACAGCACTTGAACGCCTGTAAGCATCAAGATTTCACTTCCTTTCCAACATAAATCGCAACGGACGGAAGCCCTTCGCCGGGTAACCGCCCGCGGGTAAACCGTGTTCGGACAGTCCGCTGCGCCCGAGCGGTTTGCTTGCGTCTACATCATCGTATGCGGCCGCCCAATGCGGGGTGAAAAGGAAAAAGACGAATGGCCGGCCAGAAATTGGGCGTTGGCCGAATAAGACAAAAGGCCAACCGTTCCACAACGGTTGACCTTTTGTAAACTCCATATTTTTCTTTAAGAACTTCTAAACCCCGGTGTGGCCGAAACCGCCTGCGCCCCGGACCGTTTCCGGAAGTTCGTCCGCAACCGCAACTTCAATTTGAGGCACGGTCTGGAACACCATTTGGGCGATCCGTTCCATGCGGGATATCGTAAACGTCTCGCTTCCCAAATTAATGAGGAGCACCTTTACTTCGCCCCGGTAATCGGCATCGATTGTCCCGGGCGAATTCAAACACGTAATGCCGTGCTTATACGCGAGTCCGCTGCGGGGCCGTATTTGCGCTTCCAGCCCGGCTGGCATCGCCATCGCAAAACCGGTCGGAATCAGCTTGCGCTCTCCCGGCTTCAGCTCTACCGGGGATTCGACCGCGGCATGAAGATCAAAGCCTGCCGCCAGTTCCGACATTTTGGCAGGCAGTGCAACATCTTCGTTGCCCGGCAATTTTTTAAACAGTACCTGAAACAAAACGATCCCTCCCGAGCGCGGCCGCCGCCTTATCGGTGGAGCCTACCATTGCGGTTGCAAAAGGAACCGCCAGCATGCGCGATGTTATATCTGTTATATCCGCCATTGTGACTGCTTCGATCCGTTCGATCATCTCGTCAAGCGTGTAATGACGGCCAAGCATCAGTTCATTTTTGCCGATCCGGTTCATGCGGCTGCTTGTGCTTTCCAGGCTCAGGATGAGGCTGCCCTTCAGCTGTTCCTTGCCCCGGTGCAGCTCCGCATCGCTTAAGCCCTTGACCGCCAGCTCGCCGAGCAGATCCATCGTCAGATCGAGCACTTCCTTCGTCTGCTTCGGCGCGGTGCCGGCATAAATCGTAAACAACCCGGTATCCGCATAAGAAGTATGATAGGAATAAACGGAATAAGCGAGCCCGCGCTTCTCGCGGATTTCCTGGAACAGCCGCGAGCTCATCCCCCCTCCGAGCGCATTGTTCAGCAAAATCATCGCATACAGCTGCGGGTCGGAAATGGAGCAGCCCGGAAACGAAAGGCAAATATGATTTTGTTCCGTTTTCTTCTTATGAAACAAATAATCGCTTTTAAATTCCGGAGCGGCCAGTACCGAAGTCGTTCCGCGGGTAGCGAACCGGCTGAAATGCTTCTCCAATAGTTCGAGCAGCGCCCGTTCCTCAACGTTGCCCGCGACGCTGATCACCGTATTGTCGATCGTATACTGATCGTTCATATAATGACGCAAAGCATTCGAATCCATGGCCGATAATCTTTCTTCCAAACCAAGGATCGAATAGGCAAGCGGATGGTCCCCGTAAGCGGCCCTCGATGCTTCATCGTGCACCTTGTCGTCGGGGGTATCTTCATACATCGAGATTTCTTCCAAAATGACGTTTTTTTCTTTCGCCAGTTCTTCCCCGTCGAACTGCGATTCAAAAAACATATCCGCAAGCGCATCGACCGCAATCGGCAAATGCTCGTCCAGCACTTTCGCGAAATAGCATGTATATTCTTTGGACGTAAAGGCGTTCACGTTGCCGCCGATACCGTCGAACAAGTCCGCAATGTCTTTGGCCGAGCGGGTTCCGGTTCCTTTAAAGAGCATATGCTCGATAAAATGGGAAATACCGTTGTTGTCCGGCGTTTCATTCCGCGACCCTGTCTTCACCCAAATTCCGAACGACACGGAACGGCAGGTAGGAATCGGCTCCACGACGACGCGCAGACCATTGCTTAAGGTATATTTCTTCACCGGGTCACCTCCTATAAAACGAATGATACCACTATAACAAAATTAGCGCCTGCCCTCAACCGCTCACTTTCACCCTCTCCGGCGAAAGCGTCTGACTGACCGTGCCAAGCGCATAGCCTTTGCTCCGCGCCAGCTTAATAATGCCTGCCAGCGAATCGCGTGCGGAAGCGGTAGGATGCATTAAAATGAGGGATCCGGGCTCAATCCCATTCCCGATCCGGTTCAAAATCCAGCTGGGCGACGGTTTCCGCCAATCGACCGTATCCAGCGTCCACAGCACCGTCTTCAGCCCCTGCTCGGCGGCGACTTTGACCGTCGTTGCGTTATAGCTGCCCGAAGGGGGGGCAAAGAAGCGGTTGCTCACGCCGAGAGTCGATTTCAGCAGCGCCTCCGTCTTCGCAATCTGATTCCACTGCGATTGACGGTCGAGCGTTTTCATATCGGGGTGCGAATAGGCATGGTTGGACATTTCATGACCGCGGGACTGGATCGTTTTCGCAAGCTCGGGATTTTTCTTCAGCCAGGAGCCGTCCAGGAAAAAGGTTGCTTTGACCCCTTCGCGGTCAAGCGTATTCAGCATCGAATCCAAATACTCGTTTCCCCAGGCGACATTGATCATCAGCGACACCATCGGCTTGTTCGGATTGCCCCTGTAAATCGGCTGTTCGCCAAGGTCGTCGAGACTCACTTTCGGAGGAATTTCCCGGAATACGTAAGTGATGGCGGAAGAGGAGGTTTTGCCTGCTGCCAAAGCCGCTTTATACGTTTGCTCAATGTCGATTTCCAGACCGTTGTAGCCGGGGACGGCATGCCAAACTCGATCCACTTTCGCATCGACAGGAGCTACATAACGTTTTGTCGCTTCCTGTTTGATTACGGCATACAACTCGCTGTCCGCATCCGCCGCCGCAGTCACCCGCGCCAGCGCCGGATATGCCGTTCGGGTTCCCTCCTTAACCGCTGTGAGATAAGCGGACATATTTTCGTTCCAGCGGGCGCAAGCGAGCACAAGCAGCATGCATGCGGCCATTACGATCGTTCTCCTGACATTCATCCCCTCATCTCCCACCCTTCTCTCCAAATCGTATGAAAAGGTGGACAGGATTATTCGGAAGAGGATTAAAAATGCGGTGATAGGTAAGTCGCTTCGTTGCTGACTTGTGCTTCCGATCGCTGTTGCTTCTCCAGTCACAAGTTAGCCACTCCGCTCCGTTTTCACTGCATTTTTATGTAAAAGGGAGCAGAGGGCAGCTGCACGTACGGTTGATCTTACGAACGCTGACGCTTCTCCAGATTCAAACCCGCCCACTCCGCTGACGGATCACAACCTGGACCTTCGGATCAAGTGGTTGATCACTTCCGAAAAAACCAGTCCCATCGCGATCGCGCCGGAGAGCATGAGCGCTTTGGCCGCCAGCTGGACGGCCGTGTCATAGTGGTTTTCGACCACCTTTCGCATCGCGTCATAGGCCAGTCCGCCGGGAACTAGCGGAATAATGCCCGAAACGCTGAACACGATGATCGGCGTTTTGTACAGTTTTGCAAAAACTTGGCTCGTCACCGCCACAACAAAGGAAGAAATCAGCGTAGGTAAAATCGGCTCGTCGACAACGTTTAAAAGCGATATGTACAGCAGCCAGCCGATCATGCCGACAAACCCGCTCTGCAGCAGACTCCCCTTCGGTACATTGAACAGGATGGCAAAGGCTGCCGAAGCGACAAAGCTCATCAGAAGCTGCTCGATGATCATCCGATCCCCACCCCGCTTATAAACGAAAGAACAAACGCGATGCCCGCTCCGATGGCGAATGCGGTTAAACAAGCCTCCGCCCCTTTTGAAAGACCGGAAACGAGATGACCCGCCATTAAATCGCGAACCGCGTTTGTAATGAGCAGTCCCGGCACGAGCGGCATGACGGACCCGACGATCATTTTATCCAAATCATGACCGAATCCCGCTTTCAGGAACAAATAAGCGATCGCGCCAATGAGGACCGAGCCGAGAAATTCGGCGATAAACTTGATCGGAACTAATCGGTGGAAATAAAGCTGAAAGGCAAATCCAATTCCGCCGGCAAGAAAAACGGGAATGAAATCGTGCCACGTCCCGCCGAACATGATTAAAAAGCAGCCGCTTGCTATAGCCGCCGCCATTATTTTGAACCAAAGCGGGTACATGGCGCTTGCTCCCTCGATCTCGTTCAACAAGCGATGGGCTTCCGATACCGACAGCTCCCCAAGACTAATTTTTCGGGAAATGGCGTTGACGAGCGTTACTTTATGCAAATCCGTCGATCGTTCGGAGATCCGGATCATTCGGGTTGTCTGCTGCGGCCCGTCGATGGAAAATAATATTCCCGTCGGCGTCACGTAGCTTTGCGAATTGCGGATGCCGAATGCCGCTGCAACGCGCGTCATCGTATCCTCGACCCGGTACGTTTCCCCGCCGTTTTCCAGCATGATTTTTCCGGCTAACAAACACACCTGCGCAATATCGTACGCGGAATGGGATGGATGATCCATATTTTTGATCTCCCGGCTTATGACATGGTTGCAATAAAAAAGAGACAGATCGAATCTGACTCTTAGTCTTGGTGCTATGAAATTGTATGCTGCTTACTGAGCTGGAGCAGGAGGCGCAAGAACCGCTTTGCGTGACAGGTTGATCCGGCCCTGCTGATCGATTTCCGTTACCTTGACGGTGATGACATCGCCGATGCTGACGACATCTTCCACTTTGCCGACACGTTCGTTGGCAAGTTGGGAAATATGCACCAGACCGTCTTTGTTCGGCAAAATTTCGACGAAAGCGCCGAATTTCTCGATCCGTTTCACCGTACCGGTGTAGATTTCGCCGACGACGACTTCTTTCACGATGCCTTCGATAATCTGCTTGGCGCGTTGGTTCATCTCTTCGTTCGAGGAAGCGATGTATACCATGCCGTCTTGCTCGATATCGATTTTTACGCCGGTTTCTTCGATGATTTTGTTAATGATTTTGCCGCCCGCGCCGATAACGTCACGGATTTTGTCCGGGTTGATCGAAAGCGTAACGATTTTCGGAGCGTATTTGGACAAGCTTTTGCGCGGCTGGCTCATCACTTCGTTCATTTTGCTCAAAATGAACATCCGACCAACGCGGGCTTGTTCCAGCGCCTGGCTCAGAATCGCGCGGTCGATGCCGTCGATTTTGATATCCATTTGGATCGCCGTAACGCCGGCTTCCGTACCCGCCACTTTGAAGTCCATATCGCCGAGGTGGTCTTCCATCCCTTGGATATCGGTCAAAATGGAGAAATGGTCGCCGTCTTTAATAAGTCCCATCGCCACACCCGCAACCGGAGCTTTGATCGGTACGCCGGCATCCATCATTGCAAGCGTGCTTGCGCAGATGCTGGCCTGGGATGTCGAACCGTTCGATTCCAGCACCTCGGAAACGAGACGAATCGTGTACGGGAATTCCGATTCCGGCGGAATGACTTTGGACAATGCGCGTTCGCCGAGTGCTCCATGGCCGATTTCGCGGCGTCCTGGAGGACGGAGCGGACGGGCTTCGCCGACGCTGAACGGCGGGAAGTTATAATGGTGCATGAAACGCTTCGATTCTTCCGGGCTGATGCCGTCCAATATTTGCACGTCGCCAAGCGCGCCGAGCGTACATACGCTGAGAGCTTGCGTTTGTCCACGTGTGAACAGGCCGGACCCGTGCGTGCGCGGAAGCAGAGCGACGTCGCATTCGATCGGCCGGATCTCGTCAAGAGCCCGTCCGTCGGGACGCACTTTATCATGCGTAATCAAGCGGCGAACTTCTTCTTTGACGATGTCGTACAGCACTTCCTTCACATCGGAAAGAAGCTCCGGCGTCTCGGCATATACTTCTTCAAAATGGGCAACCGTGTCGGCATTAACCGCATCGATCGCATCTTGACGCGCATGCTTTTCCGGAATTTGAATCGCTTCTACAAGACGTGCGGAAGCAAAAGCGCGGACCGCTTCGTTCACGCCGGCGTCAACCGCATGCAGCTGCACTTCCATCTTCGGTTTGCCCGCGATCTGCTGAAGCTCTTCGATTTTGGCAACGATGCCGCGGATTTCCTCATGTCCGAACATGATCGCTTCCAGCATTACTTCTTCCGAAACTTCGTTCGCTTCGGCTTCCACCATCATAATGGCGTCTTTCGTGCCTGCGACCACGACGAAAATGTCGCTTTTTTCTTCCTGCTCCACCGTCGGATTTACGACGAATTGTCCGTCAATCCGTCCGACGACGACGCCTCCGACCGGACCGTTAAACGGCACATCGGAAATCGTCAGAGCAGCCGACGTCCCGATCATCGCGGCGATTTGCGGGGAACAATCCTGATCGACGCTCATGACGAGATCGGCGATCTGAACATCGTTGCGGAACCCTTCTGGGAACAGCGGACGAATCGGCCTGTCCGTCAGACGGCTGGCGAGAATCGCCTTTTCGCTGGGGCGGCCTTCGCGCTTAATAAAACCGCCGGGAATTTTGCCTACAGCGTACAATCTTTCCTCATAGTTCACGGTTAGCGGGAAAAAATCAAGGTCTTTCGGGCCCGAAGATGCGGTAACGGTACAAAGCACAACCGTATCGCCGTAGCGGACCGTCACGGCCGCATTGGCCTGCTTGGCCAGACGGCCGGTTTCGAGTACGAGCGGCCTGCCTCCAAGCATCATTTCAACTTTTTGATCCATAGTATCCCTCCTGACTCATCCATTCGACAGTAGAACGGCAAATCCTGCCCTTCAGCAGGATATTATAAAAAGCAACCCGGTCCAGTCTCATCCGGAAATCCCGGACGGCTGGACAACCAGGTTGCTTCTTTAGCACGTCTTGTTTAGCGGCGAAGGCCGAGTTTTTCAATCAATGCGCTGTAACGGCGAACATCTTTGTTTTTCAGGTATGCCAGCAGCTTGCGGCGCTGACCGACCATCTTGAGCAGACCGCGGCGGGAATGATGATCTTTCTTGTGCTCCCGCAGATGCTGAGTCAAGTTAACGATGTTTTCCGTCAGGATAGCGACTTGAACTTCCGGGGATCCCGTATCGTTCGAGTGCGTCTTATGCGTTTCGATCAGTTCTTGTTTGCGTTCTTGCGTAAGTGCCATCCTTATTCACCTCCTCTTCTTATAATCGCCGTTAGCCTCGCCGCCGCCGGTGAGAGCGGGCAACCAAGCTAAGGTTAAGATGCGGGAGAACCTAAAAACGGTATCCTCCGTGCAACGATGATTAGTATATCATAAACGAATCCATAAAGTAAACTTTTTCAAAGGTCGATTTTTTCCAGAATGCGGATCGCCTGCTCTTTATCGCGGCCAAGCTGTTCAATCAGCTGGTTGATCCCGTCAAACTTCCGCTCCGGCCGCAGAAAATGATGAAAGCGGACAATAACGTTTCGATCGTAAATATCCCCGTTGAACGAAAAAAGATGCGCTTCAAGCACAGGACGGATTTCTCCGCTATTGAATGTCGGTTTGATTCCGTGGTTCAGCATCCCTTTATATTCCGCTTCGACCACAGCTTCTTCTCCGTCCTTGTCTGCACGAAGCAATGAAACCGTGACGGCGTAAACGCCAATCCGGAGCGCTGCATAAGCATGCAGCGGTTCGATATTAGCGGTCGGAAATCCGATTGTTCTTCCACGGGCATCGCCGTGAACGACTTTGCCGATGATTTCATATGGCCTGCCGAGCAGCTCCGCCGCCAGCTCCACATTGCCTTCCTGAAGCGACTCCCGGATATAGGAACTGCTTACTTTCAGTCCGCCGCGGTTCAGCGGAGGCATGATATCGACGTTCATCCAGGAAGCGGACAGCTCCTTCAGCAGCTGCGACGTGCCTTCGCCGCGGTGTCCGAACGTGAAGTCGAAACCGACGACGGCGTGTTTCACCTGCAAAGGCAGCAGCACTTCCTTCACAAACGATTCTGGGGAAACTTGAGCAAAGGCCGTATCGAAGCGCATCACATAGACGAGGTCGACTCCGAGCTCCGCGAAACGTTTCAATCGTTCGCCGAGCGGGGCGAGACAAGATGCGTCCGGACTGTCCTGTTTCAATACTTCTCTCGGATGCGGATCAAAGGTCATCACCGCCGCCTTCAACCCGCCCGTCCGCGCTGATTCAACCGCGCGGCCGATAACGTTGCGGTGCCCATGGTGCACACCGTCAAAAAAACCGATCGCTAGCGAACAAGGCGAAAAAACCCGGTTTTTGCCTTCACCCGTTACCGGGTACTGGATATGTTCAACATGCACTGGCGCTCCACCTGCATTTCTTGTTAAATCTGTACACTCGTTTATTCCGTCTCTTCCGGTTTAAATACTTTTACCGGCTTCAGCTCGGAAACTTCCGACTCCGGTTGAAATACGCCGAGAAAGGTTCCGTCCTCGCCGTACAGTCGGGTTAACCGCTCCCCATCCTCCCGCTCCCGCAGCAGGCAATATGCGATTCGGCGTCCTTGAAGCGCCATTCGGGCCGCTTCCTCGCCCGCAACGGCTTGAGGCAAATGGGCTAGAACCGCGTCTGGCGGGAGCAGACGAGCCTGCAGCGTGCCGTCTTCCTGCAGCGCCTCGACCTCCTCCAGCGTCAGACAGTCCCGCTCCGTTAATCCGCCGGACTGCGTCCTCACCAGCTTCGCCATAACGGCAGGCACGCCAAGCGCTTGTCCGATATCGACGCATAACGTACGAATATAAGTCCCCTTGGAGCAGCGGACGCTGAATCTGATAACCGGATGATCACGCTCAAGGTCGGCCTCCAGCAGTTCAAGCTCGTAAATCGTCGCTTTGCGCGGCTTCCGCTGCGCCGTTTTGCCTTCGCGGGCCAGCTCATAGAGCCGTTTGCCGTCCACTTTAACTGCGGAATACATCGGAGGCAGCTGCTCGATCTCGCCGACAAATGAAACAAGCGTCCGGCGCAGTTCCTGTTCGGATACACGAACAGTACCCAACTCCTCCATCACCGTGCCTGTCAAATCCTGCGTGTCGGTGGAGAGGCCGAGCTGAAGAACGGCTTCATACGCTTTGGGTAGATCCTGCATGTACTCGACGACCCGGGTCGCCTTGCCGATACAAAGCGGCAGCACACCCGTAACTTGCGGATCCAGCGTCCCTGCATGTCCGATTCGTTTCGTGCGAAGCAGCCGTCTCGCCTTGGCGACGACATCGTGCGATGTCCAGCCCGCAGGTTTCCATACGGCCAAAATTCCGTTCATCATGATGTCAACGCCTTTCCAACCGCTTCCACGACTTTCGGCATCGCCTCTGCCAAAGGAGCCGCCAGCCGGCAGCCCGAAGCTCTTGTATGCCCGCCGCCCCCAAACAGCTGCGCAATTGCGGCGACGTCTGCCTTGCCGGCCGAGCGCAAGCTCGCCTTCACTTCCCCATTGTCCGTTGCTTTGAACAAAATGCCGACTTCCACACCCTCGATGTTCAAGGCGTAATTCACGAGTCCTTCCAAATCTTCCGGAACGGCGCCGATCTCTTTCATATCCGCAGGCTCGATATAAAGCCAGCAGATTTTGTTGTCGCCGGAAAACTGCAGCCGATTGAGACCGAGTCTTAACAGCTTCAGCTGGGCAACCGTCATCCGCTCTAGCAAATGATCGGCGAGCTGATGTCCCGAAACGCCTAATGCGAGCAGATTGGCGGCGACTTCCATGACTTGCGGAGATGTGTTCGAATAACGAAATCCGCCGGTATCGGTCAGCAGACCGGTATAAATCGCTGTCGCCGCTTCCAAATCCAGCGGAACGGCGGCATGCTGGATAAGATCATATAAAATTTCAACGGTAGCCGCCGCATCCGGACGGACCACATTAACCGTTCCGTACCGGTCATTGGTCGGATGGTGATCGATGTTAAGCAGCTCGTATTGTTCCTCGAACAACGCGGCAACGTCGCCGATTCGGCGGAAATCCGCACAATCGACCGCAATGATCCGCTTGAACTTGCGCTGCGGCGGCTGTTCCCGGTAATGGACGATCGTCTCCGCCCCCGCCAAAAAGGCAAACTTCTGCGGGATAGGACTTTCGTTGATTAAGACGGCACGCTTGCCGAGCTTAGAAAGCAGCCAAAAAACGGCCGCGGTCGAGCTGACCGCATCGCCGTCCGGCTGAACATGGGAGACGACCAAATAGTCGTCCCCTCCGTTAATAAAAGACAGAGCATCCTGCAGCCGGTTATCGTATTCGCTTATAATCATTTTGCACCGTTTTCACGGTTGATTCTTTCAAGCAGCGTTTCAATCCGGCTGCCGTATTCAATGCTGCTGTCGAATTTGAACAGAAGCTCGGGCGTATGACGCAGCCGGATCCGCTTGCCGAGTTCCGAGCGGATAAAGCCGGTGCCGCGCGCGATCGCTTTCAACGTCTCTTCCTTCTGCTCGTCGCTGCCGAGCACGCTTAAAAACACCCGTGCCTGTGACAGATCGCTCGTTACATCGACCCCGGTTACCGTAATGAATCCGATGCGGGGATCTTTCAATTCGGTTTGAATAATCTGGCTCAATTCTTTTTTGATCTGTTCGCCTACACGGCCTACGCGGACTTTAGCCATGGATCGTTCACCTCTCTAGCCGATCTTACAATAATAAGGATTGCGGGCTAACGGGCTGGAATTCGTATCCTGCCTGCAGCCCGCGGTTCCTTGTCTATTAGTGTTCCACTTTTTCCATCACAAACGCTTCAATAATGTCGCCTTCGTTAATATCGTTGAATTTCTCCAGCGTGATGCCGCATTCGTAGCCTTGAGCCACTTCTTTGGCATCGTCCTTGAACCGTTTGAGCGTATCGATCTTGCCTTCGTACACGACAATCCCACTCCTCGTAATACGGGCTTCCGCATTGCGGGAAATCTTGCCGTCCGTTACCATACAGCCGGCGATCGTACCCACTTTGCTTACTTTGAAGAGGTTGCGGACTTCGGCATGGCCGATGACGACTTCTTTGAATACCGGGTCGAGCATCCCTTTCATCGCCTGTTCGATTTCGTCGATAACGTTGTAAATAATGCGGTGCAGTCGGATGTCGACTTTCTCCTGATCTGCCGTTATTTTCGCCTGCGGTTCCGGACGGACGTTGAAACCGATGACGATCGCGTTCGAAGCGGATGCGAGAATAATATCCGATTCCGTGATGGCGCCGACACCGTTATGAATGCTCTTGACGCGCACGCCTTCGATGTCGATTTTGCTGAGCGAGCCTTTAAGCGCCTCGAGCGAGCCTTGAACGTCCGCTTTCAGAATCACGTTGAGATCTTTGATCTCGCCTTCCTGGATATGCTTATACAAATCGTCGAGCGTAACGCGCGAGTTCGCGCCCATCTCGGACTGGCGCTGCTTGATCGCACGGCGTTCGGCAATCGCTCTTGCCTTGCGCTCGTCTTCGAATACCATGAACGGATCGCCCGCTTGCGGCACTTCCGTCAAACCGGTAATTTCGACCGGCGTGGACGGTCCCGCTTCTTTCAGACGGCGACCCTTGTCGTTGATCATGGCGCGAACGCGGCCGAAACAATTGCCCGCTACGAACGCGTCGCCGATCTTCAGTGTGCCGTGCTGTACGAGAATACGGGCAACCGGACCTTTGCCTTTGTCAAGCTCGGCTTCCAGCACGGTTCCGCGCGCGCGCTTGTTCGGGTTCGCCTTGTAGTCGTTGACTTCGGCAACAAGCAAAATCATTTCCAGCAGCTCTTCAAGTCCGAGACGCTGTTTCGCGGAAACGTTGACGAAAATCGTATCGCCGCCCCATTCTTCGGGAACGAGCTCATACTCGGTCAGCTCTTGCTTGATTTTATCCGGATTCGCTTCCGGTTTGTCGATTTTGTTGACAGCTACGATAATCGGGACGCCCGCCGCTTTCGCGTGGTTGATCGCTTCTACCGTCTGCGGCATGACGCCGTCATCGGCTGCAACGACAATAATCGTTATATCCGTTACTTGTGCTCCGCGTGCACGCATCATCGTGAATGCTTCGTGGCCCGGAGTATCGAGGAACGTAATTTTTTTATGGTTGATTTCGACCTGATAAGCGCCGATATGCTGCGTAATGCCGCCGGCTTCTCCGCCGGTTACGTTCGTTTTGCGGATGGAGTCGAGCAGCGTCGTTTTTCCGTGGTCAACGTGACCCATAATTGTGACGACCGGCGGACGGGATTCGAGATCGGCTTCGTCGTCTTTCTCCTCTTCGTTCTCGAAAGTATCTTCCTCGACAGGAATTTTCACTTCGACTTCCACTTTGTACTCGTCCGCCACCAGCTGAATCGCGTCCAGATCAAGCTCCTGGTTGATCGTAGCCATAACGCCAAGGAAGATCAGTTTCTTGATGACTTCGGAAGCGTCTTTATGAAGCAGTTTGGCCAGATCGCCGACCGTCATATTGCCGCGGACGATAATTTTCTTCGGCGTGTTGTCGATTTTCTCGCGCGGAGGCTGCACAGCGCCGCGTCCGCGGTTGTTGCCCTTGCCGCCGCGGTTGTTTCTGAAGCCGTTGCCGCCGCGCTGATCGTCAAACCGCTTATTTTCTCCCGGTTTGCGTTTGCCGGCACCGCCGCCGGAGTTGCGGGAGAAATTAGAGTCTCCGCCGCCCGGACGGCCGCTGCCGCCGGAAGCGGGTCTGTTATCGGAAAACGTGCGTGCCGGTCCTCCCTGACCGCTGCGGCCTCCTGCCGGACGATTGCCGCCAAAGCTTTGGCCTTGGCCCGCTCCGCCTTGACCTTGCGGGCGCGATCCGCCGCCTTGAGCCGGACGGCTGCCGGCCGTCCCTTGCGGACGACCGCCCTGTCCTTGGCCCTGCGGACGGCTGCCGCCGCCGCTTTGTCCTTGCGGGCGACCGCCTTGTCCTTGAGGACGTCCTGCACCTTGTCCTTGCGGACGGCCTGTGCCGCTCCCTTGCGGACGGCTGCCGCCTTGTCCTTGACCGCTGCGTCCGACCTGCTGCCCTTGGCGGTTGCCGCCATGGCTGGAAGTACGCTGCTGTGTGCCTGTCGAAGCACCGTTTGCTTGCGAGTTTGATTGAGTTGTATTCATAGTCACCTGATTATCCTGTTGATTTTTATTGGAAGACTGTTGAGTTTGAATATTATGCACCCCTTGCTGTTGTTGTCTTTTCTCCGTGCCGGCACGAGTTTGCCCCGCTGCTGCAGCAGCGGTGGCCGAAACCGTCGCGCCGTCCTTCGCTCTTTTTGCGGCGGCGTTGGCTTTAATGTCCCTGAAGAACCCTTCCACTTTGCCGACCATTTCGTTTTCCATGACGCTCATATGATTATTGACCGGCAGATCCAATCGTTTTAATATCGTAATGATTTCCTTGCTGCTCATATTGAGCGACTTGGCATATTCGTATACGCGCAGTTTATCTTTGTTGTCTTTGCTCTCTGTAGGTTTAGTCAATATACTCCACCTCCGTATTTTGGCTTAATTGACCCCTGATCATGTTTGCAAAGCCGGCGTCGGTAACTGCAACCGATACGCGCTCCGCCTTACCGAGTGCCCTTCCCAAAGCTTCCCGGGAAAAAGCTTCCGACATCACGACCCCATACGTGGCGCACTTGTCACGATACTTTTTTTTGGTGTTGTCCGAGGCGTCGCTCGCGATTAGAACAAGGTGTGCTTTACCTTGACGCACAGTCTTGAGCACCGTTTCGTCGCCTGTGACGACTTTCCCGGCCCTCATCGCCATCCCGAGCTGCGACAATGCCTTACTCATCGTCATCCCCCCGATCCTTCGCGGCCAGAAACGCTTCTTCAACGGAGATGAAATCGCGTTCCAGCTGGTCGTATATTTCGGGCGAAACCGGCTGCTTAAGAGCGCGGTCAAGCGCCTTGCTCTTCTTCGCGAGCCTGAAACAGCTCACAGTGCCGCACAAATAAGCGCCTCGTCCGGCTTTTTTGCCCGTCAGATCAATCAGCACTTCTTCTGCGGGCGTGCGGACGACCCGGATCAGCTCTTTCTTCGGCTTCATTTCCTGGCAGGCAACGCATTTGCGCAGCGGCACTTTTCTTGGTCTCACGGCTTTGTCCCCCCTGTCTTTCCGCCTTCATTCGGCGCTCCCGCCGCGTGTTATCCGGCTGGATGCGGATCACCGAAATCAGTCGATGGAAACGGAGTCCTGGTGCATCGTTTCCTCGCCCGTGCGTTCCCGTCCGTATTCCTGCTCGGCCTGCGATTCGCTCTTGATGTCGATTTTCCAGCCGGTCAGCTTGGCTGCAAGCCGCGCATTTTGGCCTTTGATGCCGATCGCGAGCGAAAGCTGGTAATCCGGTACGATGACGCGGGCCATCTTCTCCTGCTCAAACACGATCACTTCCAGCACTTTGGACGGGCTGAGCGCATTCGCGACATATTCATCCACATTTTCCGACCAGCGGACGATGTCGATTTTTTCGCCTTTCAGCTCGCTGACGATCGTTTGCACGCGCACGCCCTTCTGGCCGACGCAGGAGCCTACCGGATCCACTTCGTGATTGCGCGAATAAACGGCGATCTTCGAGCGGAATCCCGCTTCGCGGGCCACTGAACGGATCTCGACGACGCCGTCGTAAATTTCCGGCACTTCCAGCTCGAACAATCGTTTGAGCAGACCAGGATGCGTGCGGGAAAGAATGATTTGCGGACCTTTCGTCGTATTTTCCACTTTCGTGATATACGATTTGACGCGGTCGCCATGCTTGAACTTGTCGGTTGGCATCAGTTCCGTTAGCGGTAGTACCGCCTCCACCTTGCCGAGATCGACGAACAGGTTGCGGGTATCTTGGCGCTGTACAATGCCGTTTACGATATCGTCCTCTTTATCGATAAACGCATGATAAATGAGGCCCCGTTCCGCTTCGCGGATACGCTGGGTCACAACCTGCTTGGCGGTTTGCGCCGCAATGCGCCCGAAGTCGCGCGGCGTGACTTCAATCTCCGCAATATCGTCAAGCTGGTAGTGCGGATTGATTTCGCGTGCCGCCTCGACCGACGTTTCCAGCCGCGGATCGAGCACTTCTTCCACAACCGTCTTGCGGGCATAAACTTTAATGACGCCGGTATGGCGGTTAATGTCCACCCGTACGTTTTGAGCCGTGTTGAAATTGCGCTTGTAGCTTGAAATCAGAGCCGCTTCGATCGCTTCCAGCAGCACATCTTTGGAAATCCCCTTTTCTCTTTCGATTTCCGACAAAGCTTCGATAAAATCCATGCTCATTGGAACTACAGCTCCCCCTTATTAGAACACGATCGCCAGTCTTGCTCCGGCGACTTTCGCGTATGGAATGACGTGCGTTTTGCGTCCAATCGTGACGGATACTTGCTCGCCGTCAAATTTGGTCAGAACGCCTTCGAATTCTTTCAAGCCGTCGATCGGCTCATACGTCGTAATGTTGACCTGTTTGCCGACCGCTTTGCGCAGATCCTCCGGCTTCTTCAGCGGACGTTCCGCTCCCGGCGAAGATACTTCCAGAAAATAAGCGTCCGTTACGGGATCGTTCTCATCCAGACGTTCGCTCAAATACTCGCTGATTCGGCCGCATTCGTCGATGTCGATGCCGCCTTCTTTATCTACAAATACGCGGAGAAACCAGTTGCTTCCCTCTTTGACGTATTCGATATCAACCAGCTCAAATCCATGTTCCCGGAGAAAAGGGGTAATCATTTCCTCTACGGCGGTTTTGATTTTGGATGCGCTCAAATTGACGTTACCTCCCGATCAGTAGCCGAAAAATGGGTTGACAAAACGTAAAGAGTGGGTTTCCCCACTCTTCGAAGTTAAAGCCATATCAACATCGTTACCAGAAAAATTATAGCATAACCATTATTAACTGACAAGATTTGTTTTAAAACAGCGACAGCTGGTTCGATTCCGGCAGTCCGCGGAAGCAGCCCATCGTTCCGAGCACCTCGACGATCGTCTTCGTCGCTTTGGACTTTTGCTGAAAGTCTTCGATCGAAAGGAACTCACCGTAGTCGCGGGAAGCGGCGATGTTGCGCGCCGCATTGTCGCCGATGCCGGCGATCGCGGCAAACGGCGGGATAAGCGAATCGCCGTCGATCGTCCAGCGGGTGGCGTCGGAGCGGTACAGGTCGATCGGCTTGAACGAGAAGCCGCGGGCGGTCATCTCCAGCGCCATCTCCAAGATGGAGACGGATGCTTTTTCCTTCGGCGTTGCGTTGAATCCCTTCTGCTCAATTTCAAGCAGCCGCTTCATGATTGGGTCGTAGCCTTGGCAAAGCAATTCCAGATCGAAGTCTTCGGCGCGTACCGTAAAATATGTCGCATAAAACGCAATCGGATGATACAGCTTGAAAAAGGCGGTGCGCACGGCGGATATGACGTATGCGGCGGCGTGCGCCTTCGGGAACATATACTCGATGCGCAAGCACGAATCGATGTACCACTGCGGCACCTTGCACCGCTTCATTTCTTCGATCCACTCCGGCGTAAGCCCTTTGCCCTTCCGCACGCTTTCGGTTATTTTGAACGCCAGCCCGGCGTCCATGCCCGCTTTATAAATCAAGTAAAGCATAATTTCGTCACGGCAGCCGATAACGGTCTTGATCGTACAGGTGCCGTTCTTGATCAGCTCCTGCGCATTGCCCAGCCATACGCCCGTCCCGTGCGAAAGTCCGGAAATTTGCAGCAAATCGGCAAACGAGGTCGGCAGCGTCTCTTCAAGCATCTGCCGCACGAACTTCGTCCCCATCTCCGGCACACCGTAAGTGGCGACCGGCGAGCGGATTTGCTGCGGCGTTACTCCGAGCGCATTCGTGGAGTTGAACAAGCTCATCACTTTCGGATCGTTCATCGGAATGGTCGTCGGATCGATGCCCGTCAAATCCTGCAGCATCCGCATCATCGTCGGATCGTCGTGTCCCAGAATATCAAGCTTGAGCAGATTGGCGTCAAAAGCATGATAATCGAAGTGGGTCGTTTTCCACTCCGCGCTCGTATCGTCAGCCGGATACTGAACCGGCGTAATGTCTTCCACTTCAATGTAGTCCGGGACGACGACGATGCCGCCGGGATGCTGACCGGTGCTCCGTTTGACGCCGGTGCAGCCGGCGGCCAATCGCGACAGCTCGGCTCCGCGCCACTTCTTGCCCTGGTCTTCCTCGTATTTCTTGGTGAAGCCGAACGCCGTCTTTTCCGCTACCGTACCGATCGTGCCGGCGCGGAATACGCTCTTCTCGCCGAACAATACTTTCGTATAGTTATGCGCATGCGGCTGGTATTCCCCGGAGAAGTTCAAGTCGATATCGGGAACTTTATCGCCTTTGAAGCCGAGGAACGTTTCGAACGGAATGTCCTGGCCGTCTCCTTTCATCATCTGCCCGCAATCCGGACAAGCCTTATCCGGCAGGTTGAAGCCGCTCGACACGCTGCCGTCGAGTATCCACTCGCTGTGGCGGCAATCGGAATTGCGGCACAAGTAATGCGGCGGCAGCGGATTAACCTCGGATATGCCGAGAAACGTCGCGACGACGGACGAGCCGACTGACCCCCGCGAGCCGACCAGATAGCCGTCTTCGTTCGATTTTTTCACGAGCCGCTCGGAAATGAGATAGTTGGCGGAGAAGCCGTATTTGATAATCGGCACCAGCTCTTTTTCGAGCCGCTGCACAACGACGTCCGGCAGCTCCTCCCCGTACATCCGGCGGGCGGTGTCGTAGCAGGTATTGCGGATTTCATCGTCCGCTCCTTCGATGATCGGCGTGAACAGCTTGTCCGGGAACATCTCGAACGGCTCAAAACGGTCGGCGAGCTCACTCGTATTGGTCACGACGACTTCATACGCGATCTCTTCCCCAAGGAACTTGAACTCCTGCAGCATTTCTTTCGTCGTCCGCAGATGCGCATCGGGCTTACGCATATCTTTGAGCGGGCTGAAACCGGTAATGCCGTGAATCGTAATGTCGCGGAACAGCTTGTCACGCGGGTTCAAATAGTGCACGTTGCCAGTCGCGATCACTTTCTTGCCGAGCTTGGCGCCGATCTGCACGATTTTGCGCATCGTCTGCTCGATTTCCGCACGGCTGCCGACGAGCCCTTTTTCCACGAGATGCATATAAAATTCGACCGGCTGGATCTCCAGCACATCGTAATATTCCGCCACTTCTTCCGCTTCTTCGACCGTTTTGTTCAGCACCGATTCGAAAAATTCGCCTTTCTCGCAGCCCGATACGATCAGCAGCCCGTCGCGAAGCTCGGTCAGCTTGCTTTTCGGTATGCAGGGCACCCGCTTGAAATGCTCCGTGTGGGACAGCGAAACGAGCTTGAACAGGTTCTTCTTGCCGGCCGCGTTCAGGGCGTAAATATTGCAGTGGAAAGGACGGCTGTTCGACAAGTCGAGACCGACATAGTCGTTCAGCTGATGGAGTCCGGTAATATTGCGCTCCAGCGTATCCCCGATCAGGCCGTACAAAATGCCGGCGAGGGCGATGGAGTCATCGATCGCGCGGTGATGGTTGTCGAGCGAAATTTTGTATTTGTCCGCCAGCGTGTTGAGACGGTGGTTTTTCATCGTCGGATGAAGAAAACGGGCCAGCTCGAGCGTATCGAGCACCGGATTCGGCACCTCGGGGATGCCGATTTCTTTGCAGGCCGCCTGAATAAATCCGATATCGAAGCGGGCGTTATGGGCGACAAGGACGGCGTCGCCGACGAATTCAACGAATTCCTTCAGCTTTGGCTCAAGCTCCGGCGCTCCGCGCACCATATCGTCGGTAATGTTCGTCAGCTGCTGGATATGGTACGGAATTTTTTCATGAGGGTCGATAAACGTCTGGAATTCATCAATCTTTTTGCCTTCGCGGTATTTGACCCCGGCAAGCTCGATGATTTTGCAGGCCGTTATGGAAAGACCCGTCGTCTCGATATCGAATACGACATACTCGGCATCCTTCAGCGATTCATCGCGCGGATGAATCACCATCGGCACGGCGTCGTTGACAACGTTCGCCTCCAGCCCGAACAGCACTTTAATGCCGTGCTTTTTCCCGGCTTTGAACGCATCGGGATAACACTGCACGCCGCCGTGGTCAGTGATCGCGACCGCCTTATGCCCCCACTTCGCCGCTGTTTTGATATAAACGTCTACCGGCGTTACGGCGTCCATGGTGCTCATCGTGCTGTGCAGATGGAACTCCACCCGTTTCTCTTCCGCATCGTCCTTACGGTCTGGCGGAGCCACGACCTCGTGCATATCATTCGGCATCATGACAAGCTCCGGCTCCTGCATGAACCGGTCGTATTCCACGCGGCCGCGCGCCTTGATCCACTTGCCGTTCGCCAGCTTGCTCAGCACTTTGACGTCTTCCTTCGTCTTGGCGAACATTTTCATCGCGATCGAATCGGTAAAATCGGTGACGTTAAACGTAAACAGCGTGCTGCCGTTGCGCAGCTCCTTCACATCGAGACCGAAGACGGCGCCTTGCACGGTCACCTTTTTCTCTTCTTCCACCACGTTCATAATCGGAACGGGCTCTTCGCGAATATCGTAACCGACCGCCAGCTGCACGTCGCCTTCTTCCACATCCGGCACTTCACTCGCGACGCTTGTCATAATTTGCTGTACGGCGTCCCGTTCTTCCTGCACGATCTTTTGGTTGAACTCCTCATACAGATCCTGGCGCGCTTCGCCCGCCGACATCTTCACCCGGCACACCCGCGAAAAATAATCGCCGTAAAAGCGGACGATCGCTTCATCGATCCGCTTCTTTTTGGCCAGCTCCAGTCCCATCGCGTCCATCATCGTCAGCTGCAGCACATCGTCCTGTGCTTCAATCGATGCTTTGCCGAGCCAGCCGTTGACCGAAACCATCTCGCGCTGCGCCCATTCGACGAAGATCGGCCAATATTCTTTCAGCACATCGCTCGTCATAACCGCTTCTTCGTACTCGAACATGAACGTCACCTGCGCAATATGCGCAAACTTGTCCCGGATTCCTCGGCAAAAGTTCAGAAAAACGCCGGCAGGCACCAAGGACGCTTTACGGATGCAAAATGTCCATTCGCGGTTGCTCGGGCTTACGATCACTTTCTCGATATATCCGTCCGAAAAATGGGTGTCGATCATATCAAACGGCAGCTCCGCCTGCTTCATAAGCAGCTCGAAACGATGGCGCTTGTCCCCCATGATTTCCTCCCCCTTTTTCTATCAGCCTTGTATTGGTGAAAAAGTAGTTCGCTGCACGGCATGTTTGGGTCTCCGATCGTTGTTGCAGACGAATCGTCTTGAATAGGTAACCATGGATTGGTTACGATTCGTCTGCAAAGACGAACGCTGGCGCTTCTCCGACTCCAAACCAGCCGCTCCGCTCGCTTTTCACCGCTTCGGCTTAAAACACGAAAAAAAGTGGAGGAAATCCACTTTTTTCAGTTTAAGACCGTTGGCTTTATTCCTTGCTTTGATACGCCAATGTAAAGCTTATGTATGATCAGTACTAACATTCGATCATACTATTCCCCTATACAAGTCTGACGGTTCCCAGACTTGTAATCCAGCCCTTGGCCGGTTCAGGCGGCAAGCGCGCCTCTCGCGCAGCCGCGTCTGCTGCCCCTCAAAAAAAGGAGAGCGGAGCGGACTAATTGTTCTGGAGAAGCGCCAGCGTTCGCCTAAAGGCTTTCTGCAAGAAAGCCACTTCGGAAGCATACGCTTTGTCCCCGGATTTCAACCGCTATGCGGTACAATCAAAGAAATCCGGAGACAACAGCGATCGGAAGAATAATTAGTCCGCGCAGCGTCTTCTTTTTTCATCCCATTAATAAGCCCGTGCAAAGACGACCGTATGCTCGGCTTTCTCGCCGCATACGAGGCAGCTATGCTTATGCTCGGCAGGCTCGAACGGGATGTTGCGGCTTGTCGCTCCCGTTTCTTCCTTCACCTGTTTCTCGCAGGCGGCGGAACCGCACCAGCCGGCCAGTACGAAACCGCGCTTCTGCTCCAGCAAACCTTTCATTTCGTCGAGCGTATCGACCGCATGGAAGTTGTCCGCGCGGAACTGCTTGGCCTTCTCGAACATATCGCGGTGAATCTCTTCCAGCATCTTCTCGACTTCCGCCTCCAGCTCGCTTTGTTTAATGATACGTTTCTCGCCCGAGGCGCGCGAAACGAGAACGGCTTGTCCGTTTTCCATATCGCGTGGTCCAAGCTCCAGCCGAATCGGAACGCCGCGCATTTCGTATTCGTTGAACTTCCAGCCCGGGCTAATATCGCTGCGGTCGTCCACACGTACGCGCACGCCGGCGGTTTTAAGCTCTTTGTACAGCTCGTCGACGCGGCCAATGACCGCCTCGCGCGTTTTTGGAGGTCCGATCGGGATCATGATCACTTGAGTCGGCGCCACTTTCGGCGGCAGCGCGAGTCCGCGGTCGTCCCCGTGGACCATGATGAGAGACCCGATCAAGCGTGTGCTCGTGCCCCAGGATGTCGTGTGCACAAACTGCTGCGTATTTTCGCGATCCAAATATTTAATGTCGAAGGCGACGGCAAAGTTCGTTCCGAGATAATGCGACGTTCCCGCCTGTACGGCGCGCCCGTCCTTCATCATCGCCTCAATGGAATACGTATCGACGGCGCCGGCAAACTTCTCCGAAGGCGTCTTTTGTCCCGTAATGACCGGAATCGCCAGGAAATCTTCGACAAAGTCGCGGTAAACTTCCAGCATCCGCATCGTTTCCTCGCGAGCCTCCGCTTCGTTCTCATGCGCGGTGTGGCCTTCCTGCCACAAAAATTCGCTTGTGCGCAGAAACGGCAGCGTCCGCTTCTCCCAGCGGACGACATTCGCCCATTGGTTAATGAGAACCGGAAGATCCCGGTACGACTGGATCCATTTTGAATACATATGGCCGATCATCGTCTCCGACGTCGGGCGGATGGCCAGCTTTTCTTCCAGCGGCTCGCCGCCCGCTTCGGTTACCCAAGGCAGCTCCGGATTGAAGCCTTCCACGTGCTCTTTTTCCTTCTGAAAAAAGCTTTCGGGAATGAACAGCGGAAAATACGCGTTGCGATGCCCGGTTTCCTTGAAGCGGCGGTCCATTTCACGTTGGATGTTTTCCCAAATTTCGAACCCTTCCGGACGGAATACGATACAGCCGCGTACCGGCGAGTAATCCATCAGCTCCGCCTTCTTGATTACGTCAATATACCAACGGGAAAAATCTTCGCCCTGCGGCGTAATTTCCGTCACAAACTGCTTTTCCTTCGACATAAGCGACTAACGGCTCCCCTCTAACCTTTTACTAATCTTAAAATATCGTTATATGTTACAGCCAGCATAAGCAGCATCAGCATCGCAAAACCGATAACGTGCACCATACTTTCCCGGTTCGGATCGATCGGACGGCCGCGCAGCGCCTCAAGCCCGATAAAGACGAGCCTGCTTCCGTCGAGCGCGGGGATAGGCAGCAAATTGAAAATGCCGAGATACAAGCTCAGCAGCGCGGCCCAGCTGGTCAGCTGCGTAATGCCCTGCTTGGCGATCTGCCCCGTCACTTCCGCCGTGCGCACCGGTCCGCCGAGATCGTCCAGCTTGAAGTCGCCGACGATAATTTTCAGGAATCCTTGAAAAATGCTGATCGTCATTTGCTTCATTAATTTCGCAGAACCGGAAATCGTCTCCGCGAACGTTGCCGAACGCGTCGGGTAAGCGGCGGTGATGCCGACCTTTCCGAGTCCGCTCTGCGGATCTTTAACGGGCGTCATCTCAAGCTCCATCGCTTTGCCCGCGCGTACGATGTCCAGCTTAATCGGAACTCCGGCCGACTTGCCGATGATTCCGATCATTTTGTCGTAATCGGCTCCGATATTCGTGCCGTTCACCGAAACGATCCGGTCGCCCTTCTTCAGCTCCGCTTTCGCCGCCGGCATCCCATCCACTACGCTGTTTACGAGCAGGTGGTCCGGGTTGCTGACGGTGACGCCGGCCATTTGAATATAGGCTGCAAACAACGCAAACGCAAGCACAAAGTTCATCAGCGGTCCGGCAAATATCGCCATCGCCCGCTGCCCGACCGTTTTGCTGCCGTATTGTCTGTCGACCGGGGCGATTTGGGTTTCTTTCCCTTTCGTCACCATAAACGCCTGCGGGTGGACGTCAAAACGTTCCGCCGCCCCTTCGACGTTCAGCGTGAGAAACAGCCGATCTTCCAAATCGATCGCAGTCACTTCGCCGCGAATGACATCGCTGCGCTCATCGAGCCGGTCCAGAAAAATACGCGTTACTTTATTGTCCTTCAGCCGAACGGCGACCGTTTGTCCGCTCTGAATATCGACGATTTCCGGATCTTCCCCCGCCATCCGCACGAAGCCGCCTGCGGGAATGAGACGCAGCGTGTAGCGCGTTTCGCCCCTTTTGACGGAAAGCAGCTTCGGCCCGAAGCCGATTGCAAATTCACGGACCAATATGCCGGCACGTTTGGCAAAAAAGAAATGTCCCCATTCATGAATGGTGACAATGACGAAAAATACGAGAACGGTCAAAAAAACGACCTGAATCATCTGCATGTAATGGCCTCCTGTCGGTAACGTAACGGCTTGTATTTAGATTATCATTATTCTCCCGCCCGTTACAAGAGAACCGGGTTTTACACCCGGGACGCCAGTTCCCTCGCCCATGCGTCCGCTTCGGAGATCGTTTCCAGTTCCGGCCGGCTAATACAATCGTGTTTTGCAAGAACGGTTTCGAGAATATGCTCGATCGCCAAAAACTCGATTTCGCCGCTCAGGAAACGCGCAACCGCCACTTCATTCGCGGCATTGAATACGGTCGGAGCGGTACCGCCCGCCCTTCCGCACTCGTAAGCCATGCGCAGACACGGGAACCGCTGCTCGTCCATCTCGCGAAACTGCAGCGTGCCTACTTTGGCCAGATCGAGCCTCTCCGTCGGCGTCGGACGCCGGTCCGGATAATTTAGCGCGTACTGAATCGGCACTCGCATATCCGGCAAGCCCAATTGGGCGATAACGCTGTTATCCGTAAATTCGACGAATGAATGGATGATGCTCTCCGGGTGAATGAGGACGCCGATACGGTCGTAGTCGACCCCGAACAGCCAGCGGGCTTCGATCACTTCCAGCCCTTTGTTGACCATCGTTGCCGAATCGATCGTAATTTTCGCTCCCATCGACCAATTCGGATGGCTGAGCGCCTGTTCCACCGTTACACCTTTCAGCTGATCGCGCGTTTTGTCGCGGAACGAGCCTCCGGAAGCGGTTAGCGTAATTTTTTGAATATCGGAGCGCTTTTCCCCATTCAGGCATTGAAAAATAGCGGAATGCTCGCTGTCGATCGGCAGCAGCGAAACCCCTTTGTCGGCTGCGGCCTTCGTCACGATATGCCCCGCCGTTACAAGCGTTTCCTTATTGGCCAGTCCAATCGTCCGTCCGGCTTCGATTGCGGCCAGCGTCGCATTCAAGCCGCGGCTGCCCACGATCGCCGTTACGACGAGATCGGCATCGCCTTCACCTGCAAGCTCCACCAAGCCTTGCTCGCCGTAGAGCACTTTTGTCCCGGCCGGGAGATGCTGCGCCGCTTCCGCCGCCGCTTCCCGGGTTGCGAGACAGACTCGCTTCGGCCGAAACTTCCGCGCCTGCTCCAGCAGCAGCGCCACATTGCCGCCGGCTGCAAGCCCCTCCACTTCATAACGTCCCGGATCGCTGCCGATGACATCGAGCGTCTGGGTTCCGATGGAGCCGGTAGAGCCCAGAATCGATATTTTTTTCATGATGATCTCTCCCAAAGGTTTTCCGAAAGGAAAACCACTTCGTAAGCCTTCCTAAGCATCCGTCTGCTGCCGAAACTGCCGCGGTCCTCAGACACGATATATGTACTCGGTTTCTGATGGGCCAAACATTGTTCGGCCGATCCAATATATGCACGGGCCATTTACTTGCACGCCTTATAAAGGCGGGAGCTTACACTGGCACGAGCCCGGTTAACACGAGCAGCGGAAACACGATCAGCCAGCTGTCGCAGCGGTCCAGGACGCCGCCGTGGCCAGGCAGCAGTGTTCCCGTATCTTTAATGCCTCGGACCCGCTTGTAAGCCGATTGGATCAGGTCCCCGAACTGTCCCGCGACAGCGGCGGTAAGTCCGATCAGCAAAGCTTGTCCGACCGACACCCACCCGGGTGAAAATACACTGAACAACAGCGCAACGACGAGCGATACCGCCACTCCGCCAATAGACCCTTCAACCGTTTTGTTCGGGCTGATTGCGGGCCACAGCTTGATGCGCCCGAATGCCCTGCCGATAAAATAAGCGCCAATATCGGAAGCCCATATCGAGCCGAAGCTTAACGTTGTCCAAAACAACCCTTGCGGATCCGAGTCTCGTACCAGCATCATGGCATTAAAGCCGTATCCGAGATATAGAGAACCGAGCAGCATAAGAGCCGCGCCGTCAATTGTCGTGCGATTTTTGGTCAGGACGCTGAGCGCCAGCAAAAGAAGCATCAGCAGCCACAGCATATCGCTGCCTGAAGGCCGCTCCACTTGCAGTAAATCCCATGGAAAAAGAAAAAACAGCATGCCGGCGTAACCAAGCAGCGACGCCGGATGCTGCGGGGCAAAACCGTTCATTCGGGCATATTCGCGAAACCCGATAAGAGCCAGCAGCAGCAACAGCACATAATATGCCCAGCCGCCGATGACAGTCAGCACAACAAATACTGCTCCTGCCAGCAGTCCAGTAATAATCCGTTGCTTCACTAAAGTGCCACACTCCAATGCGGGAGCTACAGTCCGCCGTACCGGCGTGCGCGCCGCTGGTATTCATGAATCGCTTCATGGAAATGTTCTTCCGAAAATTCCGGCCAGTATACATCGGTAAACCAAAGCTCGCTGTATGCAAGCTGCCACAGCATGAAGTTGCTTAGACGCAATTCCCCGCTCGTACGGATGAGCAGATCCGGATCGGGCAATCCGCTTGTCAGAAGCAGATCACCCATCGTTTGCTCCCCGATATTTTCAGGGCTCAACTCGCCTTTTTGCACAGCAGCCGCAATTTCACGGACCGCTTCCATCATTTCTTTGCGGCTTCCGTAATTCAGCGCAAAATTGAGGACAAGCCCCGTATTACCGGCAGTTTTCTGAATGGCCGTCTCAACGGCCTCAAGCGTATAGCCCGGCAGATCCTCTTTGTATCCCATCATCCGGACTTGTACGTTATTCGCGATCAGTTCGTCAAGTTCCAAAGCGAGAAACTCCTGCGGCAGCTTCATTAAAAACTCCACTTCCGCTTTCGGACGCTTCCAGTTTTCAGTAGAGAATGCGTACAGCGTCAAATATTTAACGCCGATCCGGTCTGCAGCCATCGTAATCCGTTTTACGGTCTTCATGCCGGAATGGTGGCCTGCGATTCGCGGCAGTCCGCGGCTCTTCGCCCAGCGGCCGTTCCCATCCATTATGATTGCCACATGCTGCGGTACATTATCAGCCACAGAAGGCTCAGCCGACTGCGGAGATGTTTTGCCGAATTTGGACCAAAGTCGTTCAATCATCTTCGTTCCTCCCAGCCGCAATCCGGCCGTTTTCAGCCGCGATCGTTCCTTTAAGCAATAAACCCCACCTTACGGAGGGGCTTCTATTCATTAAACTTCCATAATTTCCTTCTCTTTGGAAACCAGTACTTTTTCCACTTCTGCAACAAACTTGTCGGTCGACTTCTGAATATCTTCCTGATGGCGGCGCGACTCGTCTTCAGAGATGGACGTTTTTTCCAGCTTTTTAATATCGTCGTTGGCATCACGGCGGATGTTTCGGATCGCCACTTTTGCTTCTTCACCGAACTTTTTCGTCATTTTGACCAGTTCGGTACGCCGTTCTTCCGTAAGCGGCGGAACGGATATCCGAATCGACGTGCCGTCATTCGAAGGCGTCAAGCCCAAATCCGATTTCAAAATCGCTTTTTCAACGGCGGCGATCGACGATTTGTCCCACGGCTGGATAAAAAGCGTACGCGAATCCGGCGTGTTAATGTTGGCCAGCTGGCTGACCGGCGTCATCGCTCCGTAATATTCAACTTGAACGCGGTCGAGCAATGCCGGCGTAGCCCGTCCTGCACGAAGGGTGGCAAGATCGCGTTTCAAAGCGCCAATCGCTTTTTCCATCCGTTCTTCCGCATTTTTTTTAATTGATTGCGGCATCTTACTCTGCACTCCTTTTTACGATCGTTCCGATTTTTTCACCGAGAACGACACGTTTGATGTTGCCTTGTTCGGTAATCGCAAATACGACGAGAGGGATATTGTTATCCATGCACAAAGAGGTGGAAGTGGAGTCCATCACCCCGAGATTGCGGTTAAGCACATCCAAATAAGTCAGCGTCTCGAACTTCACTGCCGAAGCATCTTTAAACGGATCGGCGGAGTAAACGCCGTCGACTTTGTTCTTCGCCATCAAAATGACTTCCGCTTCGATTTCGGCGGCGCGCAGAGCTGCCGTCGTATCGGTGGAGAAGAACGGATTGCCCGTGCCTGCTGCAAAAATGACGACGCGGCCTTTCTCCAAATGGCGGATCGCGCGGCGGCGGATATAGGGCTCCGCAATTTGCTGCATCGCAATCGACGATTGCACACGGGTCGGAACTTCGATCGACTCGAGCGAATCCTGCAAAGCAAGCGAATTCATAACCGTTGCAAGCATGCCCATGTAGTCTGCTGTCGCACGGTCGATCCCTTTTGCGGTACCCGCGATGCCGCGCCAAATGTTGCCGCCTCCGACAACGATCGCTACTTCGACGCCTAGCTCCACAACTTCCTTGATTTGCTCAGCAATAGATGAAATAATGCCGGCATCAATACCGTAGCCCGCCTGTCCAGACAATGACTCGCCGCTAACCTTCAATACAATGCGCTTGTATACGGGACTCTCCATTGTTATACCCTCCATTATCCACCCAATTTGTATTCTTTATATGAGACCGGAGAAGTACCGGTTGTTACCTGCTATGTTTAGTTTAAAAAAAGCGGGGCGGACGCCCCGCCCCGCCTAGCGCGTTCGGATTAAGCTTACAGTTTTGCTTGCGACATTACTTCTTCAACGAAGTTGTCTTGTTTCTTTTCCAAACCTTCGCCAAGTTCGAAACGTGCAAAGCGGCGGATGGAGATGTTCTCGCCGATCGTGCTGATTTTTTCGTTCAGCAGCGTAGCGACCGTTTTGTCCGGATCTTTAATAAAGGACTGTTCGAGGAGACAGTACTCTTCGTAGAATTTGCTGAGACGGCCTTCAACCATTTTCTCAACGATGTGGGCCGGTTTGCCTTCGTTAAGCGCTTGTGCTTTCAAAATCTCGCGCTCTTTGTCCAGCTCTTCTTGAACAACTTCTTCGCGGCGAACATATTTCGGGTTCGCTGCCGCGATTTGCATCGCGATATCTTTTACGAACGCTTTGAACTGATCCGTTTTGGCAACGAAGTCGGTTTCGCAGTTCACTTCAACCAGAACGCCGATCCGGCCGTTCGCGTGGATGTAGGATTCTACAACGCCTTCCGTAGCTGCGCGGCCCGCCTTGTTAGCCGCTGCCGCCAAACCTTTCTCGCGCAGAAGTTCTGCGGCTTTCGTCAGATCACCGTTTGCTTCTTCCAACGCTTTTTTGCAATCGAGCATTCCTGCGCCCGTTTTTTCACGAAGTTCTTTTACTGCACTCGCACTTACCGCCATATTAACTCCTCCTGATTATCAAATCTGCCGCCGGAATCAAAACTCCCCGGATTTACATTCGAAAAAAGGGCGGTGAGGAGGCTTGCACCTTCTGACCACCCTTTTCGCTTCCTAAATCGTCTTACGCAGTCGTTTGCTCGCCTTGGTTCGCTTCCACGATAGCGTCGGCCATTTTGGAAGTGAGCAGTTTGACGGCACGAATTGCGTCGTCATTACCCGGAATGACATAGTCGATTTCGTCCGGGTCGCAGTTGGTGTCGACGATGCCGACGATCGGAATGCCGAGCTTGCGGGCTTCCGCAACCGCGATGCGCTCTTTGCGCGGATCGATGATGAACAGAGCGCTCGGAAGGCTTCTCATGCCTTTGATGCCGCCGAGGAATTTCTCCAGGCGATCTTTTTCTTTGCGAAGAATGATAACTTCTTTTTTAGGAAGCACTTCGAACGTGCCGTCTTCTTCCCAAGCTTCGAGCTTGCGCAGACGTTCGATACGTTTTTGAATCGTTTGGAAGTTGGTCAGCGTGCCGCCGAGCCAACGTTGATTGATGTAGAAATTGCCGCAGCGTGCAGCTTCTTCTTTAACGGAATCTTGTGCTTGTTTCTTCGTTCCTACGAACAGCACCGATCCGCCTTCTTCTGCGATGGAGCGAACAAAATTGTACGCTTCCTCGACTTTTTTGACCGTCTTTTGCAGGTCAATAATGTAAATACCGTTTCTTTCCGTGAAGATATAACGATCCATTTTCGGGTTCCAACGACGAGTTTGGTGACCGAAGTGTACACCTGCTTCAAGCAGCTGTTTCATGGAAATTACCGCCATACCCACAACACCTCCTAAATGGTTTTTGATGGTTTCCTCCGCGAATGTCATCTTCTGTCAAAACTTTCCGCAGCGGAAAGCACCCTTGACAAAATTCATGCGCGTGTGTTTTTAACACCGTGTATTACTATAACACAACGCGTTACATGGCGCAATATCTGTCGCAAAAACACGTCGTGCTTGCTCCGCTCTTATTTTGACTTGCCGTTTGCCGCCATCCATTCCTTGCCTTTCGCCTCAGGCAGCGGCTCGCCGGTAATCGTATTGCGGATATCCTCCATCGCCGGCTTCCCTTCGAACAAAAAATACCCTGCCCGAATGCTGCCGCTAAGTTTTTGTTTCCGTATATAAGCAACAAAAGCCGCCTCATCGCCGATCAAACCGTTGTCCTGCAAAATCGCTGCGGTTTGCGTCAAGCTTGATGAGGGCGGTATGCGGATGACCGTCTTTAATTTCGCGGCCCCGGACTGCTCGGCCTTTGCGGGGGCTTGAGGCTCCTGGGACGCAGCTGAGGAAGCTGCTTCGGAGGCTCCTTCCCGCCTCGCCTTCTCAATCAATGCTGCAACCTCTTGCTCCGTATAGGTTTTGGCTTGTCCGGAATCTTCCGGATTCTCTCCTCCGGCAAACCCGGTCAGCTTTGCCTGCTGGCTCTCGCCCGCGAGCATCAGCTGCAGAAGCAGCGCTCCCGCGATCATGCCGAGACCGAAGCCGGCTCTAAAATTCCGGGATTTAACCATATGCCGTTTCCTCCCGCCTTGCCAGCTGCCGGATGAGCTCGACTTCCCCTTTGTTCATGTTCAATTTCCGGGCCGTTTGCTCGACCGACTGGCCTTGCTCGAGCAGCTCGAGCAGTTCTTTATACCGGGAGCGGATCGTTATCTCCGCTGGTGGTTCGCTCGCATTATTTCGCGCATCCGCTTCGAAGTCCGTCGCGTCATTTGATTCCGCGGCGCGCCACTCTTCAGCTCCTTCCGAAACGGCCATGGAACTTGCCGGGCCGCTTAACGGACCCCTATGTTCAAGCGCAACTTCCAAAGCCGCGCATTTGCGTTCCAGCTCGGCGATTCTCTCCTCACGCTGCTGGGCAAGCAGCATGAATTCCCGCTGCGTTTTCAGCACCTTTTCGGTCAAATTGCGGTTATCGGCCTCCATATTTTCCATGAACACCTCAAGTGCCGTCTCCATGTTATGCAGCGTCTGCGCTTCCTTATTGTCGCCTTTTTTCGCTTTCGGCATCGCCAGTGCCCACACCAGCGCAACTGCGCCGATCAATACTACATAATGCCATGGCTGCAAAGCCAACGCTATCACCTGCCGTATATGCTTGTTATTGTCGTTGAGGCGCTTTGAAAACGGTCAACGGTACGCAATCATCGCGATGTCGCCTTCTGAACACCGGAACGATATCCGCTTTACGGGTTCCTTCACGAAGCGCGTAGAGCGCCCGATCACGATCTTGGTTCCGCCAAAAACGGTGTTGATCACATCCACCTTGGCGTTATTGCTCTCTTCCACCGATTTTTCGATGACCAGCATGCGATCCTTCGATTCTTCAAGCTCCTGCAGCATTTGTTTCTTGGTTGTGCCGAATTTCATGCGCATTTCCATCTTATCGGCGCCAAGCTGTCCGGCTGCTGCCAACTGGTCAAGCAGACTCAATGCTTTTTCGGTTTTATTCAAACTATCGCTAAGCTGTTTGATCGTTTTACGCAGTTCCAGCAGCTCGCTGCGCAGCTCCGGCAATACCCCTACTTCAACGGCCGTTGCGGTAGACATCGAATTGCCGATCACCCTCGCGCTGACGCATTCGCCTGCTTGTATGATTCCGCCGACAATAAGCCCCTTTGCGCCGGTGCACAGCACGGTGCGGCCAGCACGCACGTTCGAATGCATAATGCTCTGATTGACGATCACATCTTCACCGGCGATGACATTTGCGTCTTGAATAAATGAGCTGCGGACGTTCCAACCCGCTTTCACAAGTCCTTTGCCGCCGGCCATGATCCCGCTCGTAATTTCAATCGAACCGTCGGACTCGAGTTCCGCGCCTTCGACGCCGCCGATAATCCGGATATCGCCGGCCGCCCGGATTTTGAAACCCGTCAGCACATTGCCCCGCACAACTACCGTACCGACAAAATCGATATTGCCTGTCCGGTAATCGACGTCCCCATTCACCTCATAAACGGGAAAAACGTTGATTTTGTCATTTTCCGTTTTCGTGACGAGACCGTCCATCGCAGCATATAATGCCGTTTTTTCCGCGTTGAGCACAACATTTTTACCCGCTTTAATTTTTGCTTCCTTACCCCTCCGGCCCGGAATCGGTTCTCCGGTCACCGCCTTGCCGGGTTTTCCTTCGGCAGGTGAAACACACTCTGCAATAAGCTGCCCGCGCTTGACGTTCAACAGCTGTACAATCTCCTTCAGATCGACCTTGCCGTCTTCATTCTCGGCCGGTCCGCGCTTCCCGCTCATATTGATCGCAAATACAAGCCGCCCGTCTTCGCCGGCGACGGCAGGCTGCCCCTGCGCGACAAGCGTTTGCTTCATATAATAAGCTGCAGGTTCATTCGCGATCTGTGCCAAAACATCGGGTAAAATGCCGTATTTGACCCCGCTCTGATGCAAAAACTGTTCGAGCTCATCCGCCGTGCAGGTGAACGTGTCATCGAGACGGACCAGTTGAACATAGGCGCCCAGCTTATCTGTCGATACATCCACACGCAGATTCAATTCCATTTCCCGAACCTGTATCAACCATGTCCCCGCCTTTCGCTACGATTTTTGCATTAACTGGTCTTTTTGTTTGGCTAGAGCGCCCCTCAGCCGCAAGATCGCTTTGGAATGAAGCTGAGAAATCCGCGATGGAGACAAAGACATGACTTCGGCTATTTCGCTTAACGACAGTTCTTCATAATAAAACAAAGAGACAACCGTCCGTTCTTTTTCGGTCAGCCGCTCAATCCCTTTCACCAGCGATTCTTTCAAGAAAAACTCGTGCACCTTGTGATCCGGATTTTTCGCCTTTTCGTCCACGAGCAGCGACATCCGCGTCTCCGCGTCCTCTTCCCGGATCGGGTCCTCGAGGGAGCAAACCGTTGTAACCGCAATTTCTTGCAGCATACCTGTAAATTCCTTTGGCGTCACCTGAAGATAGTCGCTAATTTCCGCGTCGCTGACGGATCTTAAATACCGCTGCTCCAGGTGCTGATAAGCTTCTTCGATTCGTTTCGCTTTTTCCCGCACGGAACGCGGCACCCAATCTCCTTGACGAAGGCTGTCAATAATGGCGCCTCGTATCCGCCAAGAAGCGTACGTTTCGAATTGAAGTCCGCGCTTATAGTCGAACTTATCGATCGCGTCGATCAGCCCCATTACGCCGTTGCTGAATATGTCGTCTTTCGACACATTTTTGGGCAAGCCGATAACCATCCGGTTCGTCACATAATCGACCAGGGGCAGATACTGTTCGACCAGCTGCTTCTTTGCTTCAATATTCCGCTCTTCTTTCCAACTCTGCCACATCTCGATGTTAGACAAATGAGGCGCCTTCGGTTCAATCATCGTCTTTTCGCCCCCTAAAGTTTTGCTGTAAGCAAAACCGCTTCGTAACCGTTCATTTCATCCCGCGTGTCCTTTACTCCTCCTGATTGTTCCAATGACGCACGGCTTCGGCAAGCTCCTGCGGATTTTTGCTCCTGGCGGTGGAAACCAGATGCGGAGGCTTAAGCGGTTTAAATGCGCCCGGCTGAGCCCGAGCCGTATCGTCTTTGCCCGATAACCCGGACCGTAGCAGCTCGTTCAAATCTTCGCCGTTATCCGGGGTGACATAATCCAAATGCTCCCCTTTGCCGGATTGGTCCGGCGCGGCATCCGTCCGCTGCACTCGATCCGGAACGGATATCGTCAGCCGCGCCATCAACCGGATTACGTATCCGAACGCAAAAAAAGCGATAAAAGCGTATATCCCGCGCAAACCGGTAACCGGCAACGGATTTTTAGCTATTGAAACCAAACATGTAAATATAAATCCGACGAGGCCTATCGATACATTCCAGCGCCATGTTCCGATCATGTTACAGCTCCTTTATTCCATGCTGGACGCTGCGTATGGAGAGCGTGCCGCTTGTCGAATCGAGCTCGATGGTGCGGCCGTAATTCCCGCCCGTATCCTGCGCCAAAATCGGAATGCCCAGATCCGCCAAAATCGCGGTGCAAGTCTCCACATTCCGCGGCCCGATTCGAAGCGAGTCTGCTCCTCCCGAAAAAGCGAACATCTGGGCTCCGCCGGCCATTTTCGCAACCATCCTCGCTTTTCGGGCGCCGGCCTCCTCCATGCGTTCAATCAGCTGCGGAAGAGCGGTGTCCGCATACTTGGCGGCATTAATCCGGCTTTCGCGGGCGATTTCCGAGCTCGGGAGCATCACATGCGCCATACCGCCTACTTTCGCGACGGAATCGTATAGCGTAAGGCCGACGCAGGAACCGAGACCGGTTGTTTTCAGCGCTTCGCCGCCGGAAGCAATATTCAAATCGGCCATTCCGACTTTGATCAATTGTTGTTCCGTCATTCAAGCGGCACTCCCAGCGCCCGAAATATTTTCGCAAACGATTCGGGATCGGGGATTAAAAAGAAGTGTCCCTTGAGCGCCTCACTTCCGTCCAGAAAAGCCGTTTCGATCAGCAGAGCGGAATCCCCCATCACCCCGTATTGGTTTAACCCGTAGCTTAGGACGGCGCCCGCCATGTCAAGCGTCACAAATGGAACGCTCGGAGCCATCGAAAGATTTGTAAAGTCGGCTAGCGATGACAGGTAGGATCCCGCCAAAATATTGCCGATCTCGCATAAAGCCGAAAATTCCATCTCGGAATACCGGTCATCTTCCGATGTTTCCATCGCAAGCAGCTGATTCAGCATTGATTTGGCCGATTGCTGCTGGACGATAAAAAACAAATTTCCCGGAGCCTCGCCTTCCACCCTGAGGAAGATGGCAATGACGACCTGTTCCGAACCGCCGACCCGCTCCGCAATTTCTTCAAACGGAACAAGACTGACGCGCGGCACATCCATATCTACAGGCTTGTCCAGCAATAGCGACAGTGCGGTCGCGGCATTTCCGGCTCCTATATTGCCGATTTCCTTCAGGACGTCAAGTTCGAATTCCGCCAGCCGATCAAGAGCGCTCACGAAAATCAAACCTCTAACAATTCCAGCTGAATAATCTCGTTTTTGTTTAAAACTTCGGACAAATTAAGCATAATGAGGAGACGATCGTCGCCTAGCTTGGCGATGCCGCGCAAATATTTGGCTTTAATGCCTCCGACCACTTCGGGCGGGGAAGCGATCGTATCCGCATCGATATCGATGACGTCATTCGCCGCATCGACAATAAATCCGACCTCCATCTCATTCACCGCCACAATAATGATGCGCGACGCATCAGTCGGAGCCGTTTCCGGAAGATTAAAGCGGCCGCGCAAATCAAGAACGGGAACGACGACCCCTCTCATATTGATAACACCTTTAATGAATGATGGCGTTTTGGGCACGCGCGTAATCGGCATCATCCGTTCGATCGTTCGCACTTTTTCCACTTCGATTCCGTACTCTTCATCACCAAGACCAAACACGATTACTTTCAATTCTTCAGCCATCTATACAACCTCCTTAAGGTTTTTCCGAAGGGAAAACCACTTCGTAAGCATATGCATAAAAGTATGGTGCCTCATTGGAACATCGCATTGGGATCGACAATAAGGGCAACCTGACCGTCGCCGAGGATCGTCGCCCCCGAGAACGCTTCGGTGTCCGACAAGTAACTGCCGAGCGGCTTCAGTACAATATCGCTTTGACCGATAAACTCGTCCACCAGTATCGCCGCCCATTTGTCGCCTTTGCGCACGACGATGATTTCCGTTTCTTCTTCGGCCGACTCGTCGAAGTCCGGCGAATCAAGCGCTTTGCTGAGCGATACGAGCGGGATGACTGCATTGCGGTATTGAATCATGCGGCTGCCGTGGACGTTCAATATATGTTCTTTGCGGATCAGGCCTGTCTCCACGATCGAGGAGAGCGGAAACGCGTATTTCTCGCTTCCGAGCTTGATCAGCATCGCCGAAATAATGGACAACGTCAGCGGCAGCTGAATGCTGAATTTCGAGCCGACGCCAAGGGCGGATTCCACATAGACCGTTCCGCCGAGCGAAGCGATTTTGGAGCGTACGACGTCGAGTCCGACTCCGCGGCCGGAAATGTCGGAGATTTTGTCCGCCGTACTGAAACCGGGAGCAAAAATCAGGTTGTTGATTTCGGGTGGCGTCAGCTTGGCCGCTTCTTCAGCCGTTAAAATCCCGTTCTCGATCGCTTTCGCTTTCACTTTATCGCCGTTTATGCCGCGTCCGTCTTCTTCCACTTCGATAAACACGCTATTGCCGCTGTGGTAAGCCCGTAAATATATCGTTCCGGTTTCCGGCTTCCGTGCCGCAATTCGGCCTTCTGTCGTTTCCAATCCGTGGTCAAGCGAATTGCGGAGCAAATGGACGAGCGGATCGCCGATTTCGTCGATGACCGTCCGGTCCAGCTCCGTATCGGCGCCGGTAATGACCAGATCGACTTTTTTGTCCAGCGACTTGGCTATATCGCGAACCATGCGCGGAAAGCGATTAAATACCGATTCCACCGGCACCATCCGCAGCTTGAGCACAATGTTCTGGAGATCGCCGCTTATTCTGGACATATGCTCCACCGTCTCCGTCAGCTCGGGCTTGCGGATTTCGCTTGCGAGCTGCTCCAGCCGGACGCGGTCGATCAGCAGCTCGCTGAACAAATTCATCAGCGTATCCAGCCGCTCGATGTCGACGCGGATCGTCCGCGAAGCGGCAGGAGCCGCGGCTGCGGTTTGCGCTTTTGCGGCGGCCGGCTGCCGCGAAGCCTCTTCCTGCGGCTCGGTCCCGATAGCGGCGGATTGCGGCACTGCGGGCGTCTCCGGCTTGGCAAGCTGCGCAAGCGACTCGGCATCAAGCTGTATGGCTTCGGCCGATTCCACTTCCGAGACCGCTTCGATTTTTGCCTGCAGCGCCGATTGTTCCAGCGGAGATATAAGAATGACGGTGAATGAGCGGTCGAATTTTTCCTGCTCCAAGTCTTGGACCGAAGGATCGGATTTGATGACTTCGCCGTTTTCTTCGAGCACGTTGAATACCATGTAAGCTCTGGCCGCTTTTAATGCACAGTCTTTATCGAGTGCAACTTTGATGTAATAAACAGGCAGACCGCTTTCGATCGATTGGCTGAGGACCGACACCTGGAATTCATCCAAGTTGGCAGCGCCTGCCGCCGGACCTCCCGCTGCCGTATTCACCGGAGGCTGCGCAGCTGCGCTCTTATAGTCGCCTTTCACGATCGACTTAAGCGCTGCTACGATTTCGGACACATCCGCCTTGCCTTCACCGCCGCCGGTAATGTCGCGAACCATCGCCTCCAGCGCATCAAGCGATTTAAACAGCACGTCGAATATAAATGCGTCCATATCCAGCTTGCCGTTCCGGACCAGATCGAGCACATTTTCCATTTCATGCGTGAGCGAAGCCAGATCTTCAAAGCCCATCGTGGCAGACATCCCTTTAAGCGTATGCGCCGACCGGAAAATTACCTGTACGATGGAAAGATCGCCCGGAGAGCTTTCAAGTTGCAGCAAGTTATCGTTCAAAGCTTGAAGATGATCGTTGGATTCATCAATAAACATGGATAAATAAGCGTTCATATCCATCTGCTCACACCTCCTGATAAGCCAGAAATGGCTGTTTCATCTTTTTATGGCTTCGTAACTTCGTTGATCAGCCGCTCGGCAATCCGGTGAAGCGGCAGCACGGCCTTTGCGCTTCCGTTTTCAACCGCGCAGCGGGGCATTCCGTATACAATACACGTTTCCTCCGCTTCGGCGATCGTAACGGCCGGGCCGCTAGCCGCGAGTTCCTTCATTCCTTGTGCGCCGTCGCTGCCCATGCCGGTCATAATGACCGCAATCCGCTGCAGCTCCGGATGAGGAATAAGCGACCGGAACAAAACATCGACCGACGGTCGGTGTCCGCAAACGGCATCCTCGTTCGTCAGCGATATATAATAGCCGAGCGAATCGCGTCCGAGCTTCAGATGGCTTCCTCCTGGCGCAATATATACCGTTCCGGCCGCGAGCCGTTCTCCATGCTCGGCTTCCGTGACACATAGTTTGCTGAAAGAATCAAGACGCTGGGCAAGAGAACGGGTAAACCGCGGCGGCATATGCTGGACGACAAGAACGGGTGCCGGCAAATCTTCCGGCAGTGCTGTAATGACATTATGTAACGCTCTCGGTCCACCGGTAGACGTGCCGATTGCAATCAGATGCTGGAACGTTTGCCGCTGAACTTCAAACTTTGCAGGACCGGGAACGGAAATGCCCGCCTTTACGTCCGCATGCTCCGGAACACCGGGATTGGAACAATGACTGGTATTCGGCGCTTGCTCCGTCCTCCCTTCGACTCCCATCCGGTTAGCCGATGAAGGCCGGGATGACCGCTCATTGACATCGGGTATCTGTTCGGGCGGACCGGACTCCCTCTTGCCGGACCGGGGAAGTTCTTGCGGTTTATTCGCCGATTTCCCGCTCCCGGAATCAAGAGATCCGGGCTTTGAGCGAGCCGTTTTGCCTTCGCCATGTTCGATGTTGTTTGCCGGAGGCGCACTGCCCGTCTTCAACGCTAAGGAGAAACGTTTGCGGGTCTGGACGGCAATTTTAAGCTTTTCGAGCAGCTGACAGCCGATTTGCAACATATCCATCGAAACAGACGGCTTGCGCATAAAATCAAACGCCCCGAACTGAAGCGCAGCAATCGTCTGGCGGGTGTTGTCCTCGCTGATCCCGGAAAACATAATAACCGGAAGCGGACTCGAATCCATGATCTTCTGCAGTGCTTCCAGACCGTTCATTTCCGGCATTTCCAAATCCATCGTGATGGCATCGGGCTTCCATTCCGCTGCGGCCAAGACCGCTTCAGTTCCGGTAGCGGCAGTCGCCACAACGGTAAAATCGGGATCGGCGTTAATTAAATCCGAAATGATTTTGCGCATAAAAGGCGAATCGTCTACGACGACAATGCGATAAGGAGACACGTGATTCTCCCTCCGTTCTAAACAAGGATTATTTGATCAGTCTGAACATACGTTGCACAAATCCTCTAACGCCCCCATGCGCGGCAGCCGCCGCAGCGGGAGCATTCAGAAACCGGTTCGCAATCTCTTCAACGCCTTTCACCGCTTCCCCGGATGGAAAAGCAACCGAGAACGGGATCTGCTTCTTCACCGATTTGCCTACGAGAGGATCGTCGGCAACGATTCCGAGCGTCTGCAGATCCACGTTCAAAAACCGTTTCACCGCCATAACCATTTTATCGGCCGTTTGCGCACCTTCTTTCCGGTCACCGGCCCGATTGACGATCAATTTGAACTCGGCGCCGATTTTCATCGCGCTTACCATCTTAATGAGCGCATACGCATCGGTGATCGATGTCGGCTCCGGAGTGGTGACGACGAACGTTTCCTGCGCGGCCGCAATAAATTTCACCGTTTCCTTGGACAATCCCGCTCCCGTATCGAACAGAATGACGTCGTACAAACCGTAAAGCTTTGCAATTTCAGATTCGAAATAGTTTAGCTGGCCTTCGCTGAGCTGCAGCAAATCGCTCAGTCCGGATCCGCCGGAAATAAAATGCAGTCCCTGCGGACCGAGCTGAACGATGTCCCAAATCGTTTTCTCCTGCCGGAGCAGATGATAGAGCGAGTGCTTTGCCGTCACGCCCATCAGCACATCGATGTTCGCCATTCCGATATCCGCGTCGAACAGAAGCACTTTGCGTCCCATCTTATGCAGCGTCAACGCAAAATTAAGACTGAAATTCGATTTGCCTACGCCGCCTTTGCCGCTCGTAACGGTTACGATGCGGGTCTGCCGCTCATGGCTGGCCGGTTCGTGCCGTTTGCGGACTAAGTTGCGAAGCGCCTCGGCCTGATCATTCATCCGCAGCATCTCCCAGCAGCCGTTCGATATACGACGCGGCACGGAACGGTTCGATATCGTCCGGCACCGTTTGGCCGAACCCGATATAGGTCGGCATCATGCCCTGCTCCATGGCAAGGTTTAAAATCGCACCGTATTGGCTCGTTTCATCCATCTTGGTGAACACCACTTTGCGCACGCCATGCCGGATAAAGGGCTGGGCTACGTCAGCCATATCTTTCGATTTGCCGGTAAGACTGAGAACGAGAAGCGTTTCGCTATCCTGCTCAAAGCTCAGCAGACTGCTCACTTCGGAAACATGAAGCTCGCTCCTGTAATTGCGGCCCGCCGTATCCATAAAGATCAGATCTCGATCTTCTAATTGGCGGAACGCGCGGGAGGCTTCTGCGGGAGAAAACACAACCTCAAGCGGTACGTTTAAAATATTGGCGTAGGTACGCAGCTGGTCGACGGCGGCGATGCGGTACGTGTCCGAAGTGACGAAGCCGACTTTGCGGCCCTGCTTCAAAATTTGCTCCGCGGCCAGCTTGGCGATCGTCGTCGTCTTGCCGACGCCGGTGGGACCGACAAAGTGAATCGTCCTGATGTTCGCTGCGATCCCTCCGGCTGTTAAAGGCTCCAGCCATTCGGTCAACATTCCGCCTGCAAGCTGCCAAATTTCCCTTCTGCTGCCGGCTGCCTCCCCGAACAGGTGATGGGCCTGCAGCTCCTCAAGCAGCCGGCTGACCAAATCGGCCGACACTTCCTGCTGCAGCAATCTCTCCCGCAGCGCCTGCAGATTGTCCGGCAGCGCCTGCTCGGCATACTGCCTCGTTAACTGCCGGATCCAGCTTTTCATATCCCGGATCTCGCTCAGCAGCTGCTCCTCTTTCTCTCCCGCCACCGGAAAGTTGTCTTCTTCGGACGCCGTTTTCTCTGCAGGTACCGGATCCACCGAAACGGACGCCTGTTTGGCGGCGGTGTAATACGCCGACGCCGCGGCAGGCGGCACGGCCCGCGGACCTGGTACTTCCAGCGTCGCAACAGCGTCCCGTGACGTAGTCACGGCCTGCTTGATGGAACCATGAGCGCCGCTTATCGATGTTGGTCCCTGTGTGTTACTCACCGCTGTCGGCGCGTACGCGGTACTCGTCGCTGCTGCGCTCCGTGCGTGTATCGGCGCTGCTCCGCCCTGTTCGTTACTCCATCCTGCAGTCTTTCGTGAGGGCGGGGTGAACGAAGGCGCAGGCGCTCTTTCCGGAGCCGGTTCTTTGGCAGCACCGCCGGACTCGACAGCGGCAATCACTTCCATCTTTTTCTTTCCGAACAGTCCCAGAAAGCCGCCTACTTTGATTTCCTTCGTATTGAGAATGACCGCTTCCTTGCCCAGCTCGCTGCGGATCATCGGCAACGCGTCCGGAACCTTATTGACGATATACCGTTTTACTCTCATAAATTCACCACCCCGATGCTCTGCACTTCAATGCTGGGCTCCAGCTCACTGTAGGACAACACGGGCACGTCCTGCATCGTACGTTCGACGATTTGCCGCAAATACATCCGAATCGCGGGAGAAGCGAGGACGACCGGCTGCTGTCCGGATTGAATTTGACGGTTCACCTGCTCGCTCAGTTTCTGATAAATTTGCTGGGTCGAGACGGGATCGAGCGTCAAATAGCTGCCTTGGTCCGATTGCTGCACCGATTCGGCAATACGCTTCTCCAGCGCCGGGCCCACCGTTATGACGCGCATCGCGCTGCCTTCCGTCGCATACTGCTGCGTAATTTGGCGCGACAAAGCTTGTCTTACATATTCCGTCAGCACATCGGTATCTTTCGTATAAGGGCCGTGATCGGCAAGCGACTCGAAAATCGTTACCAGGTCACGGATCGAAATTTTTTCTTTCAAAAGCTTAGCCAGCACTTTCTGCACATCGCCGACCGTCATGACGGACGGAATCAATTCTTCCACAAGCGCCGGATACGACTCCCGCACATTGTCGATCAGCGCCTTCGTTTCCTGGCGTCCGATCAGCTCGTAAGCGTGTCGCTTGATCGTTTCCGTCAAATGGGTGGCGACGACCGACGGCGGGTCGACGACCGTATAGCCGGACAGTTCGGCGCGTTCCTTCGTCTGCTCGTCGATCCAAATCGCCGGAAGCCCGAACGCAGGCTCAAGCGTCTCGATCCCGACGATCGTATCGTCCTCGAAGCCGGGGCTCATCGCCAAATAATGATTCAGCAGCAAATCGCCGCGCCCGACCGTATTGCCTCTAATTTTGATGACGTATTCGCTCGGTTTCAATTGAATGTTGTCCCGGATCCGGATGACCGGAACGACGAGTCCAAGCTCGAGCGCGCACTGCCGCCGGATCATAATGATCCGATCCAGCAGATCGCCGCCCTGCTGGGTATCCGCGAGCGGAATTAAACCGTAGCCGAATTCGAACTCGATCGGATCGACCTGCAGCAGGCTAATGACGCTTTCCGGGCTCCGCACCTCTTCGATCTCCTGCTCCTCGACCATCAGATCCGCCTCCTGCCGGCGTTTATCGAGGGACGACTGCATTTTCCATGCGGCAAACGCCAGGATGCCGGCAATCGGGATCGTACGCACAGGGCCAATCGGCGTAAAGACGCCGAGCAGTGCGATCGTTCCCGAGACGATGTAGAGCAGCTTGGGAAACCGGAACAATTGCGAGGTCACATCGTGGGCCAGATTGCCCTCCGATGCGGCGCGGGTCACGATCAATCCCGCTGCAGTCGAAATAAGCAGTGCCGGAATCTGGCTCACCAATCCGTCGCCGATCGTAAGGATCGAATAGGTGCTGAGCGATTCGCCGAAGCCCATTCCATGAATGGCCATGCCGATAATAAATCCGCCGACCAGGTTAATGATCAGAATAATGATGGCCGCTACCGCGTCGCCTTTGACGAATTTGCTCGCACCGTCCATCGAGCCGTAGAAGTCGGCTTCACGCTCAATTTTCGCACGGCGGTCGCGGGCTTGGGATTCATTGATGAGCCCGGCGTTCAAATCGGCATCGATGCTCATCTGTTTGCCCGGCATGGCGTCAAGCGTAAACCTTGCGGCGACTTCGGCCACCCGCTCCGATCCTTTCGTAATGACGATAAACTGCACGACAACGAGAATGAGAAAGACGACGAACCCGATCGCGATTTCCCCGCCGGCCACCCAGCTGCCGAACGTGGCAACGACCTCTCCGGCTTCATGCTTGGAGAGAATATTCCGTGTCGTCGACACATTCAGCGCCAGCCGGAACAGCGTCGTTATGAGCAGCAATGCCGGAAAGATGGAAAATTCAAGGGCATCGTTCGTATTCATTGCGATCAGGAGGATCATAAGGGCGGCCGATATATTGATGACAAGCAGCACGTCCATCAAAAAGGTTGGGACGGGTATTACCATCATCAGCACGATGCCGATAATACCGATCAAAATAAATAAGTCCCTTGGTTTCATGATGCAACCCCCGATAAACTCAAGATGATTTCGTGCGGCCTTTCAGTTTATATACATAAGCCAGCACTTCCGCCACGGCTTGAAACAACTCGGCGGGAATGCTGTCCCCGATTTCCGTCCGGTCGTACAGCGCACGGGCAAGCGGCTTGTTTTCCATCGTCACAATTCCGTTTTCTTTGGCAATTTCTTTGATCCGCTGCGCCACATAATCCATTCCTTTGGCGAGAATAACCGGTGCTTCCATTTTGGACGAATCATATTTGAGCGCGACGGCGAAGTGGGTCGGGTTTGTAATGACAACGTCGGCCTTCGGGATCTCCTGCATCATGCGCTGCAGCGCCATCCGTTTCTGGCGTTCGCGTATTTTCCCTTTAATGAGCGGATTACCTTCGGTCTTAATGAATTCGTCTTTAATATCCTGCTTGGACATCCGCAAACTTTTTTCATATTCATACCGCTGATAAATATAATCGCCCACCGCCAGTATAAAGAGGACGGCGGCAAACTCGATTCCGAGCTGCAGCGTCAACCGGGCGGTGAACAGAAACAGCTCTTCAACCGGAACGTTGCCCAGCGTCAAAATCCGGTCCCATTCTTTCCAAATGGTAAAGAACAATATCAATCCGACAACCGTAAGCTTCAGCAAGCTTTTCAACAGTTCCACGAGGGAACGCAGCGAAAAAATGTGTTTAAAACCGGTCAGCGGGTTCAATTTGCTGAGCTTCGGCTTTAACGGCTCTCCGGTAAGCAGAAACCCGATCTGCACATAATACGACGCAATAGCGGTTAAAACCGCAATGGCGAACACAGGTGCGAGCATAATGATGATCTGCATCGTGACGGAATTAAAGAGGGACATTACATTGCCGCTGGACAAATCCATCGTCAGCCAATCCTGCAGCAGACCGCCGAATAAATAGTAGAGCCGCTCCTTATAGTAGCCTCCAAGCGCCAAAAAACTGAGAAAAACGAAGAGGATAATTAATGCTCCCGGCAGCTCTTGCGTCTTGGAAACTTGACCTTTTTTGCGGGCCTCATCCCTTTTTTTCGGGGTTGCGGGCTCCGTTTTTTCTTGATTGAACAGCTGCAGATTCAGCGGATAACGATAAGCGCCCACGGGAACCCTCCTAAAGTTTTTGCGTAAGCAAAAACACTTCGTGAGATTAGGCTTAAGGTCCGCCTGCCCGGGACGGCTGAATAGAGACGACCAGCTCGTCCAGCGCATGAAACAGAACCGAAAACAATTTGTCAAACAGCAGGCCGAGCGTCGGCATGAGCAGGATCAGCATAATCATCCCGACTAAAATTTTGAGCGGCGCGCCGATGACAAACACATTGTACTGCGGAGCCGTCCGTGCCAGAAATCCGAGCCCGACATCGGTCAAAAACATGGCGACCATAATCGGCGCGGACAGCTGCAGGGCGAGCAGAAACGATTGCGAGAAGAACCGGATTAGAATGCCGCTTACCGTACCGTTTCCTACAGCTGCGAACAATTCGCTCTGAAGCGGAATCCACTGGTAGCTTTCCATCAGCGCCTTCAGCAAATAATGATGGCCGTTCATGGAAAGAAAGACGAGCGCCAGCAGCATATACTTCAAATTGCCTGTGAGCGGCGAGGAAACACCGCTTAGCGGATCGATCACGTTCACCATCGAAAAACCGACCTGCATATCGATGAATGCGCCCGCGTAATGTACCACGGAAAAAAAGAGATAGACGACGTATCCGAGCAGCAGGCCGACCATAATTTCTTTGGCCACTTCAAGCAAATACGTTGCATCCGGAACGATCGATTGCTTCACCCCATAAACGAGAAACACAAGTACGGAAACGAAAAACCCGAGTCCGACTTTGAACGTCGCCGGCACAGAATTGGTGGAAAAAATCGGCGCGACGACGAAAAAAGCTGTTATTCGACAAAATATTAGCAAAAAAATAGGGAATCCGTTTAAAAGCAGTTCCATATACCTTCAGCCTATCCGATATATTTGTACATGTTGTTCAGCAGGTTGTATGTGAAATCAACAAGCGTGTTCAATATCCACGGTCCGAACAGCAAGATGGCAGCCAGCACCGCTACAATCTTCGGAACAAAAGCAAGCGTCTGCTCTTGAATTTGCGTCGTCGCCTGAAAAATGCTGACAATCAAACCGACGATCAGACCAAGGACCAGCATCGGCGCGCTCGCCTTCAATACGACGAATACCGCTTGCCCGGCCAGACCGATAATAAAATCCGCGCTCACATCCCGCTCCCCTTTCTATCGCCGGTCTTAAGTATTAAAGCTCAGCAGCAGCGACTTCACGACCAGATACCAGCCGTCTACCAATACGAACAGCAATATTTTGAACGGCAGCGAAATCATGACCGGCGGAAGCATCATCATCCCCATCGCCATTAACGTGCTGGCAACGACCATATCGATAATAAGAAACGGAATGAAAATCATAAAGCCCATCTGGAAAGCCGTCTTCAATTCGCTGATGGCGTAAGCCGGAACGAGTACGGTGATCGGAATGTCCTCGTACGATTTCGGCTTCTCGGTCTTCGTATAGTTCATGAACAGCAGCAGATCTTTTTCCCTTGTCTGGTTGAACATGAATTTCTTCATCGGAACCGCCGCCGCCTCGAGCGCCTGCGTCTGCGTCATCTCGCCTTTCAAGTACGGCTGAAGAGCCGCCTCATTCACCTGCGACAAAGTCGGCGTCATGACGAAAAAGGTTAAAAACATCGCCAGCCCGATCAGCACCTGGTTCGGCGGCGTCTGGTTCGTTCCGAGCGAGGTCCGCACAAATCCAAGCACGATGACGATCCGCGTAAAACTGGTCATCAGCACCAAAATGGCCGGAGCGACGCTAAGTACGGTGAGCAGCAGCAGGATGGAAAGCGCGCTTGTCCCGTTTTGGCCGTCCCCGCCGCCGACGCTGATGTCAATACTTGGAAGCGGATCCGCAGCAAACGCATGCGACTGGATCGTCAGCGCAGCTGCAGACAGCATCAAAAATAATAACATCCATTTTTTTTTCATTTTTCCATCTACCGATCACTTTGATTTGAATCTTTCCACATCATCTCCATCTCTTCCCGATGCTTGGCCTGCTGTTCCAGCTTTCGGTTCAGCACGATTTGAAAAGATGAAGCGTTCCGCATTTGGTCCTGTTCGGGATCGTTCTTACCTTTGCGATTGCGCAAATTGGCGATCCATTCCGTTAAGCCTGATGCTGCATTGCCGCCGGATGAAGACTGGTTCAGCGATTCCAACATCTGCTGTACCCCGGCAGGGTCCTCGATCTTGTCCAGTAGCGTAATCGTTTCCGCTACGCCGACGACGTAAAGCTTGCCTCCCGCCTCGACGATTTGCAGTGATTTGTTCTGGCCGAGCGCAACTCCCCCGTGAGAGCGCAGCGTGCGGTTCGTTCCCCACGCCTGGTTGCGCCGGGACAACCACTTAATTACCGCGAGAATGAGGGCGATGACGAGCGCAAGGGCGATGACGACCCAGATCAAGCTCCCGGCCATACTGCCGCCGCTAACATGCGGAGCGGTGCCATCGTTATCCGCAGTCCCGCTGCTGCCGCTCTCCGCGTATGCCGCTGCCGCCCCGATGAAGAGGGCCGGACAACAGCATAGCAAGATACGGGCAGCGATCCTTATAAAAGGATGTACGACCATTGCCTTAACCGAGCGTTTTCTTGATCGCATCGATAACCCGGTCCGCCTGGAACGGCTTCACGATAAAGTCTTTCGCACCCGCCTGAATGGCGTCAATGACCATCGCCTGCTGCCCCATGGCCGAACACATAATCACTTTTGCGCCGGCATCGATTTTCTTGATCTCTTTAAGCGCCGCGATGCCGTCCATCTCAGGCATCGTAATGTCCATCGTAATCAAGTCCGGCTTCAGTTCTTTATACTTCTCGATTGCATGCGAGCCGTCTTGGGCTTCACCGACAACCTCATATCCGTTTTTCGTTAAAATGTCGCGAATCATCATTCTCATGAAAGCTGCGTCGTCTACGATCAAAATGCGGTTTGCCATTGTAATTTCCTCCCTGGATGAAAGTTATTGGATTTTCGCAATGCGATCCCATTGGCTGACAATATCGGTAACCCTTACGCCGAAATTTTCATCGATAACGACCACTTCGCCTTTGGCGATCAGCTTGTTGTTGACAAGGATGTCGACCGGTTCGCCGGCAAGCTTGTCCAGTTCGATAATCGAACCTTGCGAAAGTTCAAGAATATCTTTAATTTGCTTCTGGGTGCGGCCTAATTCTACGGTTACTTTCAGCGGAATGTCGAGCAGCAAATTAAGATTCGTATCGTCGCCATGGGCAAAGGACCCGCCCTGAAAATTGGCGAATTGAACGGGCTGCACGTTTACGCTGCGGTTCACTGCATTACCGTATGTATTCGCGCCCGCAGGCTGCGAAGGCGCACCGCCAGGCATCTGCATCGGGACACCGTACGGCGGCTGCACTGGCAAACCAGACTGCGGATGCATCGGCATACCATGCTGCGGCTGCATCGGCACACCGTACGGCAGCTGTGGATCATTCGCTTGAGACTGCTGTTCCGGCGGCAGACCGCTGAAAGATACTTGCGGCTGCTCACTTATATCCGCTGCCGGTGCAGAAGCAAGAGCAGGCGGCTGCGGCGCAGAAGCTGGCTGCTCCGCATTGGAAGACGCCTTCGGCGCCGGTTCAGAATGGGGATCGGTTGACCCGCCTCCCATTAACGAATCCACCATCTGTTTGGCAAAGTCAACGGGCAGCAGCTGCATAATAGTCGAATCGATCAAATCGCCGACTTTGATCTTGAACGACACTTTAATAAACACGTCATCCGGCGGCAGCTGTCCGATGCCGTTCCCTTTCTCAATATCAAGAATGTCGATTCCCGGCGGCGAAATGTTGACGAGACGGTTAAAAATGGTCGACATGGACGTCGCCGACGAGCCCATCATCTGATTCATCGCTTCC
>NZ_CP011058.1:2375000-2440000 GCF_000961095.1 Paenibacillus beijingensis | reverse complement strand
TAAAACAACACCGCCTGCAAGCCGGCAATTAACGCAACACCCGGTATGCCGAGCACAACCACCGTGCCGATCGTCGTCGGATTTAGCGGAATTTGCACGCCTGGAATCACACTCAAGCTGTTAAGCAGGTAAAGCACAACTGCTGCCGCCGTCAAATGAAGCGCAAAGCGGCTGAACCAGGCCCATGAGATCCGCTGCCGGACAACAATTGCAATCAGCAGCAGCGAGGAGACTGCAAGCATCGCCGACCATACCCACTTCACCCCAGCGCCCCCCCTTTCCAGGCCGGCCATGATTGCGCCATTCTTTTAGCCTGTCGTATCAGCATCTCATAACGTTTCTGGGCCGTCTCGACTGCATAAATCGCGTAATCGATCTGATCGGCACCTGTGGCGTTCTCAAAGTGATGCTGAGCGTGCAGCCAATCCCTGTGCGCTTCCGCAATTTCGTTTCTTAACCGTTCGATTTCATCCATTGCTGCGGCGGACCGATTCTTGACCGCTTTCGCCTCTGCTCTTGCCGCCCCGCTGAACCGCTGCCATCCGACCATTTTCTATACCGCCCCTTTCGGCTTGTCCGCCTGTTTCCGAAATTCGCTGATATTATTCTATAAACGAAAAGGGGCATTTAGAACGAACGAAAGTAGCGTCTAACAAAAAAAGCCGCCATAGAGGCAGCGGTGGAGCAGTTGGGGAAACGAGAAGCCGTGAGAGCCGCCGCAATCCATCGATCATGGGCCGGCTATCTCAGCTCGCGGCGGCCTTCCAGTGCTTTGGAAAGCGTAACTTCATCGGCATATTCCAAATCGCCGCCAACGGGAAGACCATGGGCGATACGGGTAATGCGAATGCCGAACGGCTTGATCAGTCTCGACAAATACATCGCCGTCGCTTCCCCTTCAATATTCGGATTGGTGGCCAAAATAAGTTCCTGCACCTGTTCGTCGCCAAGCCGGTTCAGCAGCTCGGCGATGCGGATTTGATCCGGCCCGATCCCTTCGATGGGCGATATGGCGCCCTGCAGCACATGATACATGCCCTGAAATTCTTTTGTCCGCTCCATCGCCACAAGATCCTTCGACTCCTGGACGACGCATATAACGGAGCGGTCGCGCGTTTTGTCCTGGCAGATGCGGCAAGGATCGGTATCGGTAATGTTGCAGCAAACCGAGCAAAAGTGGAGGTTTCGCTTCACGCTCACCAGCGCTTTGGCAAAATCGATGACGTCGTCTTCTTTCATCTTTAAGACATGAAAAGCAAGGCGGGCCGCCGTCTTGGGGCCGATACCGGGCAAACGGGTGAAGGAGTCGATTAATTTGGCTATCGGTTCGGGATAATACATCCAAAATCAGTCCCTTGCATAAAGTCGGACGGCTTCTCCGAAGGAGGAGAAGCCGTCCGGTCATTCCGCCGACGACAAGTCGGGTTCATAAAAAATGCGGGGATCCCTGGTCCTCCTAATGGATCGGACAGCAGCAAGTGCGGGCATCCCCTTTTTTCTTCAGTTCTAGAACAAGCCCGGTATTTTCATTCCGCCCGTAAATTTGCCCATATCTTTATTAGCCAGCTCATCGGCTTTGGCCAGAGCATCGTTAACCGCCGTAAGTACGAGGTCCTGAAGCATTTCCACATCGTCAGGGTCTACCGCTTCCGGTTTAATCGTAATTTGGGAAAGTTTCTTATGTCCGTTTGCGACAACCGTCACCACACCGCCGCCGGCCGTTCCTTCAACCGTTTTGTTCGCAAGCTCTTCCTGTGCTTTAAGCATTTGCTCCTGCATCTTTTTCACTTGTTTCATCATTTGGTTCATATTGTTCATTCTATTCACCTCATCGTTAAGATTCTTGTTTCATTTCCACCAAATCCTCGCCAAACAGCTTGATCGCTTCCTCAACCCATTCGGGGCGGGCCGGAGCAGTATCGTCATGCCGCAGCTCCAGCGTCTCGGCAGGCGCTGCGGCCGCTCCCTCGGAGGCGGCCTGCCATTCCTTCTGCATGACCGTCGCCAGCTGCATCGGCTTGCCGAACGCTTCGTTAAGCACCTTCTCGATCAATTCGCGGTTCGCCTGCTTTTCGGTCGTTTCGCGGTGAATCGTATTTTTGAACGCAACCAGCACCGTACCGCCCGATACGGATACCGGCTCCCCGTCCACGAGCCAGGCATGGACCGTTACCCGGGCGTCTTTGACGCGGGCGAGCACTTCGCTCCATTTCATGCGGACCTGGGCCGTATCCGGCTCGCCCACAGCCGCAAGGAACGGCTCCAGCTTGACGGTGCGGCTTACGCCGCCTCCCGATCGCTGCGCGAACCCGCCACGCGAGCCGCTGCGGATGGCGGAGCCGCCTCCTGCCGCCGCAGCGGATGCGCCGGCTCCGCCGTTGTCGGCTGCGGGAGCCTGACCGCTTCTGAGCAGCTGCTCGAGCCGCCGCTCCAGCGAGTCGATGCGCTGCTGCAGCCGGACGACTTCGCCGGAAGCAGCTCCGCCTCCGGTAGCTCCGGCAGCCGCAGCTGCGGAAGGATCCGCGGCCGCCCGTTGCGCCGCCCCCGGTTCGTGCGCGGCGACCGTTTCCGCCGGCATCGTGCACAGCTTCAGCAGCGCCACTTCAAACAGCGCTTGCGGCTGCGAAGCATGCCGGAGCTCGGCTTGATACCGGTTAAGCTCCTCAATCATGCGGAACAGCCGCCCCGATTCGAACGAATCCGCCATCGCCCGGAAACGTTCGGCGTCGACGATCCGCCCGGTGCTGCCCGCCCCCTGCGGGGCGAGCTTAAGCACGAGCAGATCGCGGAAATAGTAAATGAGATTTTCAATACATTTGTCCGCGCTCTTGCCGGCCTGCATCAACTGCTCCACAAGCGGCAGCACGGCGGCGGCGCTGCGGTCCCGCACGGCTTCCGCAAGCTGGCCGAACTGTTCCGCCGCGATGCCGCCGGTGGCGTCAACCGCGCCTTCCAGCGTAATGCCTTCGCCGCCGAATGCCGCAACCTGCTCCAGCAGGCTGATCGCGTCGCGCATGCCGCCGTCCGACAATCTGGCGATGTAAGCAAGCGCATCGTCATCGGCTTTGATGTCTTCCTCCCGGCAGATGTCCTGCAGCCGCTGCACCTGTTCCTCCAGCGACACTTGACGGAAGTCAAAGCGCTGACAGCGGGAGATGATCGTGGCGGGCAGCTTATGCGGCTCGGTCGTGGCTAAAATAAAGATCACGTGCCCGGGCGGTTCCTCCAGCGTCTTCAGAAGGGCGTTAAACGCTTCTGAAGTCAGCATGTGCACCTCGTCGATAATATACACTTTATAGCGTACTTCCGACGGCGCGTACCGGACGTTATCGCGGATTTCGCGGATTTCGTCAATGCCCCGGTTGGAAGCCGCATCGATTTCCAATACATCCATAATCGCGCCTGCCGTTATTCCGCGGCATGCCGCGCATTCGTTGCACGGTTCCGGAGCCGGTCCCCGCTCGCAGTTAACCGCTTTGGCAAAAATTTTGGCGGCGCTTGTTTTTCCCGTCCCCCTAGGACCGTTGAACAGGTAAGCATGCGAAATACGCCGCTCGCTGATCGCATTTTGCAGCGTTTGTTTAATATGCTGTTGTCCCACCATGTCCCGGAACGTCTGCGGACGCCAAGCGCGGTACAACGCAATGTGAGCCACACGCAACTTCCTTTCGAATCGGTTCTGAAGGCTTACCTCGTTTTTCTATTATACATTAGAGCCCCTTGTGCGGCAAAAGGAAAACGCCTCGTCGCGCGCTTTCCCGAATCTGCGGGCAACAAGGGGGAAAGGTGCCGAAAAAATCAAAAACACCTGTACCGTGTCATATCCGTTAACCGAAGAAACGAATAAATGACACCGTTCAGGTGTAACCTTTAAGTATGAACCGTGCACCTGCCGTTGATCTATGCGATCCGAACGGCACCTCTGATCCCAGCTCGGGCCAGGCACTCCTCCGGCACATGAATTAACCTGCTTACGGCTGCTTCCTTCCGGACCTGACCGGGTTCACAGGCATCCATTGCGGAGGACCCGTCCGTCAACACCTTTCACAGCTGCCAGACTTCACATCGGCACGACCTAAGGCAGGAGTTCAACCTCGCTGCAGCGGATTGCGAGTTACAGGGCACCGCTACCTCCCCATCTAGCACGGTAGACATAAGTATAGCGGATTCTGCCGCGCTGTGCAACCGCTGGTACAACTTGGCCGAATTCGGCCTTCACCCGGTGCCGGCGGCAGCAGTCTTCTTCCCGATCCATAAAAAAACCTCCCGCCAGACGAAGCTGGCTGAGGGAGGTTCTTGTATCCTGCGGTGCAGGCAAATGTTAGATGCCGTATTTCTTTTTGAACTTGTCGACACGACCACCGGCGTCCAGGAACTTCTGCTTACCCGTGAAGAACGGGTGGCATACGGAACAGATCTCAACGCGCAGGTTCGGTTTGATCGAACCGGTCTCGAACGTGTTGCCGCAAGCGCAAGTCGCGGTAGTGATGTGGTACTTCGGATGAATACCTTCTTTCATCTCGTTCACCTCTTTCTGCCCTGAGTCAACAGGCGGACCCAGAGTTATAATACACATGTAGATCAAGTATAGCACGCGCCGCACTCTGTTGCAATATGAATTCGTCGCCTGCTGTTCTCCCTTACTCGACCTCCCTCAATCTCTCGACGATCGTTGCCTTGGACAGCATTCGATAGGCATAGACCGTAACCGTGTAAGAGATGATGGCGAGCATCGGAATAACCGCCGCAACTGGCAACACATTCATATGGAAAACGGTAAACGCCATGTTTTCCGCTATGTTTTTGGCGACCAGATAGGTCAAAAGCAGGCCAGCCGTCCCAACGATTAACGTCGTAAACAATACGCTGTAAAGCCCCTCGTAGACGAGCATTTTCTTCATCTGCTTCCGGGTCATGCCGATGCTTTCAAGGACGGCAAATTCATTCCGCCGGGTAATGACGCCGGTAATGACCGTGTTCATATAATTGAGCACGCCGATCAGTGCGACAATAAAGCTCAGTCCGTAGCCGACCGTTTGAAAGATGCGAATAAAACCGTCCAGTTCCTTCTTGTAATCTTCCCTGGATTTCATCGTCAGGCCATTATTAGAGTCGGTTATCGCCTTTGCGGCATTTTCCACCTGGTCCAGCTTGGCGGGATCCGCATGAAGGGTGGCCGACAGAATCAGCGGATTCTTGAACGCCGTTCTGAACTCGGCAGCCGGGAAGAAGACCTTGTAGCCGGCGGTATTATAATGTTTCGTTCCCGCCGCATAGAGCGCTTCCACCTTCAGCACCGCCATGACCTCATAGCTTTTCTCCATACCGTCCGGCTTTATTTTGTCCCCAGGTTTATAGTAGCTGATATAATCGTCCCCTCCCAAAATCGCTTCGGTAATCAAGGCGTAATCGCCCGAGTTGAACTTCTTCCGGTCAAACGTTCCGGCCACGATGTCGCTTTTCTGAATGACGTCGTACCATCCGCTGTCGATACCGTGAAGCTGAAGATCGATCTCTCCTCTCTTCAGAATGGATGTAAATGAGGGGGTATTAGGATCTTCGGCCGCCGCCAAAGGTTCCAGCACCGCTCTTATCGTATCGTCGACGGCGAACGTGTCCGGCTTGAAATAGACGTTGTCCACACCCTCTACGCCGTCAATCGCGCCGAGCGCCCTGCTGACGTCCGCAGTCAGCGCGCTGCGGCTCTTGTCAATCCGTCCCCGTGTGTCAGTTTCGGCTTTTACGACGAAATCGCCTGAAATAAAAGCGTTCAAATATTTATTCATGTCAAGCGAAGAAATGACCGTGAAGATCATGCTGAACAGCGTAATGCTGAGCGACAGTGAAGCCAGCATGAGCAGCAGCTTCTTCTTCTGCCGGAGCAGGTTGCCGAGAGACATTCTGGACAGCTTCGCCCCGTTTACGGATCGCTTCACTTTCCTTCCGCCGCCGCCGCTTACCCCGGAATACCTCACTGCCTCTACCGGCGAAATTTTCGCTGCGGTTCTGCCGGGCCTGCTGGCAGCGACCCGCAACGTCATATACGAAAACAACGCTGCGCCGATGAAGATGATCGGACTGGCCGAATAGGCGGGCTCCGCCTCCGAAGAGACTGCCGTCATCAAGGACGCGACCCACCGCCCGATTCCGTAGCCTGAAGCAAGCCCGATGGGCAGCGCCGCCACGTATAAGCGATTCGCCTGGATGGAGATGATTTTCCGAACCTGCCTGGGTGTCGTCCCGATCGTCTTCAACAAGCCGTAGAACTTGATGTCTCTCACGACCGAGATGTGAAAAATATTGTAAATCAGCAGATACCCGCTCAGCATAATGATCAAGATCAGTGCCACATACGGGATGACGTTCATAGGATTTTCAAACAGAGATACGCTTGCGTAGGCCCAGTTTACGCCGTAAGGCGCATCCAATCCGGTATCAGACAGCACGTTCCGGATCTTCTTCTCGATGCCGAAAGAATTGTTAAACATGACATCGAGTCTTGTCGTATTGACATAGGTGCCGTGAGCTTTCGATTGCTCGGGGTCGATGTGCGAGACGTAGTTCCACACAAACGCTTCCGATACGAAAGCCTGACCCGACATCGCCACATATTGATCCGCTTCAAAAAAACCCGACAGCACGAATTCCTTCGATACCGCCTTGCCGTCGATGTCGATATCCAGACTGAATGTCGCCCCTGTTTCGTGGGGAACGCCCAACAAATCGAGGATCCATGTACTCGTCGCGATTTCGTTCTCGCCGTCAGGAAGCCCGCCCTCCACAAAGTTGACGAAGCTGTGTTTGGCTATGCTCGAATCGATTTGGCTAATTTCGAGCGGGGCTGATTTGAACGCATCGCCGATGGCGTTGCCGACCAAGACAGTCTTCCCGTACTCTTTAACGGAAGGATGTCGGATCAGCTTCTCCGCCTCTTCCGATGTCAGGTACTTAAAGCTGCCGTGAAAATCGCTGCCCGCGGTCTTCATCTTGGCCCGTTCCATCGACTTGTTAATGCTGAGCGCCATCGTAAACACCGAGGTGAGCAGAAGCGTAGTCAGCACGACCGCACTTACGATGACGACGTTCCGCAACCGATTCGCCTTCAGGCTTTTTATTGCAAGCTTTGATACGGTCTTCCCGTTATTGGTCCGGATCATCATCTTACCTCCCGACGGCTGCGGAGCGGCCTGCGATTGTGCCGTCCTCGATCCGGATCACTCTGTCGGCGGTTTGCGAAATTTCCTCGTTATGGGTAATCATGACGATCGTCTGATTGAACTGCTCGCTCATTTGCTTCATCAGAATAAGAACTTCCTGGCTCGTCTTGCTGTCTAGATTGCCGGTAGGCTCATCGGCCAACACGATGGAAGGCTTGGTCGCCAGTGCCCGCGCGATGGCCACCCGCTGCTGCTGCCCGCCGGAAAGATTGAGCGGCAGGTTGTTCACCTTCTCTTTCAGCCCGAGCGCTCCAATCACTTTATTCACATATCCTTTATCCACTCTCGCGCCGTCAAGCTCGATCGGCAGCACGATATTTTCATAAACGTTAAGAATCGGGATCAAGTTGAAGCTTTGAAACACGAAGCCGACTGATCTCCGTCTGAAAATCGTCAGCTTCTCGTCGTTCATGCTGAAAATATCGTTTCCGTCCAAATAAACCTTGCCCTCCGTGGGCCGGTCCAGGCCGCCGAGCATATGCAGTAAGGTGCTTTTCCCGCTTCCGCTCGTGCCGACAATGACGACAAATTCGCCTTTCTCGACCGACAGGGTAATGCCGTCGAGTGCCTTGACGACATGTTCCCCTTTCCCGTAATATTTCTTCAACGCTTCGATTTGCAAGATCGGCATCGTTCCATCCCCTAAACAAATAGTCTGTACCTTTCGCGTACAAACTTAATGTAGCAAAACAATCTGACATTCCCGTATCTGAAAAATAACGGAGATGTCACATTTGCCCCGATGCCGCCGGCAAGTAAACCGAAAACACGCTCCCCTCTCCAACCTTGGACGAAACTTTAATGTACCCTCCCTGAAGCGCAACGATTTCTCTGGCCAGAAACAATCCAATGCCCACACCTTCGTATTCCGCCGTCCTTTTGCACCTGTAGAACCGTTTGAAAATGAGGTTCAGCTCGCCTTCTTCTATTCCGATGCCCGTATCCGAAATGTCCACTCGGGCAAACATTTCATAGGCTTCGGCCGAAATATGGATTTTGCCTCCTGGTCCGCTGTATTTAACCGCGTTCTCCAGAATGTTGAACAGCGCTTCACTTGTCCATTTCAGATCGTGGACGGCCGCGATTTTCCGGTTGCAATCGATCGTAATCCCGATTCCCTGTTGCTTCGAAAGGTCGTAAATTTGCGATACCGCTTCCGAAATCGTACGGATAACGGGCTTTGGGGTTTGATGAATCGATATGATGCCCGTTTCCAGGCGCGACATTTTTATCAGGGATTGGATGAGCCAGTTCAGCTTCTCCGACTGTGCGTTGACGCTGTCCGCTAACTGCCCCGCTTCCTCGTCGAGCTTGGGATTTTCCCGAAGCAGCTGGCTGTAGAGCATGATGTTGGACAAGGGGGTTTTCGTTTGATGGGAGATGTCGGATATGAGCGCTTTGATTTTGTTTTTTTCAGCTTCGAGCTTTCTTTCATGGGTTGTCGACAGGTCGATGTAGCGAATCAGCTTGTTTTCCAGTGACGACAGATTCGTCTCCACATAATCCGATGCCGTCGCTTGACCGTGGATCGCCCGGTCCACCATATCGTCAACCGCTTTGACAATAGAGGCGATTTTTGTTTTCAGCGTCCAAATCCATGCCGCTCCGACGGTGAATACGAATGCCGCGAACAGGAGGGAAATCCATATAATGGTATCATCGAAGGCGTTTATGTACAGTACGGAGGCCGTATAGCCGAGTACGAGAATGAATAGGATGAACGAGAAAACGAAATACGTGCCGCCAAAGCGATGCTCTTCGCTCTTATTCATGGCCGTTCCTTTCCGACCACCTATAGCCCAGGCCGTAGACGGTTTTGATGTAGGTAGGCGAGGAAGGCTCGTCTTCGATCTTGGCGCGCAGCCGTTTAATCGTAACGGTCAGCGCGTTCTCATCGACAAACTCGGCATCGACGGTCCAAATCTGGTTTATCAGCTGCTCTCTCGTCAATATCGTTCCTTTATTCATGACAAGCGCTTTTAACAGCTTCTGCTCGGTTTTGCTCAGCGCGATTTTGCCGCCTTCCTTCTCGAATTCCATCTTCCCGAAGTCAAGCGTCATGCCGTCGATCGCGATCTTGTCCTCAACGTGCGAGACGCTTCTTCGAAGCACCGCCATCACTCTCGCCCGCAGCACCATCAGGCTGAACGGCTTCGTTATATAGTCGTCCCCTCCGAGCTCAAAGCCCGTCACAATGTCCGTCTCGAGGTCGTTCGCCGTCAAGAAGATGATTGGCAATCGGGAATGCCGCCTTATTTTCTCGCAGAAATCAAAACCGCTTCCGTCCGGGAGGTTCACGTCGAGCACGATCAGATCGATGCCGCCCGCAGCAAACAACCGCTCCGCTGCCGCGAGATCGTAAGCTTGTTTTATCGTGACACCGTCTTTGGCAAGGGTAAGGGCGATCCCTTTGTTCAGGCTGACGTCATCCTCGACGACGAGCAATGTGGTCATGGCCAACCCTCTTTTCTCTAATAGCGTTTGTTGTTTTCTATCATCTTACATCCCGCAGGGATCAATTTCCATATCACGTTCTGCCAGACGACGAAATAAGACGTGGATTCAGCTGGTATGACGAGTTATGATCAAGCCGCCTCCAGAACGTAGACGACTACGTTTGACAATGGCATTAGCCAAAGCCAAGGCCAGCGGCTCCTGTTAGTATCTGGGTAAGCTGAAAAACCGTGCCCGAACGAGCACGGTTGAAAATTCCATCGAAGCCGGAATCGCCTCTAATGGATCACCGGGGATTCAAGCATCAATCTATCTCCGCATTGGCCAGGCTCCCGGAGGGGATGCCCCCGCTTGCCAATTACGGGTTGTTTCGCAAGGCGACCGGTGCGGGAGGAACATGCGTATACGATCCGATCACAACATCCGGCAGCTCCTGCTGGAAAATTTCAATCATTTGCTTCATGCCGTAAATTTCGCCCCGGGCTTTTGGAATGAGCTGCAAATAACTTTCCGGGTCGATGTTCAGGTTGCGCATCTGGATAAGTTTAAGCCCGGTCCGCTTCGCAAACCCGATCATCGCTTCAATCTCTTCCTCGCGGTCGGTGACGCCCGGGAAAATCAAATAGTTAATTGACGTGTAGACACCTTTATCGGTTGCATATTTCAGCGATTTTTCCACATTGGCGAGCGTATACGCGCGTGGCTTGTAGTAGGCGTCGTAATGGTCGTCCAGCGCGCTGATGGTGCTCACCCGCATCAGGTCCAAACCGGCATCGACGATGGCGCGGATATGATCGGTTAGACCGGCGTTCGTGTTGATGTTAATATACCCGAGCGACGTTTGCTCGCGGACGCGCCGCATCGCTTCGACGATAATTTTGACCTGTGTCGAAGGCTCTCCTTCGCACCCTTGTCCGAAGCTGATGATCGAGTCGGAATGCTTCAGGTGCTCCAGCATAATATCAACCACTTCGTCTACGGTCGGCTTGAAATTCATCCGGGTCTGAGGCGCAGGGAAGCCGCTGTCGTCCGGCTGTTCGGAAATGCAGCCGAAGCAGCCGGCGTTGCAGGAGTAGGAAACCGGAACGGCCCCTTCCCAGCGCTGCAAAAAGGTGTTGGATGCGGTCAGGCATTCGTATCCGAGCGCACAGTTGGACAAGTGCTTATACAACCGGTTGTCCGGATATTTGGCCAGCAGCCGCTCGACGCTGAGACCGAGCTCCTTGCGGTCGCAGTTCTCCGGATTCCACCGCTGCGGATCGTCCGTCGCATGGGCGGCCACATGGAAGCCGCCGTCTTTCCAGACGACAGCGGTATATCCGAACAGCGGCAGCACCGCTTTCCGGTCCGCTTTCACATAGCCCGGCAGGCACAGACGGGTGAAGCCTTGCGGCAGCAGCGCGCCGACCGCCTGGTAATTGCCGGGCAGCATACGCATTTCGCCGGTTTCGTTATCGATTCCGACTGGGCGCGTGTCGGGCAAACCGACGAGGGTAGCCCCTTCCGGCAGCGGAATGAGCTCGTCCTCCATCAGTTCCACAACCATATCGCCGCTGCGTCCGAGTCCGATCCAATCGGGGTGGTCGAATACGTTCCCCTGTTCATCGGCATAAACGAGATTCATGTCGTCCTCCTATACTTCTTCCCTCTTGTATGCGTTATTCCTTCGCGGCCGAACGTCTCGTCCGCCGCACAGGAGCCGGCTTCGGTTCTTCGGCGCCGTCGCTCGCACCCGGATTCGTAGATTCGGCCAAACTGGCGGTTTCCGCCTCCGCTGCTTTGGATTTCGTTCTCGGCTTCGCAGCCGCCTTTGTAGCGCGCGGTTTGGTCGAAGCGGCGCGGGTGCGCGTCTTCTTCGGTTCAGCCGGCACTTCGGCTACCGCCGCTGCTTCGTCCGGCTTTGCCGCAGGTTCGGAAGCCGGCTCTGCAAGCGCCTGAGCTTCCGGTTTCGCGGGTGCACCCGGCGGCACGGAAGCCGCAGCGGAAGCCGCAGCGGAAGCCGCAGCGGAAGCTGCAGCCGATTCGGCCGCTGCCGTATTCGGCGCCTGATCTCTCGGCGCCAATTCCGCTGCCGGCGCGCTCGGCTTGGACGTCTCCTCTGCCGGCGCTGCCGCAGATGCCGCGCTCGGCTTGGACGTCCCCTCTGCCGACGCTGCCGCTGATGCCGCGCTCGGCCTGGACGTCTCCTCTGCCGGCGCCGCCGCAGATGCCGCGACCGGCCTGGACGTCTGCCCCGCCGGCGATACCGCAGATGCCGCGCTCGGCCTGGACGTCTGCGCCGACGATGACACGGCAGGCGCCGAGTTCGGCTTGTAAGGCGTGCCGGAGGACGACGACGGTCTGCCGGCTTGAGACGACGAGCCGGTCGTCGCCGAGCTTGGACGGGATGCAGACGGCGGGTTCGAGCTCGGTCTGGAGTAAGAACCGGGCGTGCCGGTGAACGATGCTCCGCCTGTGCGCGATCCCGGCGCTGACGGCGATGCAGAGCCCGGTCTGGATGACATTCCCGGCGAAGACGATGTCGACGTCATGCCCGGTCTGGATGACGAGCCGGAAACCTGGGGATTCATTCCCCCCGGTCGGGGTGATGAAGTCATGCGTCCGGACGAGGTGGAAGCCGAAGACGGATAGGAGCGCTGCGCCTGCGGCTGAGACTGCGGCGGCTGCTGCGCCTGCGGTCCCGCCCCGCTGCGGGCGGCATTTTTCGATTCCAGCGTGGACAAAAACTCGGCATTCGTCTTCGTTTCGCCCAGCTTCCGCAGGAAACCATCTACAAAATCCGGCGAATCGTTCATATTTTTGCGGATCACCCATACTTTATCCAGCTCTTCTTTCGTCAGCAGCAAATCTTCGCGCCGCGTGCCCGAACGACGGATATCGAGCGCCGGAAAGATGCGTCTTTCCGCCAGCTTGCGGTCCAGATGCAGCTCCATGTTGCCCGTACCTTTAAACTCCTCATAAATGATGTCGTCCATCCGGGAGCCCGTATCAATCAGAGCGGTTGCAAGAATCGTCAGACTGCCGCCTTCCTCAATGTTGCGCGCCGATCCGAAAAACCGCTTCGGACGATGGAAAGCCGCCGGATCGATACCGCCGCTGAGCGTTCTTCCCGAAGGAGGAATGACCAGGTTGTACGCCCGCGCAAGCCGCGTGATGCTGTCGAGCAAAATGACTACGTCCTTCTTATGTTCCACAAGGCGAAGCGCCCTCTCCAGAACAAGCTCTGCCACCTTAATATGGTTTTCCGGAAGCTCGTCGAAGGTGGATGCCACCACTTCTCCCCGAACCGAACGCGACATGTCGGTTACTTCTTCGGGCCGTTCGTCGATCAGCAGGACGAAGAGCTCGATTTCGGGTCGGTTTTCAGAGATGCTGTTGGCGATTTCCTTCAAGAGGAGCGTCTTACCGGCTTTGGGCGGCGCTACGATCAAACCGCGTTGACCAAGTCCAACCGGAGCAAGCAGGTCCATAATTCGGGTAGATAATTTCGTCGGAGAAGTCTCAAGTACCAGCTTCTGTTGTGGAAAAAGAGGGGTTAAAGCGGGAAAATGAAGGCGCTCTGACGCCGTTTCGGGATTTTCGCCGTTTACGGCGTTAACTTGAAGCAGTCCGAAATAACGTTCGTTTTCTTTGGGCGGCCGGCATTTGCCGGATACCAGATCACCGCTTCTTAAATCAAATCTGCGTATTTGGGAGGCTGAAATATAGATGTCCTCCGAGCTGGGCAAGTAATTGATCGGCCTTAGGAAACCGAATCCTTCCGGCAAAATATCAAGCACACCCTGCATGAACATCAGTCCGCCCTGCTCAGCCTGCGCACGCAGGATTGCAAAAATCAGTTCTTTCTTCTTCATCTGGCCATACGAGGGAATCTGGTGCTGCTTGGCCAGCTTATACAAGTCGTTTAGCTTCATTTCTTCCAGATCCGCGATCTGAAGATCACTCATATTCTCACCACTTTATTCAGTTTTCAATTGGAATTGTAAAACGGTCACAAAACGTCGGCGACTTTTTTGGGCTGTACGATCAGTCTGTTCTTATCCGCACTTTCTTCATTAAACACATTTGCACTGTTCTTAATCTACTCTTTCATCTTATCCGCTTTAGGCAGACTCTATTCCGCCCGGTAGATACTTGATACGTATTGCGTCCCGGGCGGAATCGGTTCCGAGAATGAAATGCGGCCTGAGAGCAGGGGATCTAATCTTTTTCGCGCCAGACATCGGCACCCAGCGCACGGAGTTTTTCGACCAAGTTATCATATCCGCGGTCGATATAATCAACCCCGGTAATTTCGGTAATTCCATCCGCTACCGTCAAGGCGGCCACGACAAGCGCCGCTCCCGCACGCAGATCGGCCGCTTTCACCTTTGCGCTGTTTAGCTGGTTGCCTTCGATGATGGCGGAACGGCCTTCAACACGGATATTGGCACCCATGCGCACCAGCTCGGGCACATGTTTAAAGCGATTGCTGTAAACATAATCGGTCAAAATGCTGACACCGCTCGCCTGCGTAAGCAGACTGGTCATCGGCGACTGCAGATCGGTGGCAAAGCCCGGATAAACAAGCGCCTTCACATCGACCGCCTCATACCGGGGTGCGCCTACGATGCGGATCGCTTCATCCATTTCCTCCACATGAACGCCCAATTCGAGCAGCTTCGCCGTTATCGCTTCCATATGTTTCGGAATGACGCCGTCAATGAGCACGTCGCCGCGCGTCGCTGCGGCTGCAATCATGTATGTGCCCGCCTGAATGCGGTCCGGAATAATGGAATGGCGGCAGCCGTGAAGACCGTCGACACCTTCGATGCGGATCGTTTCGGTGCCCGCGCCTTTGATCTTGGCGCCCATTGCATTAAGTAATGTTGCGACATCTATTATTTCAGGCTCTTTAGCCGCGTTTTCAATTGTCGTTAAGCCTTTAGCACGAGAGGCTGCAAGCATAATATTAATCGTCGCTCCAACACTGGAAACGTCTAAATAAATTTTGGCTCCGCGCAGCTCCTTCGCAACGATGCGGATGGAGCCTTGATCGTTGGATACTTGCGCTCCTAAAGCTTCAAATCCTTTAATATGCTGGTCAATCGGTCGGGGTTCAAAGTTGCATCCGCCCGGCAGACCGATCGTTGCTTCACCGAAACGCCCGAGCAGGGCTCCCATCAAATAATAAGATGCGCGCAGCAGCTTTACTTTGCCGTTCGGCATCGGGATCGAATTGAGCGAGGAAGAGTCGATTCGCATCGTTTCCCCGTTCCATGAAATACCGGCCCCCAGCTGCTCCAGCAGGTCTGCGTATACGGCAACGTCGCTTAAGTGCGGCAGGTTGTCCAGAACGACTTCCGATTCGGCCAAAATAGCCGCCGGAAGCAGCGCAACCGCGCTGTTCTTGGCGCCGCTGATGCTTACCGTCCCCCGCAGCGGGCGTCCGCCGCGAATCATTAATTTGTCCATGAAGATAGATCCTCCCCGGGAAGAAAGAACAAAGAAAAACCGCCCCGGCCATGCGCTGGCAGCCGGATAAGGGCTTCCCCCTGCAGCGCTGCCGCTGCCTCGCAAGAGGTCAGCGGCGGCGCCGCAGAGGTTGCGCCGCGCAGCTTAAGCTGGAGGGCGGGCCACTTTCCGGCAGCATTGCCGGCCGATCGGGCGGTTAATCATCCATTGTTCCGGAAGTTATGCTTGGTTGCTGCTTCCGAACAAACGGATTTTTTCTTGAACGACTGCTTGCATCGCTTTGATGGCAGGGTTCAAATATTTACGAGGGTCGATGATGTCTGCGTTCGAGGCAAGCGCTTCGCGAACGGCTTTCGTACAAGCAACTTGGTTCTCGGTGTTCACGTTGATTTTGCCAACGCCGGCTTGGATGGACTGGCGAATCGCTTCGTCCGGCACCCCGGAGCCGCCGTGAAGAACGATCGGAACCGGAATGGCATCCGCTACTTTTTGAATGATATCGTAGTGGATTTTCGGCTCGCCTTTGTACATGCCGTGCGCCGTGCCGACAGCGATAGCCAGACAGTCAACGCCCGTTTCTTCGTAGTAGCGGATCGCTTCTTCAGGTTTGGCAAGCGTTGCGTCTTCATCCGCAACGCTCAGATCGTCCTCGACGCCGCCGATCGTTCCGAGCTCGCCTTCGACCGAAACACCCATTGCGCGAGCCGCTTTAACGACTTGCTTCGTCAGCTCGATATTTTCTTCCAGACCGTAGTGCGAGCCGTCGAACATAACCGACGAAAAACCTGCGCGGATACATTTCATTGCAACTTCAAAGCTGCTGCCGTGGTCAAGGTGCAAAGCGATCGGAAGTCCCGATTCTTTCGCAGCCGCTTCCGCGATTGCAACGGTATATTCAATCCCCATATATTTCAGAGCGCCTTCGCTGACTCCGAAAATGAACGGCGATTTCTCAGCCATTGCAGCTTGGGTGATCGCTTTCGCGAATTCCAGGTTGTTCAGGTTAAATTGACCGACCGCAAACTTGTTTTCTTTTGCCTTCGGCAAAAATTCGTTCATTGATACGAGTGGCATATGTCTCGTCCTCCTATAACCGACTATTCGTTATTCAAGCCCGCTTCCGACTTGTCATCCTGAGTTATTATATCACACTGGGACAACGATGTGTAAATGTCTTGTATTGCTAAAAAAATAAAGGCCCTGATGAATCAGGACCCGATCGCGTAACGGCTATTCGATTCTCCGCCCCGAAGCTGCATATTGACCGCAAGCCGCATCTCATCAATGTCGAACGGCTTCGTGAAATGCATAAGCGCCCCCAGGTCGGTCGCTTCCTTGATCATATCGAGCTCGCCGTAGGCGGTCATCATGATCACTTTAATGTCGCGGTTTATCGTTTTGATATGTTTCAAAATTTCCAGCCCGTCCATGCCCGGTATCTTCATATCAAGCAGCACCAGATCGGGGTTGTCCCTCTTTACGATCTCCAGCGCCAGCCTGCCGTTTGAAGCCTGAAAAGTCAAATATCCTTCGCTGCTGAACACTTCCATGAGAAGAACGCGAATTCCATTCTGATCGTCAACGATCAACACTTTCTTCTTTTCCACTTCAAAACCTCCTATTAAAGTTACCCGCGCATCCGCCGTATTGAAGAAGGTGTCGCTGCCGGCATCTTGTACAGAGTCCGGGGCAGACACCCGATTCATTCTCGGATAAACTTATTCGCGTTTAACAGGCAGGATTCCTTCCCAAGTTAGGAAAAAAATGATGACCGCCGACATTCAGAGTTGTCCCTTAAATAAGGAACCTTGGAAAATAAAGGCCGTTCTACTCGTTCCTGTTGAGCGCAGCCCGCACAAAACCGCGGAACAGCGCCTGCGGACGGTTCGGACGCGACGTAAATTCAGGGTGGAACTGAACCGCAAGGAACCAAGGATGATCCGGCAGCTCCACGATTTCCACCAGACGCCCGTCCGGCGAGGTTCCCGAAATTTTCAGGCCGGCCGATTCGATCCGCTCCCTGTATTCGTTGTTGAATTCGTAGCGGTGGCGATGGCGCTCGTACACGAGCTCGTCGTCGTATTCCCGCATCGCAAGCGAACCTTCCGCCAGCTTGCAAGGATACAGTCCGAGACGCATCGTGCCGCCGAGATTTTCAATGTCTTTCTGCTCCGGCAGCAGGTCGATGACAGGATAGTCCGTCGAAGGGTTAATCTCCGAGCTGTTGGCCCCGTGCAGACCGACCACATTGCGGGCATACTCGACAACGGCAACCTGCATGCCAAGACAAATGCCGAAGAACGGAACGCGCTGCTCGCGCGCATATTGGATCGCGACCACTTTGCCTTCGATCCCACGGTCGCCGAAGCCGCCCGGAACGAGAATGCCGCTGACGCCCTGCAGCTTGTCCGCAACGTTCTGCTCCGTCAGCTCCTCAGCGTCCACCCAGCGCAGCTTCACTTCCGCATCCGCGTCGAATCCCGCGTGGCTCAGCGATTCCACAATGCTGAGGTAGGCGTCATGCAAAGCGACATATTTGCCGACAATGGCGATTTCGGTCGTCCGTTTCAAATTTTTGACCCGGTCGACCAGACGAAGCCATTCGGTCATATCCGGCTCGCCCGCCTTCAGCTTCAGGTGGTTGACGACGATGTCGTCCAGCCCCTGCTCGCGGAGCATAAGCGGCACTTCATACAGTGTGGATGCATCGCGGCACTCAACGACCGCGCCTTCGTCAATATCGCAGAACAGCGCAATTTTGCGCTTCATGTCCTCGGAAATCTCCCGCTCCGTACGACAGACGATGACGTTCGGCTGGATGCCGATGCTCCGCAGCTCCTTCACGCTGTGCTGGGTCGGCTTCGTTTTCACTTCGCCGGCCGCTTTAATGTAAGGAATGAGCGTCACGTGGATATACATGACGTTGTCCCGTCCGATGTCGCTCTTGATTTGGCGGATCGCTTCCAGAAACGGAAGGCTCTCGATATCGCCGACGGTACCGCCGATTTCCGTAATGACGACGTCCGAGCCGGCTTCCTTGCCGGCGCGGAACACCCGGTCCTTAATTTCGTTCGTAATGTGCGGTATTACCTGTACTGTGCCGCCGAGATACTCGCCGCGACGTTCTTTTGTGATGACGGAGGAATAGATTTTTCCGGTCGTAACGTTGCTGTTTTTGGAAAGATTAATGTCGATGAACCGCTCATAATGGCCAAGGTCAAGGTCGGTTTCGGCGCCGTCGTCCGTCACGAATACTTCGCCGTGCTGATACGGGCTCATCGTGCCCGGATCGACGTTAATATAAGGGTCGAACTTCTGAATCGTCACTTTCAAGCCCCGGTTCTTGAGCAGCCTGCCGAGAGATGCAGCCGTAATCCCTTTGCCAAGGGAAGATACAACGCCTCCGGTCACAAAAATATACTTAGTCACTTTATGGTACCCTCCATGCTCCTATAATTATAATTTATGGTTACCCATTTACCCGATATTAATGGCGCGAGCACGCCTAAAAAAAACAAAAAAAGTGACACCCGTGTTAAGGGGGCACTTTTCGTTATCGAATCGGAAAGCGGCCGCGCATGCGTCTGCCATTGTCCCGATGAACAGGCGCATAACCGCACCGTAAATGCGGCAGCAGCATGTGCTTGTATCCATCTTATATAGAGTCGTTCTTGAAGCCCATGCAATAGTTTACTCGACCGCAAGGGCCCTGTCAAGGAAATGTAAAGCGCCCCGGGAGTCCCGGAGCGCTGCTGTCTATTTCAGGTCGTCCTGATCGTCATCGTCGTCCGAATCGTCGGTGTCTTCGTCGTCATCATGCAGCTCGTCTTCGGCCGCTTCTTCATCATCCAAATCTTCATCGTCGATGACTTCGTCGACCCCTTCGTCGTCATCGCCTTCTTCGAACTCGCGGTCTTCGTCGAACGCATCGAAATCTTCTTCGTCGGCGGAATAGGTTTCTTCTTCCTCGTCGACGTAGCTGTCGTCGTCATCGTCATCGTCATCGTTAATGATGCGCGGACGCTTGGCATTCGCAACCGGATCCTCGGAGCGTTCGACCGGATACCAGCGCTTCAGTCCCCACATATTGCTGCCTACGCAAGCGAAACGGCCGTCGATGTTGATCTCCGTGTACACCTGGGCAATGACATCGTTGATCTCTGCCTCCGACAACCCGCGGTATTTCGCAATTTCCTTCATCAAATCCCGGTAGTAGTATGGCGTATTGGCGCTTTTGAGCACCTCGAATGCCAAATCGACCATCGGCATCTCTTTCAGACGCTCGGAATCGAATTTCTGAGACAGATTGCTGCTCATCTACATGGACACATCCTCTCGAAACAAATCAACTTTATCTGCGGTCCCAAAATCCGTATCTAGAGTTCTTTCCTTTTATCAAACTATAGTAAAACCTATTTTATTCAAAAAAGCAAGCCTCGAGGATACAGCACGTCCCCACCCGCTCATCCGTTCATCCGGAAGACGACGCCGCCCCGTCAGGCGCACCCGCCCGAGTCCCTTAAGCGGCCCGCGCGCCCGCTGCAGCTTGTCCTTACATGCCGTAAACGCAAAGAAAAAACGAAGGGACATCCCTTCGTTTTTGACTGTATCCTCCCGGCTATCGGCGTCAGAGCGTCATTCCGGGTTGGCAGGAGCCTTGTGGACTCTTACTTCATCTTATGTCGGGATCGGTCGGATGACACGGTTTGCAGCCTAAATGTTTCAAACAGGGCAAGTTGCTCATGCGGCGGGGGACGCTCGGTCATACAATACTGCAGCATTGTCCGTCGGGAGGGAACTCATCTTGGACACGACCGTATTGTACCGTTCGCTGAAGGGTATGTTGAACCTCACGGGTTCATCCCGTAAAAACCGGATCAAAATCCGTGAAGCCGTCCAGAAAAATTTCCAGTATTCCAAGGGGATTCCATGGGGAGTAAGGCATATCCGCGCCCCTCAGGCATGGAGCCAGACAACCGGTTACCGGGTAAAAATCGCTGTTATCGATACCGGCGTCGACTTCAGCCATCCCGATTTGAAAAACTCGCTTGCCGGCGGCATTAATCTGGTTAACCGGGCCCAACCTCCGCACGACGACAACGGACACGGCACCCATATCGCCGGAACGATCGCCGCAGCCAACCGGATCCAAGGCATGATTGGTGTTGCGCCGCGCGCCATTATTTATCCGGTCAAAGCCTTCGATCAGAACGGAAGCGCCTATGTTGCCGATATCGTGCTGGCGATCGAATGGTGCATTCGCAACCGGATGGACATTATTAATATGAGCTTCGGTATGAAAAGCCGCAGCAAGTCGCTGCTCACAGCCGTAGTCAACGCTTATAATGCCGGCATTGTTATCATTGCTTCCTCCGGCAATGACGGCAAACGCCGTACCGTCGATTACCCCGCCCGCTACACGCATACGATCTCCGTCGGAGCGACAACCCGCCAGCGGCGCATCGCCCCCTTCAGCAACCGCGGTTCCCTCATCGACGTTTACGCCCCCGGCGACAAAATTCACTCCGCCTGGCTGAACGGCGCCTATAACGAAATGAGCGGCACATCGATGGCAACTTCTCATGTAAGCGGAGCGGTCGCCCTGCTGCTGTCGAAACATCCGGGAATCTCTCCGGCAGAAGTGAAAGCGATCTTAAAGAAATCGGTGCAGCCGATCAAAGGCGTCAAAATGCTGCGAATGACCGGCGAGATCGACATTCTCCGCATGCTGAAAGCTACGGACCCATAGCGGCGGGAGGAAAAAGGGCGCTATACTGACCCATTTGATCTTCCGATCGCTCTTGAGCAGAGTGGAAAAAGGAGCGCTGCGCGAGGCCATTAGATCTTCCGATCGCTCTTGCAGCCGGATTGTTTTTATTATATTTAAGCCTTAGCAGGGCTACAATCCGTCTGCAAATGCGAACGCTGGCGCTTCTACAGATTCAAATGGCCCCCGGCCCCCGCTTCGCTTACCTTTTTCGAGCCCCGCGTTACCCCGCTTCGGTCTTGAGGAAAGAAAGCCTCGAAGTCCGGCGGCTTTCCTTTGCCCACAATCTGCTTAAGAAGCAGAAAGAGCTCAAAAGCAAACAGGGCTATCCCATAAGTCATCGGAGATGATGACTTGGGACAGCCCCTTGTTTCGTTTATAAAGGCGTTACATCCGTTCCGGAGCGGACACGCCGATCAGGCGCAGCACGTTGGCAAGCACGGTGCGGACCGCGCCGAGCAGCGCCAGACGCGCCTGCGTCTGCTCGCCGTCCTCGGTAATGACACGCTCCGCCCGATAGTAGCTGTGGAAGTTCGACGCCAGCTCATATACATAACGGACGATGCGGTGGGGCGCATATTGTGCCGCCGCTTCGGCAATTTCCTGCGGCAGCTCGCCCATTTTGCGCAGCAGGTCGAACTCGTGCTCGGCTGTCAGCTTATTGAACCGGACCGCGTCCAGCGACGGCACCGTTACGCCCTGCTCTTCGGCCTGGCGGAAAATGCTGCAAATGCGGGCGTGCGCGTACTGCACGTAATAAACCGGGTTTTCGTTGGACGTGGAAATCGCCAGGTCCATATCGAAATCCAGATGCGAATCCATACTGCGCATCGTGAAGAAGTAGCGGATCGCGTCGACGCCGACCTCGTCCATCAAGTCTTCCATCGTGACCGCTTTGCCGGTCCGCTTGGACATTTTTACTTTCTCGCCGTTCTGGAACAGACTAACCATTTGCGCAATGAGCACGATCAGCTTGTCCGGGTCGTTGCCGAGCGCCTCCATCGCCGCCTTCATGCGCGGAATGTAACCGTGGTGGTCGGCGCCCCAAATGTTGATGATCCGGTCATAACCGCGCGCGTATTTGTCGCGGTGGTACGCGATATCAGGCGTCAAATACGTATAGGATCCGTCATTTTTCACCAGAACGCGGTTTTTGTCGTCGCCGAACGTCATGGACGAGAGCCACGTCGCGCCGTCCTCCTCGTACACTTGCCCCTTGGCCTTCAGCGCGTCAAGCGCCTCCGTGATGCGGCCGCTCTCATAAAGCGACGTCTCGCTGAACCACTCGTTGAACGAGACGCGGAAGCGGGCGAGGTCGCGTTTGATTTTGTCAAGTTCCCTCTCCAGTCCGTACTGGCGGAAAAAAGCGAACCGTTCTTCGTCCGGCAGCGACAGCAGCGAGTCACCCTTCTCTGCGGCCAGCTCGCGCGCGAAGCCGAAAATATCTTCTCCGTAGTAGCCGTCCTCCGGCATCTCCGCTTCCATTCCGAGCGCCTGCTTGTAGCGGGCTTCGATCGACTTGGCCAGATTTCCCACCTGGGCGCCGGCATCGTTAATATAGTATTCGCGGTCCACGTCGTAGCCGGCGAAGTCCAGCACGCTGCAAAGCGCGTCGCCGACGGCCGCTCCACGGGCGTGACCGAGGTGAAGGCTGCCGGTCGGGTTGGCGCTGACGAACTCCACCTGAATCCGCTCGCCTTTGCGCGCCGCCGCGCGGCCGTAATCGGCTCCCGCTTCCGCAACGTCGGCGATGACGCCGTACAGGAAGCTTTTGTCGAGCCGGAAGTTGATAAAGCCCGGTCCGGCAATTTCAGCCGATTCGATGGAAGCTTTTCCGGCTTCAAGGTTTTGCACAATCGCTTCGGCGATTTGGCGCGGGTTTTTCTTCGCGATCTTCGTCAGCTGCATCGCCGCATTCGTCGCCAGATCGCCGTGCGCTTTCTCCTTCGGCACCTCCAGCACAAAAGCAGGCAGCTGCTCGCGCTCCGCCAGACCGGCCTTGACGACGGCATCGGCGATGGCCTCTTTAATTTGTTCATACAAGCGATTGAGCACATTTGTCTTCATTAACTGTTATCCTCCCGTATATGAAGCCGCAACTGAAAACGGCTGCTTTCCTGCTGTCCGATATGAAGCGTGTACGACCACTGCAGCGTCAGCGGCAGTCCGCATCCGCCCTGCTCCGCCGTAAGCTCCGTCGTCTCCGTCTCGAGCGGAAACGAAAGATGCGGTGATCTGTACCTGCCCGGCCGTCTGCTGCCTGCGGCGAACGTCTGCTCCGACTCCACCCCGCCGCGCCGGGTGAGACTAAGCTCTCCGGGCGTCCAGCGCAGGAGTGTCCGCACGGTGCCATGCAGCTCGTCATCCTCGTCATAACGGACATAAACCGATCTGTCCTTGGGGTAAAACTGTCCGCGAAAGGTTTGAACCGTCTTTGCGCCCCCATCCTGTTTGCTTTCCAGCGCGATGAGAACGCGTCGTTTCTCGTTCATGGTCCGCATCTCCATCTTCCATACTCATGTTACTACTATATACAGGAAAGCGGTACTTTTCAATGCTGGCGCGGCGATTGGGGCTTTGGGAGGCACTTGCGGCGGCAAGCCCGGCCGCAACCAGGCAAGGCGCCGGATGGGGAGAAAAAGGAGGAGAAGGAGCCCCGGCGTTTACACTCCGTCAAATCGAACGGCTCCGGGCTGCGGGAGAACGCCTTAAGCAAAGGGAGCAGTTCAGACTGTCTGCTCGAGAAGGGTTCTTCGAAAGCGCTGCGTTGGCTGCGTTAAATGATATTTACGTTTACGATTCCGTTTGCTTCAAATAAGGGGCAATGACCCGCCATGCTGCAAGCCGGTCCTCCAGCGTCCGCATCGCGGCGGTAGGAATCGGGCTGGTCGACGGAAGCTGGATCAGCTCTACCGCTGAAAAAGCCGGATCGCGGCCGTAATGCCGCCGGAACGTGTCGAATGATTTGCCGCCGTTGAAAGCGAAGCAGCGCAAATTCGGATAATTTCGCACCAGTTCCGGCAAATCGTTCGGCACCGCCTCGCGGATGTTGGCGTCCAGACTGCCCGGGCGCTCGCAGGAGCCGATGACGTCCCACAGCGCGACGCCTTTGCGGCGGGCGTAATCGAGCCTGGCTTCGTAGCTCTCATCCGGCGTGTCGCCGGACAGCCCGTACAGCACCCGCCAAAAATAATTGCGCGGGTTGCCGTAATATTGCCCGAGCTGAAGCGACTGTGCTCCGGGCATGCTGCCGAGCACGAGCAGGGCCGCTTCCCCGTCGATGACAGGCGCAAACGAGTGGATTCTTCCGCTCATAAGGGTGACGCTCCTCCTGTAAGCCGTATAGGCAGCCTGCCCCCTTCCCGGCAAGATTACCGGTTGCGGAACGCGGGCGGCGGCCCGTCCAGCTTTTCGATTTTGCTGCAAATGTCATGCTGCCACTCGTGATCGCCCGTCATCGACGCGAGCAGCGACAGATTGTACAGATTGGCCAGCCGCCGGCAGTGCGCGGCGTTCACGGCCAAGCAGTGCTCAAAGTCGCACTGCTCGTCTTCGGTCAAGCTGCGCCGCTCCCGAATGGTCCACAGCTCGGCCAAACGTTCATGTATCGGCATAATCCCCATGGTCATGCACCTCCTATCAGCCATTATGGCCAAAAAGAGAGGGAAACAAGCCTGCGGGGACTCCGGAACAAAAATATCCGCGTAACTGCGCCTCCGTTCTTTGAGCCGCATCGTGCCGCATCGTGCCGCATCGAGCCGCATCGTTTTCGTAACCTGTTGTTCCGCGTCTCGTCTCTTGGACGGCTTCCCCCGAACATGTATGTCATTCGAGTTCTTTTGTTCACTCTCCCATTAACTCAGGAACCAAGCAGAAACGGCTATCGCCGTCCTTAGCCGTCCTTAATGGTGAACAACTGTATCGTGTCGAAAGATTAAGAATGGATTGGCGTGAAGCTTTATACTTTCATATCTTTTAAGAAAAGCTACTGTTCGGAGCCCTCTCCACGAGGAATGACCCTGTAAGAGGTAGCCTTTCATGCCGAACAGAAAGTTCTTGCGCTTTAATACTTTATTGTAGGTAAACTTTCTGTTGCGGTCACAACAAACGACTTTCGTTTTCTTCAGAACGTTCTTCAGCCTGCTTAGGCGAACGGTCCGAGAGTGATCGCTATGGCGAATAGTACTAAAGCGAACGCCCAAAGGGAACGATTCTGAGATGACTCACTATGGCAAATCCTGAGGCGGACGATCCTGAGATGACTCACTGTGGCAAATCCTGAAACGAACGATCCTGAGATGACTCACTATGGAAAATCCTGAGGCGAACTGTCCTAAGGTTGGCCCCCTCTGGCGAATCGTCCTGACGAACGGTCCCAAGATGCTCCCTCTGGCGAATCGTCCTGGCGAATGGTCTTGGTAAATGGTCCGCAGTGAAGTGTTCGAGATGATTTCCTGAGCCGATGGGAGAATGGACAAAAGATGCTGAAAAGTGACCTTTACCCTACATTCCACCACATTTTTCGCCCCAAAGCGTTATATAATGGGCACGAAAAGCTCCTGTTCGGAGCCCTCGCCACGTTGAATGACCCTGCGAAGAGAAAAAAACAGCACCCAAGACGGCTGCGCTCCCTTGCCGGTTGCCCGATGGGCAGCCCCGATAGGCGGCATACGCTCGGATGCTTTTTTATAAAAAGGCATTTGGAATGCTGCGCGCTAGTCCCGAATGAAGCCGAGCAGCATTTCGCGGATCACTTTGGAGGCGACGATTTGCGTCTGCTCCGTCGGATCATAAGCCGGCGCCACTTCGACCAAATCGCAGCCGACGACGTTGATGCCCGCCTTCGCAATCGCATGCACCGCTTCCAACAGCTCCTTGGACGTAATGCCGCCCGCTTCCGCCGTACCCGTGCCGGGCGCGCAGGACGGATCAAGTACGTCGATGTCGATGGTCAAATAGACGGGACGGCCCGCCAGCTCCGGCAGCACCTTCTTCAGCGGCTCGAGCACCTCGAACGGGTGGAAGTTGATGTTCTCGCGCGCAAACTGCCATTCCTCGCGCGAGCCGGAACGGATGCCGAACTGGTAAATGTTTTTGCCGCCGATCAGGCCGGCCGCCTTTCGCAGCGGAGTGGAGTGCGAAAGCGGCTCGCCTTCGTACTGCTCCCGCAGGTCGGCATGGGCGTCAAAGTGGACGATCGCCAGATCGGGATATTTTTCGTAGACGGCCTGGAATACCGGCCACGATACGAGATGCTCGCCGCCGAGGCCGACCGGCATTTTGCCGTCCGCCAGCACGCCGCGCACGAACTCGCCGATAATGTCGAGCGAGCGGGCGGCGTTGCCGAACGGCAGCAGCAGATCGCCGGCGTCGAAGTACGTAATATCTTCGAGGCTGCGGTCCAGGTACGGGCTGTATTCCTCCAGCCCGATCGAAACCTCGCGGACGCGCGCGGGGCCGAAGCGCGAGCCCGGACGGAACGATACGGTGTAATCCATCGGCATGCCGTAGATGACCGCTTTGGAAGCTTCGTAATCCTCCGAGCTTAAAATAAAGACGTTGCCGGAATATTTTTGATCAAGTTTCATGAAGATGTTGTCCTCGCTTTCTTTCCTCCGCTTACTTCACCAAATCTTCCACAAATTTCGGCAGCGCGAACGCCGCTTTATGCAGTCTCGGGGAGTAATACTTGGTGTCGATTTCCGGGATGGCCGACTCGTCCACCTGCAGCGGGTCGTATTTCTTGCTGCCCATCGTGAACGTCCACAATCCGCTCGGATAGGTCGGGACGTTCGCCCAGTAAACGCGCACGATCGGGAATACTTCCTTCACATCGCGGTTGACGCTTTCGATCAGATCGGCCTTGAACCACGGATTGTCCGTCTGGGCGACGAAGATGCCGTCTTCTTTCAGCGCCTCGTAGATGCCTTGATAGAAGCCGCGGGTAAACAGGTTGACCGCCGGGCCGACCGGCTCCGTGGAGTCGACCATGATGACGTCGTAGCTGTTTTTGTGATCATGAATGTGCATGAAGCCGTCGTTGACGATGACTTCCACGCGCGGGTCGTCGAGGCCTCCGGCAATGTTCGGCAAATATTTTTTCGAATACTCGATCACTTTGCCGTCGATTTCGACGAGAACCGCTTTTTTCACTTGCGGGTGCTTCAAAATTTCACGGATGACGCCGCCGTCGCCGCCGCCGACGACAAGCACGTTCTCCGGGTTCGGGTGCGTATAAAGCGCCGGGTGCGCGACCATTTCATGATAGACGAACTCGTCTTTGTCGGTCGTCATGACCATGCCGTCCAGCACCAGCATCGTGCCGAACTCTTCCGTCTCGATCATATCGAGCTGCTGGAAGTCCGTTTGCTCGTGCACATAGGTCTCCTTAATTTTCGCGGTGATGCCGTAGCTCTCCGTTTGTTTCTCCGTGTACCACAATTCCATGTGAATAATCCCTTCTTTCTTAGCAGGCTGGTGACGGGTTGTCCGTCCTTTTCGGCGTGAAACCGCGCACCGGCGTGGCCGCCCGAAATAAGCTATGTATAGGTCAAAAATACGTTTGCAATCTCGATTGGTAGCGGTTCACCCTGTATTATAGTCAAATCTACCCCCCATTACAAACACAATTGCTTCATATTAATCCACCAATCAATCCTCCAACCGGCACTCTGAAAAATGACGCCGATTCGGGCGCCGCGCTTTCGGGATCCGGTACCTGCATCCTCCATTCGTACATGGCCGTGAATAGCTCGCTCTTCCTTTTTCCATACTAAGGAAAGGATTAGGATCGCTTACGCGAAGGGAGTCAAAAAGCAACATGAACAAGCCGACCGCCAAACCGCACAAGCCGGGCTCGAAAAACAAGAGGCGCCGCACGCGTTTCGCCTTGCTGCGGGAGCAGCTGCTGCCCCGAAGCCGGGCACTAACGCGCCTGGCGCGCAGACTCGGCATCGCAGCGGCGCTCATATTGGCGCTTACGGCCGGATTTCTGCTCTATCTGCGCATCCAGTCTCTGCCTGCATCTTCGATCAGCCAGACGTCACAAATATACGATCTGCACGGCAGCCTGATCGACACGTTCCATACCGGCCAGAACCGGAAGTCCGTCGCGCTCGCCGATATCTCCCCTCATCTGATCGAGGCGACGGTGGCGATCGAGGACCGGCGCTTCTATCAGCATTTGGGGTTCGACGTCAAAGGGATGACGCGCGCCGCGCTCGTCAATCTGGAGCATATGTCGACGAAGCAGGGCGCCAGTACGCTGACCCAGCAGCTCGCGCGCAATCTCTATTTGACCCATGAGCGGACGTGGCAGCGCAAGCTGAAGGAAGCGGTCTATACGATCCAGCTGGAAATGAACTATTCCAAGGACGAGATTCTGGGACTGTATCTGAACCAGATTTACTACGGGCACGGCGCCTACGGCATCGAAGCCGCTTCGCAAATGTATTTCGGCAAACACGCTTCCCGGCTGTCGCTGGCCGAAAGCGCGATGCTGGCCGGCATTCCGAAGGGACCGAAATATTACTCGCCTTATATGGATATGAAAAATGCGAAAGACCGCCAAAAAACGATTTTGCAGGCGATGGTTGAAGGCGGTCGTATTTCGCAAGCGGAAGCGGATGAAGCGTTCCGTGAGGTGCTTGCGTTCAAGCCGCTTGCGGCCGACGGCTCCGGCGGCTTCGCCCCTTACTTCCGCGATTACGTGCGCCAGATTGCAGTCGACGTGCTCGGCATCGACGAGGCTCGCTTAAGCGAAGGCGGCGTCCATATTTACACGACGCTCGATCCGGACGCCCAGAAGGCGGCGGAGCAAGCGGTGAAGGAGGGCATGCCGCCGGGCTCGGAGCAGCAGGCGGCGCTCGTCTCGATCGACCCCCGCACCGGATACGTCAAGGCGATGGTCGGAGGACGCAATTACAAGACGAACCAGTACAACCGCGCTCTCGCCGGCACACGCCAGCCCGGCTCGTCGTTCAAGCCGATCCTCTATTTGACCGCGCTGGAAAACGGGATGACTCCCGTCACGCCGTTCCGGAGCGCGCCGACCGTCTTTACGTACGACGGAGGACGCAAAACGTACCAGCCTCATAATTACAACAACAAATATACGGGCGGCTTTATTAATATGCGCGAAGCGATCGCCAGTTCGGACAACATTTACGCGGTAAACACGGTGATGAGCGTCGGCGCCGACAAGGTGATCGAGATGGCGCGCAAGCTCGGCATCGACAGTCCGATGCGGCCGGTGCCGTCGCTCGCGCTCGGCACGTTTCCCGTCAGCCCGCTGGAGATGGCGTCGGCGTTCGGCACGCTCGCCGCAGGCGGCGTGCATGTGAAACCGGTCGCGATATTGCGGATCGAGGACAGCAAAGGCGAGGTGCTGTATCAGGCGCAGCCTGAGGCGCAGCGGGTTGTCGACGCGGCGCATGCGTACGTGCTGACGAGCATGATGGAGAGCGTATTTGAAACGGGAGGCACGGGCAACCGGGTCGCGGCGATGATCAAGCGGCCGATCGCCGGCAAGACCGGCACAACGTCATCCGACGCCTGGCTCGTCGGCTATACGCCGGAGCTGGCAACGGCGGTCTGGGTCGGCTACGACAAAGGGCGCGCGCTGACGAAAGCCGAGGAACACCGCGCGGCCCCGATTTTCGCCCGTTATACGGAGCAAGCGCTGGCGGCGGTACCCCCGAAGATGTTCCCGATTCCCGAGGGCGTCGTCGGCGTCTACATCAACCCCGCTTCCGGCAAACTGGCCTCGCTCCGCTGTTCCGGCAGCCGGTTGGAGATGTTCGTGCGCGGAACGGAGCCGACCGAAATATGCGGAGCGGCGGAAACGGATGTCAGCCCCGGCACTTCGGACGGCGGAAGCAGCGCGGACGAGGCCGCGAAGCGCTCGTGGCTGGACCACCTGAAGCGGTGGTGGAACCATTAGCCGGCCGCAGACTTTTTTCGCGCTTGTTGTCGAAGGAAGTCACATGATGCATGCGCACATTTCGACAGCCTCTCGACACTTTCTCGACAACTTTTAGAAATATTAACGTTGGACCCGGCAATATTCGACAGTCAAGAAAGCTTTCTTGGGGTATAAATAGAAGTAGAGAGGCCGCAGCGGGCGGCCCCTATGGATGCTAAACTGGAAAGGCAGGGATCTCCGTCATGAAAGATTTGTTGAACAAAGCGTTCTCGCTCGGGCTCGGGTTGGCAGCTTCGACCAAGGATCAAGCGGAGAAGCTGGCGCAGGAATTGTCCACACGGGGAGAGATGAGCAAGTCCGATTCGCAGGCCTTTGTTAAAGGAATGATCGAGCGCGGACAGGAGGCACGGCTTGGAATTGAGAACTCCGTCAAGGAGAGGATGAGACAGACGGCCGAGGATTTGAATTTGGCTACCCGGGATGAAATTCGCCGGCTGGAGGAGCGGATTGCGCGGCTGGAGGAAAAGCTCGGCATCACCGTCTCCGGTACGGATGAGGACGGGAGTGTACAGGACGAATCGGCCGCTTTGACGAAATCGTCCGCGCTGACGGAAGCGCCCGGCTTGTCCACAGTGGCCGCAGCGTCTGGGCATCCCGCAACCGTGAAAGCAGGGACGAGTGCGGAAATAACAGAAGGAGACGGTGCGGACGGCGGAGGGGATGGACGCGCTGACGAAAGCCGATGAAAGCGGGACGCAAATTCCGCCATCTGCACCGTTACCGTGACATCGCCGCAGCGTTCGCGCGCAACGGATTCGGCGTCATCGTCAAAGAGCTCGGCCTGCTGCGGCACATTCCTTTCCCGCGGATACCGGCAGAGGAAAGCAATAGCCATACCCGAACAACCGGAGAACGCATCCGGTTGTTTTTGCAGGAGCTGGGGCCAACCTTCGTGAAGCTCGGTCAAATTGCGAGCACCCGGCCCGATTTGATTCCCGCAGAAATATTGGCGGAACTGGCGAAGCTGCAGGACAAGGTGCCCCCGTTCCCGTTTGCGGACGTGAAGAAACTGCTCGAAGCGGAGCTCGGAGCTCCGCTTTCGTCACTGTTCGACCGCTTCGACGAAACGCCGATCGCGGCAGCCTCGATCGGTCAAGTTCACACCGCGAGGCTGCACTCCGGCGAGCAAATAGCCGTTAAGGTGCAGCGTCCGGGCATCCGCGCGGTCGTAGAGACCGATCTGGAGATTTTGCAGGATCTTGCCCGTGCGGCCGAACACCGTCTGGAGTGGGCTTCCCGCTTCGGAATTCGCGATCTGGTGGACGAGCTGTCGGTTTCGCTGCTTGCCGAGCTCGATTATACGCTGGAGGGCCGCAATGCCGAGCGGATCGCCGCACAGTTCCACGATAATTCCCACGTCATTATTCCTGCGATTTATTGGGATCTTACAACCCGCAAAGTACTTGCGATGGATTATTTGAACGGTATCAGCATCGGAGAGCGCGAGCTTCTCGCCGCAAGCGGCTACGAGCTGCGCAGCATCGCCGAAAGCGTCGCGGGCGCGGTGTTCGAGCAGCTGTTTATCGGCGGTTTTTTCCACGCGGACCCTCATCCCGGCAATGTCATCGTAATGCCCCCGCGCCCGGAAAAGCCGGGAAGCGGCAAGACGAGGGAAAACCGCGGCAGGAGCCCGGATGTTAGACCGGTCATCGGCCTGCTCGATTTCGGCTTGGTCGGCCGATTAACCCCGGGCATGAAAGGGCATTTCGCTTCACTTGTGATCGCCATGCGGCGGCAGAGCACCGACGGTGTGATCAAAGCGATTGAAGAGATGGGGCTCATCTCCGAAATGGCCGACCGGTTCAAGCTGCGGCGCGAGGTCGACCTGCTGAGGGAGAAATATTACCAGGTACCTTTCAGCGAAATCAGTTTGAGCGAAGCGGTCAACGACCTGTTCAGCGTCGCTTACCGTCACCGGGTGAAGATGCCCAAAGACTTTATGCTTCTCGGCAAAACGCTGCTGACGCTCGAAGGCGTCCTCACATCGCTCGATCCGGAATTTACCGTCGTCAGCGTGGCGGAGCCATTCGGCAAACGCCTGCTGCTCGAACGGATGCAGCCGCGGCGCCTTGCCGAAACGGCGGCAGGCTATGCGCTCGAATATGCAGCGCTGCTCGGTGAGCTGCCCTCCCGGCTGCGCGGCATATTCGCGCTGATGCAGCGCGGCAAGCTGCCGCTGGAGCTGACCGTGCCCGATGTGGACCGCATCATGAAACGGCTTGACCGGATCAGCGGCCGGCTCTCCTTCAGCATCGTGCTGCTTTCCTTCAGCATCCTGATGGCCGGGCTTATCATCGGCTCGTCTCTTGGGCGGCAGCCCGATCTGCTGACGCGCTTTCCCGCTTTGGAAATCGGCTTCAGCATTGCCGGCCTGATGTTTTTGTATATGATCATCTCCATTTTTCGGTCGGGACGAAAATAAGAGCCGGCAGGCAATGCGGAAGAAAGACAAGCTGGCAGGCGGAGGCGTCTGCCGGCTTGTCCGCATTTTTTGCGCTCGGTTGCGAATACACAAGAAATTTACCCAAAATTTACGAATGAAAGCGGATAAACGAGGTTTTCCAACTTTTTTAGCAGTTTTCCGTATTATTTAGAATTATCTGAATATTTAAAATTTAATGGGCTTGTGCTATACTGAAGTCACTCCAAAAGGAAAGGGGATAGTCCATTGGAGACGGTAAGCGAAGCATGTCTTGCCCAAACTGGTGAGGAGAGGAGTCCGGAAACGAATGAGGCCTTTCCCAGGGGACATGCCGGAACTCGTGTCTGTGGTGACGTATCGGTTCTAAACGTTTGGAGCAAGAGGAAATATCGGAAAAAGCGAGCGTTAGGTTACGCAGGCTGCTTTGAATGGAGTGTGTCGATTAACAATTGAATAAGCAAAACCGTCCAATATAGGGGTTCTGGTTATCAGCGGATAAGCAGAACCCCTATTTATGTTTGTGGTGAGAGTGAAAAAGGAGCGCTGCGCGGGTGCATTTGATCTTACGATCGCAACCGTCCCCGGATATGCGTTAAAAGTGTGGTGAAACTGCGCGGCTGACTTGTGCTTCCGATCGCTGTTGTCCTTTGAATTTCTTGATCCTATAAACCATTTAGAGGAAGAAATTCAAGGACAAAGGCGAACGCTGGCGCTTCTCCAGTCCCAAGTCAGCCTCTCCGCTCGACTTTCACCGCTTGTTTCAAGCACCGGGGTCAATCGCGAACGCTAACGCTTCTCCAGCTTCAAATGACCCGCTCCGCTTTCCTTTTTCACGGAGGAAGGGCAGATGCGGCGGCTGCGCGGGAGGCACGCTTGCCGCCCGCCGGGCCGGTGAAACCGGGACTCTTCGTTTTGCTTCCAAATATGTTACGATACAAGCAATACCCTCTCTATACGAAGGAGACCGCGATGGAATTCATCACGCTCGATCAGCTCGATGACCGCCTTTGGCCGGAGGCGCGAAGCATTTACCGGCAAGCTTTTCCCGAACACGGACGAAAGAGCGACGCCATTATCGGCGGCATGTTCGCCCGCCGCATGAGCTTCCTGCATGTGCTGACAATCGGCTCGCAAGCGGCAGCCATGGCGATTACCGGCCGCACCCGGGACGACAAGGCGCTGCTGATCGATTACTTGGCGGTGCGCGAAGATCTTCGCGGCAATGGACTCGGAGGAAAGCTGCTCGGCGCGATTCGGAATTGGGCGGCTGAGCAGCTGAAAGCGAAGGCGATCATCGTCGAAGTCGAAGCCGACCGGACGGTTCCCAATTTGCGCCGCATCCGGTTTTGGGAACAAAACGGCTTCATCCTTACCGACTACGTGCATCATTATATATGGGTTCCGGAGCCGTACCACGCGATGGTGCTGCCCCTTGCCGGTCATGACGATTTTCCTGGGGACGGCCAAGAGCTTTTCCGTCTGATTACGTCCTTCCACCGCCGCGCCTACAGCAAAAAATGAACCCCGCACACGCATCCGCATCCGCGAGCTGAAAAGGCTCTCGCCGTTCCATCTGTGAAAGAGATTCGTTCCGCCAAATAAGATCAGATAAAGCAAAATGAATCCTTTCCCTACATTAAAAAAAGCAGCCCCGCCTTCTTATCATCGAAGACAGAACTGCCGGTCCGGCTCTTATTAGGCGTCCAGCGCCGTTTTCAGCGCGTCAGGCGAGTGATCCCACCATTCCGCATTGTGTTCCACAAGCAGCTTGCGCAGCGCGGCCTTCTCGGACGGCCCCAGCTCGCCCAGCATGTAGCGCCGCTTGATGGAGTAGTCGAGCTTGTTCACGTGGTCGGCGAGAATTTTCCATCCCCGCTTCGCTTCCGTGTCGATCAGCATGGCGCATGCGGTAGCGCCCGCATAATACGAGCCTTCCTCATTGCGGTCCACGGCGACCCATACGATCCAGCAAGGACGACCGTTTGGAACGTCTTCCTTGTTCGGGCTGAACTTGATCCCCCGCTCCACCTTGCTCTTCGCATGCATGGCGCCGACATCGATATAGGCGCTGTCCCCGTCGATGATGACCGACGACACTTGGCTTAAGTCGATCGTGCCCGCTCCGAACCCTTTATGCTCCTTGCTGCTCACCACGTTCAGCGACAGCGAACGCTTGCCTTTCTTTTCCGGTTCCTTGCCTGTTCCCTGCTCTTCCATACCTCGATGCACACCTTCCCGAATTCATCTTCGTTCTATTCGATTGCCTCCCGCAATAAGGAGCGCACTCATTCGCACACTGGCCCGTTACAGGTCCGTTATGGTCCGTAACGGCCGAAATCCGCGCCGCGTCCGGGATTGTCCCCGCTGCCGCACATTAATTCCATTTTAGCTAATAATCTTGAAAAAGCCAACATATACATGCTGTAGATGCTTGTCAACGGGAGGGAAACATTCAATGACTCCACGCCGCGCCGCTTCATTATTGCTGGCTCTATTCGTCGCTATCCTGATCGGCCTGTCGGTTCGGCAGGGCTACGGGGATGCCTGGTTATCGCAGTATACCTATGCGGCCGCCAGCAGTCGCAGCGATATCGCGCCCAATACCACATCGATGACCGTGCCTTCACCGGACGCTGCCGCAGCCGGTTCCGCTCCCGCAATCTCCGGGCCGGCGGCGGTCGTGGAAACCGTCCGCCCGGATGCGGCGGAAACCGCTCTGTCGCTACGCCCAGCCATTGCCGGCAAAGCGTCCGGGCCCGCCGGCGATGCCGGGCGTTCCGCCTCCGGCCCCGAGGGGCAGGTCCGCTCCGCCGACTCAGGCCGCACGACCGAGCCCGCGGCCGACGACGCGCCCAAAGCGGTCGCGCTCAGCAAACGCGTAACGGACTACCAGATTGACGTCAAGCTGGACGCTTCCGGCAAAATATTGACCGGTACCGAAACGGTCACCTGGAAGAACCCGGGCAAAAAGCCGGTGTCCGAGCTCTATTTTCACCTTTACCCGAACGCATTTCTGTCTGAGAATACGACGTTTATGAAAGAATCGGGCGGGAAGCTGCGGAAAGATAAGGCAACCGAGAACAGCCGCGGCTATATGAAGCTGGAGTCGTTCAAAACGATGGACGGCGACAGCCTGCTGCCGCGCCTCCATTATGTGCAGCCTGACGACGGCAACAAGGACGATTTTACGCTGGCCAAGCTGCGCCTGCCGGAGCCGGTCTACCCGGGAGCCGAAGTGGCGCTGAAGATCGGCTTTAAGGTGAAGCTTCCGGAAGTGTTCGCCCGGATGGGCTACGCCGGCAATTTCGTGATGGCCGGTCAATGGTTCCCGAAGCTGGCCGCTTATGAGACGGCGGACAGCGGCGGCCATAAGGAAGGCTGGAACGCGCATCAGTATCACGGAAACTCGGAATTTTACAGCGATTTCGGACTGTATACGGTCAACATTCAAGTGCCGGCCTCCTATAAGGTGGCGGCGACCGGCATTCAGACGAAGGTTCCAAAAATGGCCGGTGAAAACAAGATTTACCAGTTTTACGCCGAGGATGTGCACGATTTCGGCTGGGCCGCCTCGCCCGATTTCGTCTACGAAGAGGAAGCCTACTCCACAAGCGGCGTTCCCGGCGTCCGCATCAAGCTCTATCTCGACCCGCTGCATGCCGATCTGAAGGACCGGTATATGCATGCGGCCAAGTCGGCCCTCGCCAAATACGCGAAATGGTATGGCGAATATCCGTACTCCACGCTGTCCATCGTCGTCCCACCGGCAGGCGGCAACGGCGCCGGCGGCATGGAATATCCGACGCTCATTACCGCATTTGCGGCGGAATCGAAGACGCCCGGGTACGGGCTGGAGCGGACGGTCGTGCATGAGATCGGCCACCAATACTGGTACGGCATGGTGGCGACCAACGAGTTCGAGGAAGCATGGCTCGACGAAGGCTTTACCTCTTATTCGGAAGATAAAGTGATGCAGAGCGAGTACGGCATCGAACCGAATTCGCCGCTGGAAGCGAGCTATATGACCGATCCGGCCCCGTTGAAGCTGCTTTCCTGGTCGTACGGCAGCAATGACCGCTACGCCGACAACGTGTATACGCGCGCCAAGCTGGTGCTGGAAGGAATCGAGAACCGAGTCGGAGCCAATACGATGCGCGCCATTTTGCGCACTTATTTTCAAACCTACAAATTCAAGCACCCGACGACGGCCGATTTCCAGAACGTGGTGGAGAGGGTGACAAAGCAGAATTGGACCGACTACTTCAGTCAATTCGTGTACGGCAGCGCTATGGCCGATTATTCCGTAGCTTCCGTGCGCGTCCTGCCTCCGGGTCCTGGCGACAGCGGGAAGTATGGAGCGGAGGTGCTGATCCGTCGCAGCGGCGGCGCGAACGGGCCGGTGACGGTCGAATTCCGGTTCGCGGACGGTTCCTCCGCGGAGAAGGAATGGGACGGCGCGGCGTCCGAGATGCAGTATAAGCTCTCCTCCTCCTCCCCGCTCGTATGGGCCGCGGTCGACCCGGTAAACCGCAATGTGCTGGACAACAAGCATATCAACAATTTTATGCGGTCCGAAGCCGACGGCAAAACGCGCACCCGCTTCAATCTCGGCATCGTTAAACTGCTCGAGAGCATCATGGGAGCATTCGCCTGGTAGAGGGCCCGGGCATTACTGTTAACAGGGAGTGAACACGATGAAGCACCACATGAAGCAAGGCTGGCGGCTGACCGTTAAACATATGCACATTCTCATTGTGCTGTTTCTTTATCAGCTGCTGTGGGGATTCTTTCTGTACCGCTATGTCGATTCGGTCGTGACGCCGCTGCTTGAGCGTTATCCCGGCACCCTGCCCTCGGAGTCGGCCTCGGGACTGTTCTGGGCGGAAGCCCAGTTCCGGCTGCTCAAAACGTCCCTCGTCCAGCCCTACGCCTGGACGCTGCTAGGAATGCTGGCGCTGCGCATGATCGTGACGCCGCTGCTCAATGCGGGACTGTTCTACTCGCTCCATCACGTCTCTGCCGGCGGCGACGGAGGCAGCCGGTTCATGCAAGGCATCCGCCGCTGCTGGAAACGGGTGCTGCCGCTCTACTGGTGCGAGACGCTGCTGACGCTTGCCCCGGCATGGTGGCTGCTGCCGCGCGGCTTGGACGCCCTCCTCTCGAGCCCCTCCATGCTGGAACTGGCGCAAACGGCGCTCCCTTGGGGCGCAGGCTGGCTGCTATGGGGCGTCCTGCTGCATCTGCTGTTTCTCGCTCTGCAGTTCGGGGCCGCTTCCGGCCAGAGCCTCACGGACTCGCTGCTGCGCGCGCCTCGCCTCCTCCTCCCTCTTGCCGCGCTGTCGCTTGTGCTTTGGCTGATCGCGGCGGCGTCCGGACTGGCCGTCAGCGGCGCCTCGCTGCTATGGGCGGGCCTGCTGGCCATCATGATCCAGCAATTGTATCATTTTGGCCGCACATTGCTTGGCATATGGAGCGTCGCTTCGCAATTTGACTGCTGGCAGTCGAACCAGCCCGGTTCCCGCTGACATGTAAAATCTAATTTTGGTAAATTTACAAATTTTCTGACATTTCAAACGTTTTTCGTGTATAATAGAGTAACCTCATTCGTCAAACGTTGCCCGGACCGCTATCCCTATAGAAAAGAAATATTCACTAGGAGTGGATAACCATGTTGAAGAAAACCCAACTGTACTGTGAAGAATTGTACAAGGCAACAGGAGACATGCTGTTCCGGATGAAGAACTACAAGCCTAACGCCAAAACGGAAGAAGAGCTTGCCGCCCTCAACCGCGAACATGCGGAGCTGCGCATCGGATCCGCCGCAGGTCAGGCATCGCTCGCTTGCCTGGACGAAACGATGCGCGTTCTGGAACGGATGCGCACACGGCTGCTCACCATGATGGAAAATATGCTGTTTACCGCCTGAGAAAGAGGCGGACGTTAAATAAAGCGCCCCAAGCGGGCGCTTTATTTTGTTTATCCGGCCCGCCCGCCCGCAGTCCCGCTCGCCCCGCATTATACAGAGCTGGGCGCCGGACAGCGCCCGCGCGAGCTCCCATCGCGCGGTGTGGCGTCGCATGACGTCGCCTTGCAAAGCATCGTACCAAACGCAGCCTCGCGGGAGCCGTCCTTTTCGCCTGAATATCGCTAGCGTGTCCAGTTCGATCTGTTTACGACGGGACGTTTCGGGTTAAATGCGGCAAAGGCGCAGGCCCAGCCGGGCCGCTGCGAGGAACGCTCCGGATGCTGGAGAGAATGCGCGTAAGACTGCTGACCATGATGGAAAATGTCCTCTATACCGTCTGATGGAAGCGCCGCTGGTGGCGCTTTTTTTCGTGAGCAAAGACCTACAAGTATTCAGCGTTGCAGCGTCCGTAATCTGACAATCTTCAACATCTTTAACGATGCTCAAAAACCGGTAAAAACGGCTGGAAGTGAGTATTCATCATGCTGATAGCGCTTACCTCACCCATGCGAATCATTAGAATTATTAGAATTTAACGTCGAAGGAAGGAGATTATTGAAAAAAAAAGAATAGGTAGCGAGTACATAAAACAAACTGCCGAATTCCCGTGTACATGGAAACGGGGGAACCACTTTGGGTGAATTGATTTCGACGTCCCGCCAAGCAAGAAGTAATCGTCCTCGCACCGCTTGCCAGCCATCTCTGGTACCGCGGCCCGGGTCCTTACAACCACAAGGACGACCACGCCAGCTGCAGCATGACGCCTGAGAAGTCATAGGGTGCCTTCAACCGAACCCCACAGCTAACCTCGTAGGCTTTTGGAAGGAGCTTTACGCTTTGAAGAAAGTATCAGCGCTATTGATCGGATTTGCCCTTCTGCTCACCTTCCAGGTCGGCAGCGTGTTTGCAGACTCCAAGATGGACGGCGTCATCAGCGATGTAATCGGCACACCCTACAAAATGGCTGGTACCAGCACTAGAGGATTTGACTGCTCGGGCTTCACATCTTACGTATTTAATCAATTCAAAGTTTCCCTTCCGCACTCCTCGATCGCGCAAGCCCGGATGGGGAAGAAAGTCGCGAAGGACGATCTGATTGCAGGCGATCTCGTATTTTTTAATACGAGCGGCAGGGGCATTTCCCATGTCGGCATCTATGTCGGCGACGGCAAAATGGCCCATGCTTCCTCCAGCAAAGGCGTTACGATCAGCTCGATCAGCGATTCGTATTACACGAAACGTTATGTAACGGCGCGCCGCATTATGAGTACGGATACGTACGAAAAATATGCGGACGATCCTTCCGACGAAGTGGACGGAGGACCGGACGTCGATTAACTTACCGCTAGCTGCAACGGTTCGTGAGCATTCAAGCCGCATGAGTTTGTCCTTTGGGACAAGCGCTTGCGGCTTGAATGCTTTTTTGGCCGGCCTTTTTCGCCACAACTTCGTGAACCCTTTCTTTGCGCGTCATGAACGCTTGAGCGTGTTCATCGGTCTCTCTGTACAAAAGTATAAACTACTTTCCAGAATAAGATGACCATCCGGAGGAGGAAAACGAACTGGACTTTAGTCGGGCAAACGCGGATTCCATCAACTAAATACGAATTGCAAGGAGACAGACGAGGATGAAATTGGTGTCGTGGAACGTCAATGGTTTAAGGGCATGCGTCAAAAAAGGCTTTTACGATTACTTTAACGAAACGGATGCGGACATTTTTTGCGTTCAGGAGATCAAGCTGCAGGAAGGGCAAATAGGTATGGAGCACGGGGAGGAATATGCCTCGTATTGGAATTACGCGCTGAAGAAGGGGTATTCGGGAACCGCCGTTTTTACGAAAATCAAACCGCTTTCGGTGCGTTACGGCATCGAAGAGGATCACGAACCGGAAGGGCGCATCATTACGATGGAATTCGATTCCTTTTATCTCGTGAACGTTTATACTCCGAACGCGAAACGCGATCTGTCCAGGCTTGCGTACAGACTCGAATGGGAAGAGCGTTTTCGCGCCTACGTCGGGCAATTGGACGCCGACAAGCCGGTTATTATTTGCGGCGATTTGAATGTGGCCCATCAGGAGATTGATATCAAGAATGCGAAGTCCAATCACGGCAACTCCGGATTCACGCCCGAAGAGCGGGACAAAATGACGCGGCTGCTGGATGCCGGATTTATCGATACGTTCCGCTATTTTTACCCGGACCGGACCGACGCCTACAGCTGGTGGTCGAATATGCCGAAAGTGAGAGAACGCAACGTAGGCTGGCGAATCGATTATTTTCTCGCATCCTCGAGACTTGCGCCTTTCCTGGTCGATGCAAAAATCGACTCCCATATATTCGGCAGCGACCACTGCCCGGTCATTCTGGAAATGGCGGATATGAACGGCTCGGGGCGGAGCGAGGCGTAAACACAAAGAAATGCAGTTTTTCATTGCCATGATGTTCGCAAAGGATGTCACATCAAACATTTCATGATCGGAACCCGGTTTGTTAATCACCAAAATTGCTGTCCGATTTTTGTCTGAGCTCAAGGAGCGACCACAATTTTTGGAAAAATGGGCTGATCTGTGTTAAATCGGCGATAAACCGGGGAAAACAAGGATCACCGGCACATCGGTCGCTAAAACTTCGGAATAAGGAAACTGCATACCCCGATTTCTCTTCCCAGTTGGCGATTCGGGACATAAGCGATTTGTCCGTAGACCACAGCCAGATCAGGTTCCGATCTCTCGCAGCCGCTTTGGAAAAATCGAAAAAATAGCGGCACGACGCATCGTTCCACGCAAGCACATCCGCATGATGGCTTTCTGCCATTGCCGGGTAAGGGAGATCGCCTATCATTTTTTTCAGCGCCGGCGTAATGACCTTTTCTTGCTCTAACGGTCGGAGCTTACCGGAAACTGAGCCAGATTCATGACCTGACGATATTTGCCTCCATTCAACTTCAACGCCCGGCCGACGCTGGCAAGTACCTCTTTGGACACGTGAATGTCGCATCCTTGCTCAAGCCACGTGTACCATGACAAGCTCACTCCCGCCATATCGGCCAATTCCTCGCGCCTAAGCCCCGGTGTTCGCCGCCGAGTGTGGCCTGATGGCAGTCCGACTTTTCCAGGGGCAAGCTTGGTACGGCGTGATTTTAAATAATTGCCCAGCGCTTTTCGTCGATGCGAGTTCGCATTCACGGCCTGCTCATCCCCGTTCCCATCCCATTTGGGCCTTCACCGGTCGTCAATTTCATTGCGGGATGGGGCATGCTTGTACTCGCGGCAATGCTAGGATACTGGGCCGAATGCAGACCGACATCCTCTGTGGGCTTTCATGTTCGGAGCCTTAGGAGTGCTGCTTATGGGCCTGTTTGGGACATGCTTCAGAGTGGGTGGTACGTGTCCGGTTCTTCACTCAATTCTCGTACCATTAGTTTAGTTTTTTTCCTCATCCTTCGCAATCGAGTTGTCGGGGTAGGTAATCCATCGTTCCAGCTTCTTATCCCACACGGACTGCTATGTTAAGACTATTCCAATGCTAAAGGTAAGTTTCGAAGTGGCGTGGCGGGAATGACTCCCAGTATACTCCAGAGCTCTGTTTAAATGCCCTTCCTTGGCTACGTTTGGGAGGACTTAGGGAGCGCGAAATCCGTAAACGTGTGAGCCTAGCGTAACAGTGTATGCACTCCAACAAAAGGTAAGAAACGCAAAGCACGAAAAGGTGGACTGAGAGTTGTAGTGTGCAGCCTATTGGCGGTTGTTTGTAACTAAGGGTTGCTTCAACCAGTCAGGTGTAATATCGTTTATTTTTCAGCTCTATTTCGGGCATCGCTTAACATCTTCAAAAGTAGCTTGCAAATCAGAAAAATCAACTTATTAAAGCTAAGATTTCCTTGTTTATACTCTTCAATAGACTTATTTGAGTACTATAGCTGGAGACTTCTCTTTATAAGACGTGAGAATCTCCTTGGAAATCCGATAAACATAAAATAGGTACCGTAAAACAAAAAAGGACTGAAAAAGCCTATACACCAGCAACCCGAAACAAGCTCAAAACCCACGTCTGACGCGCCCTCGTGGCTACTTACTCGTCCCCTTTTGCTATTGGATTTTCAGGCCAGGAAATCCAATCGCTCCAGCTGTCGGATTCCCTGTGGAAATGCCTTCAAGAAGTACATCGAGACAATGGGAATGCCGATCGGTACGTTGGTCATCGTTGTTACGTCAGGTCCATTGTATCAACGCGGGATCAGTACCGACCGGCACTTTGTTCCGGGGGGAGTGAACAATCTGGCCCTGAAGCTTCAAGAAAGCATTGAGAAATTTTCAGTATAATATAAAGTCATAGCGATGCCAGGCCACTGAAAAAGTCCCTTTGATTTAGGAAAGGTACAGCTACTCAAGAATAATGAGTAGACTGCACCTTTCTTTTTGTGAGTGAAAATCAATGAACTCTTGAAACTGCTTCAAATACGCACGAAGCACATAAAAATACAGAGCAACGGCAGCCTTGATATGCTTATCTAACGGAAGCCGACTTGCCCGATTTGGCAGATACGGAAAAATAACTCATCTCAACGGGTGAGACGGGCTTTGATTTCGGTTCTCCCATTATTTTTTCTGAAACGCCGTCCTGGCTTTCATCTGAGCAGTCCCGGCGGTATCTCCCCTCCTCCAGCTTCATGTCGATAAAATCGACAACCTGTTGCAGCGAGGCGATTTGGCTGACGATATTTTCCCGGTGGCTCCTTAATTGCTCCACCAACTCGGGATATTCCGCGGGATCGGCGTCGGCGGAGACCGCCAAAAACGGCCGCATTTCCTCCAGCGGCATCCCCGTTTTTTTCAGGCATGATATCAGCCGGATCGTATTGATGTCCTCTTGACGGTAGACACGATGCCCGTTGTCCTTCCGGTCCGCTCGGGGAAGCAGCGCGATCTTTTCGTAATAACGGATCGTATCCTCGGAAATTCCGGTTTTATCGGCGGTTTGCTTTATCGTAAAAGTTTGCTCTGCCTTCATCCTGCTCCCTCCCAGAGATTGCTTTTTCGTGCATTATACATCTTGAAGTTGGCTCCAAGTCAAGTCTCTTATCCTTGGGACAAAAACTTTGATTTCGCTCCTTGACTTGGAGTCGACTCCAACTTATAGAATGTACGCTATCAAGGGAAAATATCCCGACATTAGGAGGAGACGTACAATGAATACGAACCAACGCGACAATATCGCACTGGTTACGGGCGCAAGCGCCGGGATTGGGTTGGAATTAACCCGGAAGTTGCTGTCGGAGGACTGGCAGGTGGTTGCATTGAACCGTTCCGATTTTCCGGCGGATGATATGAGAATCCAAAAAGCCGTCATGAACGGATGGCTTCGTATTTATAAAACAGCGGATCTCACCGATTATGCCAGCTTGAGAAGGACATTGGAAGAGATCAAAGACAAAGAGCAGCGGATCGATATTTTGTTCAACAACGCCGGTGGGTCTTTTTCAGAACTAAGCTATTCGAAACAAGGGCGCGAGAAGCATTATGAGCTATTGACGGTTGTTCCGTATATCATTCTGATGGAATTGAAGGAACTCTTAAAAAACGGCGGCTTAAAAACGGTAGTCAATACCTCATCTTCAGCACTAAACTATGTGAAAGAGTTTAATATCGAAATCCTGGAACGCCCCAAAACCTTCCGCAAACTGCTTGGTCCGTATGCCACTTCAAAGCTGGCGCTTTCGCTGTGGACTCAGGCTATCGCACCGCAGCTTGCCAAGGAAGGCATTAAGATCCGCAGCGTTGACCCGGGTGGCAATAATACGCTAAGAAAAGGAAAAAAATCCGGACTACCCATAGTGGTTACATTGCTTATGAAGCTGTTTTTCTCTCCACCTACCCATGGAGCCAGCCAGCTGTATGAAGGTGCTCTCGGGGAACACCGTAATGAGACCGGCGTGTTTTTGCTAAAAGGTCAGACTGCGGAATTAAAATTTAATGATCAATCCCGGGACGTTTTGGAAAGGATTAATGCGATTTACGAACACGAATTTCTTGGCGCTGCTAAGGTCTGACGATACGCTGCACGGCTAGAAGAATTCACCGCCGACAGGAACAACACGCTCGTTGATTCTGCATTGAATAACGTTCTTGTTACGTAAAGTTGTTGACTTGTTTATCGGGGTCGGGGTTTGTTTCACCGCTATGGTGGAGCGTTTCGGGCCTTTATTGTCTGTATAGGGCATAACGAGCGATACGAGTGAGCATTCGGTTTGACCCGTTCTGTAAGTATTTTCAGTAACCGTGCGTTGACTCCGTGTTGACTTCGGGGCATAAAAAATACATCGCCGGAGCCATTGGGCTACACGGCGATGTATTCATTTCGAAAGTACTGCTATCCATCTTCCCGTCCTTACTCGTCACCAGTGGCAATTGGTTTGTCCCCATAACTAATCCAATCGCTCCAGCTTCCGGCATACAGCTTCACATTCCCGTACCCTGCTGCGCGCAGCGCGAGCACATTCGGGCAGGCGCTGACGCCGGAGCCGCAATACACGATAATTTCCTTATCGGCGGGAATATCTTGAAACAACTCCCGCGCTTCTTCGCCGCTGCGCCAGCGGCCGTTCTCGTCCAGTACATGCTTCCAGAACTTGTTGACCGCTCCCGGAATATGACCCGCCTTGGCGTCGATCGGCTCCTCTTCACCGAGGTAGCGCCGCGGCTCCCGCGAATCGATCAGCACGATGTCACCACTTTCGCTCGCCTGACGCACATCTTCCACGCTTGCCAGCATTTCCGGCTTGAGCGCAGGGATATACCGCGCCGGAATGCGCACCGGCTCGTCCTTCGTCACCGGATACCCGGCTTCGCGCCAAGCGGTGAAGCCTTGATCCGTCACATAGACGGCCTCATGCCCCGTATAGCGGAGCAGCCACCACAGACGCGCGGCCATCATGCCGCCCTGATCGTCATAAGCGACGACGCGCTTGTCCGCGCTGATGCCGGCCTTGCCGAACACCTCCGCAAGACGCGCGGGCTCGGGAAGCGGATGGCGCCCTCCATGCTCCGCAAGCGGCCCCGACAAGTCCTGCTCCAGGTCCAGATGGACGGCGCCGGGAATGTGCGCTTCCTCGAACGCCTCCCGTCCCGCACCGGGCTTGCCGAGCGCGGACCTGCAGTCTACAATAACGAGGTCCGGTTCATATAACCGGGCCAGAAGCCATTTTAGCGATACCGTTTCATTCATGCGGTCCACCATCCTTTTATCGAGATTACAGCCGTTCACCGCCAGGCAGTTCAGCCCCCGCCATTACGCGTGTAGTTTGCATGTTGACCTGCTTGATGACCTGCTTGGTGAGGAGCTCGACTACGGCTTTTCCACCAATCGGGCACGGATGCCCGTATCGGTTACGCATGTCCGTTTCGTCGTCAGCCGCCGCTCCAAACGCCGCAAAACGGAAAGTATCCGTGCAGTTGAGCCCTGCGTGTGTGTTCAGCCCTTTTTGTCCGCAGCGGCCAGCGGAATGCGCGGCGGCTCTTTGCCGAACCGGATAAACAGCCAGACGCCAAGCAATATGAGCAGGCCCGCGTACAGCTGGATCGCCGAAAGCCGCTCCCCGAGCGGTATCCCCTCAGCAACATTATAAATGCCGAGCGTCGTTGCCGCCATGCCAAACACCCAGAAATTGTAGACAAACGCCTCCAGCCGCTCCCGCAATTGTTTGCCGATCAGCATATGAACAGCCACTGCCACCGTCCCCAGCAGGGACAACGCATCGCCGAGCAGCGCCGCATCCGACATGCCGAAATCTCCCGCGCCGATCGCGGCCGAGCCGATGGCCGCCAGCATCATACCGGCGATCATAACCCGGTTCGTACGGGTGCGGTACAGCATATATGAACCAATCATGACGAGAATCGGCTCCAGCGTCAAAATAACCGTCGAGCTGGCGACCGTCGTCAGCCGGAGCGACCCCATCCAGAACAAAAAATGAAAGCCGAGCGCCACGCCGGACAGAGCGAGCCACATCCAATCCCTGCCCTTGAGGCGGAACAGCTCCTTGCGGTACTTCCATGCGAGCGGAAGCAAAATCAAATTCGTCAAATAAAGACGGTACATGGCAATAACGGATACTTCCGCATCCGACCAGCGCACAAAAATCGACGAAAAAGAAATGGCGATGATGCCGACGATATAAAGGAACTCGATCGATCCCGAAAGCTTTCCAGCACGTTTCATCATACGAACAGTTCTCCGAAATTTTGTTTTCAATTTTGATCGAAAAGCTTGTCTCTTCCGCTCATTTCAGCTGCATGAAGGTGAGCTCTTCCTTCAGGCGCCGTGATGTCCCCTTGTCCGGTGCCATCCTTCCAGTCCCAGCAGCAGAAGGAGCAGCACGAGCACCAAGCCGGACAGCAGCGCAAAAAAACGAAGCGCCGAAGCACCGTCGTAACCATCGAGCAGCCAGCCGGTTATTTTGGGAAAAACGGCACCGCCCAGGCCGCCGCTGGCGACCAGAAGGCTGGTCGTGCGGCCGGTCATGCCGGGTAATCGTTCGTTGACGTAAATAAGCGCCACCGCAAACACGCCTGCCATCAACAGACCGATCGCGACGATGACCGCCAGCAGCCACCCGGCTGACAGCGGCAATACGAGCAGCGCAAACAGGAAAAGCGATCCGCCGGTTGTAAGAAGCAGATACCGCTTGTACCCGCTGAGCCGGGTCATCCGTCCGATCAGCAGACGCCCGATTACCATCGCGCACCAGTATAAGCCAAGCACGGACGATGCCTGCGATTCTCCAAAATCTGCCTCAAGCTTCAAAATGGAGGGTAAATAATTGGAGAAGCTGATTTCCAATCCGATATATACAAGAAAAAAGGTCATGCCGAGCAGCAGCAATACGAAGTCCGCAGCCCGGTAACGGGGCTTCTCCCGCATGCGGCCGGCCGAGGAGGACGGTCCTGCGGGCACAGCGCCGGCTCTCTCTGCCGGCTCCCGGCTCCGGTAGAAATGGTATCCGATCTGCTCGTCGGCCCTGCCGAACGAAAGCGTCAGCCAGAGCAGCAGGGTGATTCCGGACAGCGCTGTCAAAACCGGGAACGACATTTGCCAAATGCCCTGCCCGATCAGCCAGGCGGCAATAACCGGCATCGTAAGCGCGCCGAGGCCAAAGAACGTTTCCAGCCAGCCAATATAAGTGGCTCTCTTGTTCGCGAAGACGTCCAAGACAAGCGCGCCCACGACCGCTTCCGTGAGCCCGAAGCCGAACCCGGCCAGCGGGGCGAAGATCAGAATAAAGTGCCATGGAAGTAGCATGCTGTATACCGCTTCCGTCGCCGTCAGGCAGCCCATGGCAAGCACCATACCGCCGCGGCGGCCGAGCCATCCGGTAATCCAGGGCGCCAGCAGCACGCCGATCAGAAAGCCGAAGAACTGGTTCATGATCCACTGGCCGCCCGCTTTATAATCGATTTCATACATACTGATTAAGGGTTCCAACACCGCGCCCGCCACGATATGGGCGAGTCCGATCACGAAATACGACAGACAACCGAGCCTTATCAATTTGCGCATCGTAACTCCTTCACCGGCTAAAAGGATTCTTTTGGTTCAAGCGCGTAACAAAGTTTCCCAGAGCGCCTTGCCTTCAACCATCATATCATGCCGAAGGTTGAAGTGGTATAATTACGGGGGCCCCATCGTGACCATTTCGCGAACACAACGGAGGAGATCTGATGCCGCAATTCACTGCCCGCCCGCAAAATGACTGGAAAGTCGTCCCGATGACGGAGCGCCACGGCGAAGAAATATGCGGATGGCGCTATGAACCGCCCTACGATTTGTACGGCTGGGATTCTTGGAAAACGATATGCAGGCTCGAAATCGAATTCGGAGATCCCGAACTGCGGAGCCGGCAGTATGCGTCCGTCACCGATGACCGGGGAGAATTAAAGGGGTTTGCGCAGTTTTTTCCAATGGAGGGGGTCATTCGTCTTGGTCTCGGCATGCGCCCGGACCTGTGCGGCCGCGGCTTTGGCCCGTATTTCGTTTCCATCATCGTACAAGAAGCGGCGCGCAGAGCACCCGATGCCGAGATTGACCTGGAAGTGCTCAGCTGGAACCGGAGAGCGGTCCGCGCTTATGAAAAGGCCGGCTTCCGTCTAACCGATACGTATTCCAAACGTACCCCGAGCGGACCCGCACAATTCCACTGCATGGTGTTCGAGCCGGATACGCCGCTTTGAAGCTTACAGGAACGATACACGTCCCAATCCGTCATAACAAAGGCTTCCCGTATGCGGAAAGCCTTTTTATTTTCATTCAAACGTATCGGGTTTGAGCTCACCTTAGTGAACGCCGCTTAAATCAATCGGACGATGCGCACTTCTTTCCCGTCGACCGAAACTTCGATCACATGAAACTTGGAGTTATAGGCAACGGCCCCTTCCCCCACTTTAATGACCGGATCCTGCCCCAGTCCGTAAAACACGTCGTCAGCCAGCGCCTCCATCACTTGACGGCGGTCGCTTTCCTCCAGCGCTCTCCACTCCTCTTCGCTCATCTCAAAGAAAGAGTAGCTTCCGTCGATGGCGCTGACCGCTTCAGTCAAATCTTGCAAAATCTCAGCATATTCACGCGCATGCTTAACTCCCATATCGATTGTCCCACCCTTTCTTGTTCCGCCAGCTTATACTTCTATTTTACACGACTTCAGCTGCTTTTAATGCCGCCCCGACTAATTTTCACCCAAATTTCTCTAAACGGATGGCTCTCTCTTGTCGATATAAAAAGAGAAATGGAGCACAAGCGAAGGCTCCCTGTGCCACTAACGGCCGCGATTTATTACCAACAATTTTGGACGGGGTGTATGATGGAAAAATCCACTGTGATCGGTGTTGTACTCGGTTTGACAGCCGTAGTCGGAGGCATGATTTTGAAAGGAGCTCCTTTAAGCAGCTTTATGAATCCTGCCGCTTTCGTCATTATTATTGTCGGTACCGCAGCCGCGCTGTGTGTCGGCTTCCCTTTATCGGAACTTGCCAAATTCCCCAAACTGGTCAAGCTGATCTTTACCCAGCCGCAGCTGATCTCGCGCCAAAATCTGATCGAACTGTTCATGGAATGGGCGAGCATTACACGCCGCGAAGGACTGCTGGCATTGGAAGCGAAGGTTGAGGATATCGAAGATTCGTTTCTTCGCAACGGCATGCGGATGATTATTGACGGCAACGACCAGGAATTTGTGCGGGATGTGCTGCTTGAAGATATCGCCGCAACCGAAGAGCGGCACCGCGCCGGGGCGCTTATTTTCTCGCAGGCCGGCACGTACGCCCCTACGCTCGGGGTGCTTGGCGCTGTAGTCGGGCTCATTGCCGCACTCTCTGATATGAGCGATATGGAAAAGCTGGCGCACGCCATCGCCGGCGCATTTATGGCGACGCTGTTCGGTATTTTTACCGGCTATGTGCTGTGGCATCCGATCGCCAACAAGCTGAAGCGGATCTCCAAGCGCGAAATGGATCTGAAACTGATGATGGTGGAAGGGCTGCTCTCGATTCAGTCCGGCGTCTCTACCATCGCGATCAGCCAGAAGCTCGCCGTCTTCCTGACGCCTACGGAACGGGAGCAGATGCAGCAGAAAGAAGGGACGCTCGTTGGCCAAGAAGCATAGACACGAAGCCCATGAAGAACATACCGACGAATCGTGGCTCATTCCGTACGCCGATCTGTTAACGCTGCTGTTGGCACTGTTTATTGTACTTTATGCGGCAAGTACAACCGACGTCAAAAAGTTTCAAGAGATGAGCCAAGCGTTCAACATCGCTTTAACGGGGGGCAACGGCGTTCTCGAAAGCTACAAATCGCTTGACAGTCAAACGCCGAATTCCGCCAATCGTGACAATAAGACAGACAGCAGTGAAGCTCAATCCGATGCACGGTCACAGGATCTTACCCTGCAGCAGCTGATTCAGAAAGAGCAGGAAAATCTGGAGAAACTCAAAAAGCAGCTCGATCAATATATTAAGAAGAACGGACTTACATCCCAGCTGCAGACGAAGCTGAACCAATCGCAGCTGCTGATCACAATCAGCGACAATGCGCTCTTCTCGTCAGGCAGTGCCGTCGTCAAGCCGAATTCGCGCTCGCTCGCGGTATCGATCGCCAATATGCTGCAGCAGTATCCGGGCTATGAGATTATCGTATCGGGGCATACGGACAACGAACCGATCTCAACTCCCGAGTTCAAATCCAATTGGGATTTGAGCTCTACCCGCGCCATTCGTTTCATGGATATTATGCTGGCGAACAAAAAGCTGGATCCGAAGCTGTTCAGCGCAGTCGGCTACGGGGAGTACCGCCCCGTCGCCTCCAACGAATCGGCGATCGGCCGCTCCCAAAACCGCCGCGTCGAAGTATCCATTATTCGCAAGTATACCGACCCATCCCGAAAGCAAAACGTTTCGGCCGGCATAAGCCGGCCGTAAAGCGGGGCGGGCTTCGTCAGGGCGTATACGTAAGTTGATTGTGGACGACGCTGACGTTCCTTCATCGGTGCCACTTGGTAATGCTGCCCGTCAGGCAGAATCGGCTTGGCCGCATGTGACGCCGATTCATTGCATGCCGGTCTGGACTGCGTTTGCCATGCAATAAACGGAAAAACCGCCTAACGCTCTCCACTGCGGAAGCGTACACGGCGGTTTTTTTGCCTTGTTCGTTCGAGTTATTCTCCTCCGTTATAATCGAGCAGCCGAAACAGCTCGCCGCGCTCGTCGTCGGACAGGTCCCGCCATTTGCCGGGCGGCAGGTCGCCCAGATGAATGTTCATGATCCGGACGCGGCGCAGCCGCCGTACCCGGTATCCGAATGCGCTGCACATGCGCCGTATTTGCCGGTTTTTTCCTTCGGTAAGCACAATCCGGAATGTGCGTTCCGCGACGCGGGTCACCTTGCAGGGGAGCGTCATGCTGCCGAGCACGCGTACGCCTGTGCTCATCCCCTTTACGAAGGCGTCGGTAACCGGCCGGTCGATCGTGACGACGTATTCTTTTTCATGCTTGCCTTCCGCCCGCAATATCCGGTTGACGATATCGCCGTCATTGGTCAACAAAATGAGTCCTTCGGAATCTTTATCCAGCCGTCCTATTGGAAATATCCGCTCGCTGTGGCCGACGAAATCGACGATGTTTCCTTCCACGTGCGACTCCGTCGTACTCGTAATGCCGACCGGTTTGTTGAGCGCAATATAAACATGCCGCTTGTGTACGCCGATCCGGCGGCCGTTCACCCGCACATCATCGCCGTCCGCTACCTGGCTGCCCAGCTGTGCGGGTTGTCCGTTGATGGTCACTTGACCGCCTTCAACAAGCTTATCCGCCTCGCGCCGGGAACAATGGCCCGTCTCGCTAATCCATTTATTTATCCGCAACTTGCTTTCTCACCCCGTCATCGATCTGTTCGCCATACCTGCTTTGTCCTATTTTAACATTGTTGGCAGCTTAGCGGAAAGCCGGGCGGCGGCTCCGGTTATGAACAGATGCGGGTATTGAAGAGAGGACTATAACGACAATAATCGCTATTTATCCACATAAAAGAGGGTTGTCAGCGGTTTTACACACAACTTACCCACATTGTCCACAATTAATTCGATAATTTTGGGGATAAATATGTGTATAAAAAGTTGGTTATCCACATATTTGTGCACATCATGTTAACAACGAATGCTTGTTCGCGGCACAAAACGCCTTTTTTCGACAGCGAATAAAGTCGATAATCTATCATTCATCCTACAAGATTAGCATTTGCAACCGGGTAGCGGGATATGAAAAAATAAAAGGGACAAAGGCTGTTATTTTGAACGAAAGAGGGGGCTAAACGTCAAGTGATTCGGGAAGAAGAAGATAAAAGATGGATGGCCGAAGCGATCGGCGAGGCGGATAAAGCGGAAGCGCTAAGGGAAGTACCTATCGGCGCGGTAATCGTCAAGGACGGGCAAATTATCGGAAGAGGGTATAACTTGCGGGAAACCAGCCACGACCCTACCGCCCACGCTGAAATGATCGCGATCCGCGAAGCCAGCGAAGCGTTAGGGGCGTGGAGACTGCTTGACTGTACGCTGTATGTCACACTGGAGCCATGTCCCATGTGTGCCGGAGCCATTGTCCAGTCGCGATTGAAACGAGTGGTGTACGGAACGGTCGATCCGAAGGCCGGATGTGCCGGCACGCTGATGAACCTGCTTCAGGAGCCCCGTTTCAACCACGAAACGGAACTGACCAGCGGCGTTCTGCAGGAAGAGTGCGCATCGCTGCTCACTTCATTTTTTCGCAAGCTTCGGGGAAAGACGGTTTGAGCCGGAGGGCGAACCGCTGCTATGATCTTTGCGTTTCGGCTTTTCCGCTGCCGACAGTTCGTACCGCTGCATCAACTGCAGCTTCAAAATGAGACGGTCCGCCTCTTCGCTAATCGCGATTACATCGGGATCGGTCAGACTTCCGCGAGCTTCCGCGCAGGCGTGAAGCTTATGGCGCAGCATCTGCAGTTGCTCCAGCATCGTTGTTTTATCCATGGCTTTTGCGCTTAAGGCTTCACTCCTATCGCTTAGAGTATTTTTCTTGAAGGTTAACTATATTATACCTTTAAGACAGGATATATTTTGTTAGAAACTGTCGACAAAACCAGATAAAGTTTTGTCATAATTCGACAAAACACAGGATATTTAGGGTATTCGGAACTACTTGTGCTTCTGAGAAGTAATAAAACGCTCATTTTTTCCATTGGTATTCTGGATAAAAAATCCTGAACGGAGTTGAGAAGTATTCAACTATTGTCCCTGTGATTGTTTCTGCAAGAGAGCGGGCGAGTATTTTGAGGAAGTGCTTCGTTGTTGGAAACGCGGATATCGACGCTTGCGATGCCTGCCAGGCTGCGTATGCCAACCGCTGTGGTTGCGCCCGCAAAAGCTCCCATGTTATAATATGATTTGATGCGCGCCCGTAGCTCAGCAGGATAGAGCGACAGTTTCCTAAACTGCAGGTCGTACGTTCGAATCGTATCGGGCGCGCCATACATAGTGCCCTGAAACCCTTGCCCAGCAAGGGTTTTTATTATTGTTGTCAAATGATTATTTTCGCAGGATATCCAATCCGGAAGCGGATTGGGAACGAATTCGCGCCATTAATGGAAATTCCTCACGATATGAATCACATAATGTGAATAAACCCGAAGCATCGGGAGCATCATAATTTACGACGGTGCGAAGAGAGGTGTGGTTCCATTGGGCCAATTGGTGCAAGGACTGCAGGAGGAACTGATCTAAACACTCAGCAAGGAAGCGAGGGGTTGTGCTGCAGAGTACCTCTTAAACACACACGCCCATTACCTTCGTTCGAGCATTCGAACAACGATAAATAATCGGGGTAAGCAAGCGGTGCTCCAAGATTTCTAAGCGCAGTGAATATTGAAGCGACTCAACCATCAACCACCGTCAAGGAGAGCCCTCTGGGGCTCTCCTTTTCGTTTCATTTTCATCTTTACATTGTCCCACGGGTATGGTAATATAACTAATGCTTGCCGAAACATATCTTATTTCACGCAGTATAATCGCACATCGAGACGTGGCTCAGCTTGGTAGAGCGCTTGCTTCGGGAGCAAGAGGTCGCAGGTTCAAATCCTGTCGTCTCGACCATACGAAATCAACATCGCGGTCTTTTGGCCGCGATTTTTTTATTTGGCGAACGGCCGCCTGCCGGGGAGGGGAGAGTTACCTCCAAACAAACCAAGAACCCGTCTCTCGAATAGAGAGCACGGGCTCTTTGCATATCCGTCTATCCTTCCGGATTGAGGTGGCTGACGTGATTGCGCTGCTTGGTCTTTTTGGAACCGGACATTGGCTCTTGCGGCGGATTGGTGATTGCGTTGCGAGCCGCTGCTTTACGGTCGGAATCGGGGTTAGGCACCGGTACGTTGTTGGGCTTGTTCATGTCGTTATCCTCCTGTATGCGCTGCCCGGCCTTTCATAGGCGGGAAGATGTTTGACCTTACTTCGGAAGTCGCGCCGGTATTGGCGGTTTAGCTCCGCTGATGCTGCAAATCCGTCGGCTCGTCATGATTCAGCGCATCTTGATGCCGGGCATCATTGGTGTCCTGCTGCAGCTGCTGTGCGTGATGGCTGTTGACAGGGCTGCGCTCCAGATCCTTTACGACGTTGCTCAGATTTTTGTCGGCCGTTCCTTTAGCTTTCGTCATAACGCTCTCCTCCAAACGTTTTGCCAAGGGCAAAACGATATCGTTCGCATATGCTTGTGAAATTGGTTCAGCTTCGCTCAACCTAAGCTATACTTTCGTCAAACGGTGAAGCGCCTGCGCGCATTCATGGAGATGTCGGGTATAGTCTGCAATCAGCTGCTGGATCATATCGTTACGTTCATCGACGGTCTGATTTTCCTTTTCCACATCGATCAGTACCACCTTAACCTCGCGGCTGTCCACATACGTAATTTTAAAATCGAACGAGTACATTTGATGCCCGGCGCTGTGAATCGTAATCCGCAGCGATTTCGGGTCCGATTCATCGGATTTGACCTCTGAGCGGTCCGGGGAATTCATCGTTTCCGGCAGCGTTTGCCGCCAAGCCTCCTCGAGCTGTTGCTGATCCAAAGTCAGTTCATCCGTTTTGCTCATCCCTTACCACCTCCATTCTTTAAGATGCGGCAGGAGGCATGGTTTTATGTATCAAAAAAACGCCCGCGGCATTAGCCGCAGACGCTGTCGTTGTCGTTTATGGCGGAGAGAGTGGGATTCGAACCCACGTGGGCTTGCACCCTAACGGTTTTCAAGACCGCCCCGTTATGACCGCTTCGGTATCTCTCCATCGAGGAAAACTGATAACAAATTGAATTGTACCACAGGCATAAAATAAGAAGCAACCGCAAATACATACAAAAACCGGTTTTTTTTGGGATGAAAGTCCCCCTGTAGCATGAACGGTCCCTTTCCGCTGTCGAAAAAGGCCGTCCATGTCACCGGTGGATGAAAAAGATGCGCTCTAGCGCCGTCCGATCACTTCGAGGCCGCCCATATACGGACGAAGCACTTCCGGAACGACAACCGTTCCGTCCGCCTGCTGGTAGTTTTCGAGCACGGCGGCAACCGTCCGGCCTACCGCGAGTCCCGAGCCGTTCAGCGTGTGCACGAATTCCGGCTTGCTCTTCGGATCGCGGCGGAAACGGATGCCTGCACGGCGGGCTTGGAAGTCTTCACAGTTCGAGCAAGACGAAATTTCCCGGTATGTACCGGCGCTTGGCAGCCACACTTCCAGATCGTACGTTTTCGCCGACGTAAAGCCCATATCGCCCGTACAGAGCGCCAGAACGCGATAAGGCAATCCAAGCAGCTGGAGAACTTTCTCGGCGTTCTGCGTCATCGCTTCCAGCTCGTCATACGATTCTTCCGGCTTCGCGAGTTTCACCAGCTCAACCTTATTAAATTGGTGCTGACGGATCAGGCCGCGCGTATCGCGTCCGGCCGCACCCGCTTCGGAGCGGAAACAAGCGCTGAACGCCACAAAATGCTTCGGCAGCTCCTCGATCGACAAAATCTCTTCGCGGTGAATATTCGTAACCGAAACTTCCGCAGTCGGAATGAGATAATAGTCGGAGTTCGCGAGCTTGAACAAATCCTCTTCGAACTTCGGCAGCTGTCCCGTTCCGATCAGACTGCTGCGGTTCACGATTTGCGGCGGCAGCACTTCCTGATAGCCGTGCTTGTCGCTGTGCAGATCCATCATAAAGTTGATGAGCGCCCGCTCCAGTCTCGCACCGAGCCCTTGGTAAAATACGAAGCGCGATCCCGTTACTTTAGCCGCCCGTTCGAAGTCGAGAATGCCGAGCTCCGAAGCGATATCCCAGTGCGGCTTCGGCTCAAAATCGAAGGATGCCGGCTCGCCTGCGCGCCGGATTTCAACGTTCTCTTCTTCCGATGCGCCCACCGGCACGCTATCATGCGGAATGTTCGGGATCGACAGCAGCAGCTCATCAATAGCGGCCTCGACCTCGCGTCCTACCTCGTCGAGCTCTTTAATGCGGTCGCCTACCTCCCGCATCTCAACGATAAGCGCTTCGGCATCGCCTCCGCTCTTTTTCAAGCGGGCCACTTCCAGCGACACGCTGTTGCGGCGGTTCTTGAGCTGTTCGCTCTCCTGCAGTAGATCGCGCCGCTTTTGGTCAAGCGCGGGAAATTCGCTGATCAGTTCAAGCGGTTTGTTGCGCTTGACGAGCGCTTGCTCCACTTTATCGTAATCGTTACGTAATACTTTCAAATCCAACACAACGTTATGCCCCTCTCTGCAGGGAAAAATTAAAAAAATGATGGAGCGTAGGCGGCTTCGCCCACGCATCCATCTTGAAATAACAGATTTACTTCTGCCGTGCGACTGCCGCTTCCTTCGCCATCTCCAGAAAATAAGCGTGCAGCCGGTAATCGTCGGTCAGCTCCGGATGGAACGACGAGGCCAGCAGGTTGCCCTGCCGTGCCGTTACAATCTCATCTCTGTAAGTGGACAGCACATCCACTTCCGGTCCGACTTCGTTGATAAGCGGGGCGCGGATAAATACTGCGCGCACCGGTTCGTCAATTCCTTTGATGTCCAGATCCGTTTCAAAGCTTTCCCGCTGGCGTCCGAATGCATTGCGGGAAACGGTCATATCCATCAGGCCCAGATGGGCTTCTTCTTCGCCTTCGATCCGCTCGGCCAGCACGATCAGTCCCGCGCAGGTGCCGAAGATCGGCTTGCCCTCCCCGGAGAAGCTGCGCACCGCGTCAATAAACCCGTACTTGCGCATCAGCTTGCCGATCGTCGTGCTCTCGCCGCCGGGAATGACAAGCCCGTCGAGTTCTTCGAGCTCCTCGACTCTTTTGACCGGCGAAGCCTGCGCCCCTGCCGCTTCCAGACTGCGGATATGCTCGGATACGGCGCCCTGCAGCGCCAATACACCAATTTTCATAACCATGATGCCTCTTTCCTGACCCAGATTATCAATTGGGTTGTTTTCGATCCTGTTACCGTCTTACCAGCCGCGGTCCTGCATCCGTTCATGCGTCGCCAGCTTGGAGATTTCAATGCCTTTCATCGGCGTGCCGATATTTTTGGAAACTTCAGCGATAAGCTTATAGTCTTGGTAGTGGGTCGTCGCTTCCACGATGGCACGGGCAAATTTCTCCGGGCTGTCCGACTTGAAAATACCCGAGCCGACAAATACGCCGTCCGCTCCGAGGTGCATCATCAGCGCCGCGTCAGCAGGCGTCGCTACGCCGCCAGCAGCGAAGTTAACGACCGGAAGCTTGCCGCTCTCGTGTACGCCCAGCAGCAGGTCGTACGGTACGCCCAAGTTTTTCGCTTCGGCAAACAGCTCGTCCTTGGACAAGTTTTGCACTTTGCGGATTTGGCCTGTAATGAGGCGAATATGACGAACGGCTTCCACGATATTGCCCGTACCCGGCTCGCCCTTCGTGCGAAGCATCGAAGCGCCTTCTTGAATGCGGCGAAGCGCCTCGCCGAGATCTTTCGCACCGCAGACGAACGGTACCGTGAATTCCAATTTGTTAATATGGAACACTTCATCCGCAGGGGTGAGCACTTCACTCTCATCGATGTAGTCGACGCCCATAGATTCGAGAACTTTCGCTTCAACGTAATGTCCGATCCGGGCTTTGGCCATGACCGGAATGGAAACGACTTTCATAACCTCTTCCACAATCGTCGGATCGGCCATACGGGCTACGCCGCCCGCTGCACGAATATCCGAAGGAACCCGCTCCAGCGCCATAACAGCCGTAGCACCGGCCGCTTCCGCAATTTTAGCCTGCTCGGCGTTCATAACGTCCATGATGACGCCGCCTTTTTGCATTTCTGCCATACCTCGTTTTACGCGCGATGTTCCAGTTTCCATCCGTTGAAATCCTCCTAATATCTATGTGGTTATCCGTGATTAACCTGTCGCTAAATTTTAGCATGAGATGATGCTTTAGGACAAGGAAATACGCCAAACAATGTCAATTTCAGAACAGGTTGACAATCCCGTTGAACAAGCTGACGATAAAATCTTTAATCCCCCGGAACATCAGTCGCCACCAGCTTGCCTTGTCGACATCTTCGGCCGCGATCAGGTTGACGGTTTTATCCATCGTCGCTCCGGTTTCCGCATCTTTATACCGGTACGTGACCGTGCCAAGTTTCTGCCCCTGTTTAACGGGAGCAACCAATTCTCCGCTTGCCGGAACCTTGCTTGCGACAAGCGTCACATCCGGCGTAGCGCCCTTCTTGACCATCAGGCTCATATCGGACTCGGTAACCACCGGAACGGAAGTCGAGACACCTTTGGATAGTTTAACCGATTCCACTGTCTTTACGACAGATTTGGCCTGAACGGCCGTTTTTTTCTCGAGGCTTTGAAAAGCGTAATTATACAGTTTCGCCGTTTCCGTAAACCGGGCCCCTTTGGAACGGGTTCCCATCACGACGCTGATCAGACGGGTATCGCCCTGCTTGACCGTCCCCGTAAAACAGTAACCGGCCGCGCCGAGATAGCCTGTCTTCATGCCGTCCACGCCGTCGTAAACATAAGGCTTGAATGCCGGAATGCCTTTATTGTTCGCCAGCATCCAATCGTTATTAATCATCGGATGGGTGTCGCGCGCGCGGAATTTTTGGGAAGGAATGCTCGAGTAGTCCAGAAACTCCGGATGCTGTTGAAGAATCATTCTCGCCATCTTGGCAACGTCCGATGCCGACATCAATGTGGTGTCGAGCAGCCCCGTCGCGCTCGTAAATACCGCCGTCTTCAGTCCCATTTCTTTTGCTTTTTCATTCATTTTGGCCACAAAGCCCTGCTCGCTGCCTCCAAGAAACGAAGCCAGCGCTATGGTTGCGTCATTCGCCGAAGCGACCGCCATCGCCGTATACAGCTCTTTAACGGTATGAACGTCTCCTTGGGCCAAGTAGACTTGGGAACCGTCCGCCGGCGTGCTTGCCGCTTCCTCGCTTACCGTTACCTGCGTATCCCAAGTAATTTCTTTCTTACTAATCGCCTCAAGCACCATATATTCCGTCATCATCTTCGTCATGCTTGCCGGCGGCCGCGGTTCATCGGCATTTACGGCATACAACACCTGTCCGGTATCGGCATCGATCAGAATGGCAGCCTTTACATTTAGGCCTAGCGTATTGGAAGGATAAGTGCTATCTGCAGCCATAACGGCGGTAGATCCTAAAGACAGAACGGTCAACCAAACAACAAGAAATGCTGCGACAACCGGCTTCAACTTGACCGGGCCCAACTTCAACTCCAACACATTCTCCCCTTTTCCCCATGGTTTGTCCGTTGTATATTGTAACACAGCGGGGCCGCATAAAAAAAGACAAGCAGAAGAGAACAGCGCTTGGATCGCTTCTCCCTGCTTGTCTGATTCCGCTGCGCCCGCAGCAGTTAAAATTACAGCGAGTAGTTCGGAGCTTCTTTCGTAATTTGCACATCGTGCGGATGGCTTTCGCGCAAGCCGGCGCCCGTGATCCGGATAAACGATGTATCGTTTTTCAATTCCTCAATGTTCGCCGTTCCGCAATATCCCATGCCGGCACGCAGCCCGCCGATCAGCTGATGAACGGTATCCGCCAGCGGCCCTTTGTAAGGCAGGCGGCCTTCGATGCCTTCGGGAACGAGCTTATTCTCGTTTTCCTGGAAGTAACGGTCTTTGCTTCCTTCCTTCATCGCACCGAGAGAGCCCATCCCGCGGTATACTTTAAAGCGGCGTCCCTGATAAATTTCAGATTCGCCGGGACTTTCTTCCGTTCCCGCAAACAGGCTGCCGATCATAATGGCGCTTGCACCTGCCGCGATCGCTTTCGTAATGTCGCCGGAATACTTGATTCCTCCGTCGGCGATGACGGGAACGTTGTGCTTGCGGGCTTCCGTTGCGCAATCGTAAATGGCCGTGATCTGCGGCACGCCGATACCGGCAATGACGCGGGTCGTACAAATCGATCCGGGACCGATGCCGACCTTGACAACCGAAGCTCCGGCCTCAATCAAGTCGCGCGTCGCTTCCGCCGTTGCCACGTTGCCCGCCACAATCGTAAGGTCCGGATAGGCGGCACGCAGCTTACGCACCGTCTCGAGAATATTAATATGATGACCGTGAGCCGAATCGACCACGATGACGTCCACACCCGCTTCGACGAGCGCAGCCGCGCGCTCCATCGTGTCTTTCGCCACGCCGACCGCTGCGCCGCACAGTAGACGTCCATGCTTGTCCTTCGCGGCGTTCGGGAACTGGATCGCTTTTTCAATATCTTTAATGGTGATCAGGCCTTTGAGCGTCTTGTTCTCGTCCACCAGAGGAAGCTTCTCGATCTTGTGCTTTTGCAGCAGCACTTCGGCTTCTTCAAGCGTCGTTCCGACCGGCGCCGTCACCAGCTCCTCATGGGTCATCACTTCGCTGATTTTAATGGAGTAATCATGCACGAAACGCAGATCCCGGTTCGTAATGATGCCGACAAGCTTCTGCTGGTCATCCACAATCGGCACACCGGAGATCCGGTATTTGCCCATCAGCTCTTCCGCATCATAGACGTGATGGTTAGGCGTCAGCGAAAAAGGATTCGTAATAACACCGCTTTCCGAACGTTTCACGCGGTCCACTTCTTCCGCCTGTTGCGCGATTGACATATTTTTATGAACAATACCGATTCCGCCTTCACGGGCCAGCGCAATGGCCAAGGCGGCTTCCGTAACGGTATCCATTCCGGCGCTAATTAAAGGAATGTTCAATTTGACATTGGCGCTTAATTGGGTACCGATATGCACTTCACGCGGAAGCACTTCAGAGCGGCGGGGGACCAGTAGCACGTCATCAAACGTTAGTCCTTCTTTAGCGAATTTGGTTTCCCACACGAGTTAGTTCCTCCTCAAAATGTTAGCTATCCGAATATATTATTGCCATATTAGCAGAGGGGTTAGGGGCTGTCAAGATTAGGCGGACGGGCCGAAAGCGCGCCGTTTGGACCATTTTCCCATCGCTTATCTTCCATCAGCGGATATACGCACCTCGGATTCCAAAGCAAGTACTCCTCGACGCCGGCATCATGAGCCGCCTTGATTTGCAGCAGCACTTCCCTCCTGCCATAGACTAAATGAGGGTGTATCCATGTCGCCGTGAAGCTTTGCAGCCAAGGCCGGATTCCGGCCGGTTGTCCCCGGTTGCAGCCTAATTGCCGGTTGCGCCCCACTGCATCCGTCATGGCGCTGCGTATCGTGGCATACGGCGACAGGTCCGGGTTTGGGATGCCGTATACCCCTTGCGAATAATGCGACGGATACGTCATCGGAGATATGTAATCGGCCTGGCAAGCGACTTCTTTCCACGTTTGACCGATACCCATATCGTTCTCCGCGGACGTGACGAGCCCAAATACGTCGACCGACAGCTTTGTGCCTTGCTGATGCAGACGCGACTTTGCAAGATGAAGAAAATTTCGGATCGCACCGGCTTTGGAACTAAAGCCTGAATATCCGTAGTCGATACTTGCCTCGGCCTCGGGAGTGTTCGCCGGAAACCGGACATAATCGAATTGAATCTCATCAAAACCGTGCTTTGCCGCTTCCGCAGCTACCGCAATGTTGTAATCCAATACTTCCTTGCGAAAAGGGTTGACCCACGCTTTCCCTTTATTGTCCCTCCATATGCCGCCCGACTTGCGATGCAGCGCCCATTGCGGCTGCCGCTGGGCGAGCAGCGGGTCCTTGAACACAACCACCCTGCCGATTGTATAGATATGATTGCGGTGCAATCGCGCAAGCAGCGGCTTTAGGTATCGGATCGGCGGCCGCCGATCTGCTCCGAGTTGATTAACCTTATTTAGACGGGACGGGTAGGTCAGTTCGCCATACTCGTTCTTGACGTCGATCACCATCGCGTTCAATTCGGTTTGCTCCGTTAAGCGGATTAATCTTTCCATCGCTCTGCCGCTCCCTGCTGTCCATCCGGATACATAGATCCCTTTTACGGCTGCAGGTGCTTTTGTTCCCGATTGCCGAGCCGAAGAGTTGGGCCCGGACGTGTTGGCAGCTGCGGCCGCCTTTTCGGGCTGGCGCTTATTAAGCGCCGATGCGGAAGGCTTGTCGTCTAAGCTTGCCGGTCCCGTATAACTGTAAGCCATTCCTAGAACCAACACGGTGCTGATCGTACTTTTCAGGGTCCAATAACGTCCTCCCGCTTTCCGCATCCTTTCCACCCCATTACTTCTTGATGGAGGTAGTATGAGCGAAAAAAGGGCCCGGTTTGTAAAGCATATACGACCAAAATTACCGAATTGTACCGTTGTCGGGCAATAAAAAACAACAAAAAACCCGCTGCGAATGCAGCGGGTTCCTCGTGCTTGGCGACGTCCTACTCTCCCAGGACCCTGCGGTCCAAGTACCATCGGCGCTGGAAGGCTTAACGGTCGTGTTCGGGATGGGTACGCGTGGTTCCCTTCCGCCATCGCCACCAAACGGGTTCCTCTTCGGAACGTTAAGGTTTTACACCCTGAAAACTAGATGCGAAAGATTGCTTGTGTTTCCTTAGCTGAATCATACGCCTTGCGGTTTTCCTCACTCGGAAAACCCATTAGGATAAGCCCTCGACCGATTAGTATTCGTCAGCTGCACACGTTGCCGCGCTTCCACCTCGAACCTATCAACCTGGTCGTCTTCCAGGGGTCTTACATACTGGGAAATCTCATCTTGAGGGGGGCTTCACGCTTAGATGCTTTCAGCGCTTATCCCGTCCGTACTTGGCTACCCAGCGGTGCTCCTGGCGGAACAACTGGTACACCAGCGGTACGTCCATCCCGGTCCTCTCGTACTAAGGACAGCTCCTCTCAAATTTCCTACGCCCACGACAGATAGGGACCGAACTGTCTCACGACGTTCTGAACCCAGCTCGCGTACCGCTTTAATGGGCGAACAGCCCAACCCTTGGGACCTACTTCAGCCCCAGGATGCGATGAGCCGACATCGAGGTGCCAAACCTCCCCGTCGATGTGGACTCTTGGGGGAGATAAGCCTGTTATCCCCAGGGTAGCTTTTATCCGTTGAGCGATGGCCCTTCCATTCGGTACCACCGGATCACTAAGCCCGACTTTCGTCCCTGCTCGACTTGTAGGTCTCGCAGTCAAGCTCCCTTATGCCTTTGCACTCTGCGAATGATTTCCAACCATTCTGAGGGAACCTTGGGGCGCCTCCGTTACATTTTAGGAGGCGACCGCCCCAGTCAAACTGCCCGCCTGACACGGTCCCCCTACCGGTTTCACGGTAGCGGGTTAGAACTCAAGTACGATCAGGGTGGTATCCCAACGGCGCCTCCACCGAAGCTGGCGCTCCGGCTTCTAAGGCTCCCACCTATCCTGTACAGATCGTACCCAAGTCCAATATCAAGCTGCAGTAAAGCTCCATGGGGTCTTTCCGTCTTGTCGCGGGTAACCTGCATCTTCACAGGTATTAAAATTTCACCGGATCTCTCGTTGAGACAGCGCCCAAGTCGTTACGCCATTCGTGCGGGTCAGAATTTACCTGACAAGGAATTTCGCTACCTTAGGACCGTTATAGTTACGGCCGCCGTTTACTGGGGCTTCGGTTCACAGCTTCGGATTGCTCCTAACCGCTCCCCTTAACCTTCCAGCACCGGGCAGGCGTCAGCCCGTATACTTCGCCTTACGGCTTCGCACAGACCTGTGTTTTTGCTAAACAGTCGCTTGGGCCTTTTCACTGCGGCCCCCTCGGGCTATTCACCCTACCGAGGCACCCCTTCTCCCGAAGTTACGGGGTCATTTTGCCGAGTTCCTTAACGAGAGTTACTCCGCGCGCCTTAGCATGCTCTGCTCGCCTACCTGTGTCGGTTTGCGGTACGGGCACCTTCTCCTGGCTAGAGGCTTTTCTCGGCAGCCGGAGCACATGACCTTCGGTACTGTAATTTTCCCTCCCCATCACAGCCCAGCCTTAACGGTTGACGGATTTACCTATCAACCAGCCTCACTGCTTGGACGAGCTATTCCATCAGCTCGCGTCACTACCCTTCTGCGTCACCCCATCGCTCATAGCGGATTACGGTGGTACAGGAATATCAACCTGTTGTCCTTCGACTACGCCTTTCGGCCTCGCCTTAGGTCCCGACTTACCCTGAGAGGACGAGCCTTCCTCAGGAACCCTTAGGCTTTCGGCGGATGGGATTCTCACCCATCTTTTCGTTACTCATACCGGCATTCTCACTTGAATGCAGTCCACCAGTCCTTCCGGTCTGACTTCAACCCGCATTCAACGCTCCCCTACCCAAGTACCTAAAAGGTACATGCCATAGCTTCGGTGGTGTGTTTAGCCCCGTTACATTTTCGGCGCAGAGTCACTCGACCAGTGAGCTATTACGCACTCTTTCAATGGTGGCTGCTTCTAAGCCAACATCCTGGTTGTCTGGGCAACTCCACATCCTTTCCCACTTAACACACACTTGGGGACCTTAGCTGATGATCTGGGCTGTTTCCCTCTTGACGATGGATCTTAGCACTCACCGTCTGACTCCCGGTCTTACGTCTATGGCATTCGGAGTTTGACTGGACTTGGTAACCCTTGGCGGGCCCCGCACCCAATCAGTGCTCTACCTCCACGACGCATACAACCGAGGCTAGCCCTAAAGCTATTTCGGGGAGAACCAGCTATCTCCGGGTT
>NZ_CP011058.1:2287500-2370000 GCF_000961095.1 Paenibacillus beijingensis | reverse complement strand
CCAGCCGGAACGTTCACTTCCACTGTGGTGCCCTTCTTTTTGCCCAGAATCGCTTTGCCTACCGGGCTTTCGTTCGAGATTTTGTTTTGCAGGGGATCCGACTCGGCCGTGCCGACGATCGCATATTCCATCGTATCGCCGTATTCGACATCCTCCACCGTCACGATGGAGCCGATGCTGACCGTGTCGATATCGATCTCGTCGTTATTGATGATGCGCGCATTGCGGAGCATCTTCTCGAGCGTAATGATGCGGCCTTCAATGAAAGCTTGCTCGTTCTTGGCGTCTTCATATTCGGAGTTCTCGCTGATGTCACCGTAACCGATGGCCACTTTAATCCGTTCGGCCACTTCACGACGTTTGACCGATTTGAGATTTTCCAATTCTTCTTCAAGTTTCTTGAGACCGTCCTGAGTCAGAATCACTTCTTTATCGCTCATTACTGATTCTCCTGTCGTGTGACATATTTTCATACCCGGGTATGAATGCACTGCTAATTACAATATTATATCGCTCCCCGAAGCTCTGATGCCTGCCTCTTGCAAAGCGAATTCGCTGCTTGGATGTAAGAGGGATTAAGCGACAGGAACAGCCGGATTAGGATTATATTGCAAGATTATATTTCATGTGCGCCCCGAATGTCAATTGAATCCAAGTCCAAACGGGGGAGCAACGATTCATTCCGAAAAAAACCCGCCCCCGTTCGTCAATGAACGGGGGATCCGTCTGCTTGCTGGCCGGAGCTGGCGCCGACACCCTCGTCTTCGAGCGAGCGGATATACTGCTCCAAAATCTGCTCCATATTATCGCGGCTCGTCTCCTCCATAATGCTGTCTTTCACGCGCGCCGCGCCGGGAAGACCTTTCAGGTACCACGCCAAATGCTTGCGCATCTCGCGTACAGCTACGGACTCGCCTTTGAGGGCTGCGAGGCGGTCCATATGCAGCAGGGCGATCCGCATCTTTTCGCCGGGCGCCGGTTCCGGCAGCAGCTCCCCGTTCGTCAAATAATGCACCGTGCGGTACAGCATCCACGGGTTGCCGAGCGCGCCCCTGCCGATCATGACGCCGTCGCAACCGGTCTGTTCGATCATCCGCTTGGCGTCCTCCGGCGTTACAACGTCCCCGTTGCCGATAACGGGAATGCTAACCGCTTCCTTGACCTGCTTTATTTTGTCCCAGTCCGCCTTGCCCGTATACAGCTGCTCGCGGGTACGGCCGTGAACGCTGACGGCCTGGCCGCCGGCGCGTTCCACCGCAAGGGCGTTCTCAACGACGTAAATGTGCTCGCTGTCCCATCCAATCCGCATTTTGACGGTGACGGGCTTATCGACGGCGTCGACGACGGCGGACACCATCTCGTAGATTTTGTTCGGGTCGAGCAGCCAGCGGGCGCCGGCGTCGCATTTTGTCACTTTCGGCACCGGACAGCCCATATTAATATCGATGATGTCGGCGTTCGTCTGTTTGTCGACAATGCGCGCCGCCTCGACAAGCGATTCCCGGTCCCCTCCGAAAATTTGCAGGCTGAGCGGCTTCTCCCGCTCGTCGACATACAGCATCTCAAGCGTGCGCTTGTTCCCGTGCAGGATCGCTTTGTCGCTGACCATCTCGGCGCAAACGAGCCCGGTGCCGAATTCTTTGGCGATCAGGCGGAAGGCGGGGTTGCACACGCCGGCCATCGGGGCGAGCACCACGTTATTTTTCATTTCGATGTTTCCGATTTTCAGCATGGCGTTATCGCTTCCTTTCATTTCGTTTGCAGGCCGCCGTTATCGTCAGCGGTCAGTTCTCCATAATCGACGCCGAGTGCGTCGGCAATTTGCGCGAGCAGCTGCGCTTCCGGTTTGCGGGTGCCCCGCTCCAGAGAACCGAGAACGGCGACGGATACTTCGAGCCGCTTCGCCAGTTCCTGTTGGGTGAATCCTTTTAATTTTCGAAAGGCGCGGACCCGCTGCGCCAGTTGATCGTATTCCATGAAACAATGCCTTCCTTTCCTTCCCGAAGCGCAGCTAGGGCCAGCTCCGCCACTTCCGCCTGCAGCGGGTGTCCGGCGGCAAGGACGTCCGCAAGCGGCACCAGCACGAAAGCCCGTTCCATCATCCTCGGGTGCGGAAGCGTCAGCTCTTCTTCATCCATCTTCACTGCGCCGTACAATAAAAGATCGAGATCAATGACGCGCGGTCCCCACCGCACGTCGCGCACCCGGCCAAGCTGCTGCTCTACGGCGAGCAGCAGACGCAGCAAATCAAGTGGCGGAAGCGTCGTCCGGAGCGCCGCCGCCATGTTCAGAAACGCCGGCTGCTCGGTGTAGCCGACCGGATCGGTCTCATAGACGGCGGAGACGCCGGTCACTTCCACGCCTTCGCTGGCGTCCAGCCGCCGCAGCGCTTCGGCCAGCATGCCGCTGCGGTCTCCCAGGTTGGAGCCGAGCGCGATATATGCGGCTGCAGCCCCTGCCCCGCCCGGTTTGGCGGACTTTGCGGAAGACCGGCTTTCACCGCCGCCCGCAGGAGCGCCTGCCGCGGATGATGAATCCGGCAGCTGCTTTGGTATGTTTATTTTAAACGGGAACGATTTGTCCATGCTCATCCCGCTTTCTGCGCAATTCGACGACAACCCCGTCAAAATGAATGTCGAACGGGGGGTTCGGCTTCGTAACGCGAACCGTCAATTCATGTATTCCAGTATAAGTCTGAAGCAAAGAGGATGCAATACGCCCGGCCAAAGCTTCGATCAGCTTGCACGGCGGTCCTTCGACAATTTTCTTCGTCAACGCATGCAGCTCGGCGTAATTGATCGACTCGTTCAAATCGTCGCTTTGCGCCGCTTTCTCCAAATCCATCCGCAGCACCAGATCGACCCAAAACTGCTGGCCCAGCTTGTTTTCTTCGGCAAAAACGCCATGATATCCGTAAAACTTCATCCCGTTCAGCGTCATCGTATCCATCATCATGCCCACCTTTTTTCGCTCAAAATGGTCCGATCCGGCTTACGCCTTGCGGCTTTCCGCCGGTCCGTATACGATCGCGTCCGTCATCGACGCGAACCGCTTGATCGCCCGCACATCATGGACGCGGACGATTTGGCACCCTTGCATAATGCCCGCCCCGACCGTGGCCGCGGTGCCTTCCACCAGATCGTCGACCGGCAGATTGAGCGTATGGCGGATAAACCGTTTGCGGGATGTGCCGAGCAGAACGGGATACCCGAGCGCCGACAGTTCGGTCAGTCGTCCCATTAATTGAAGATTATCTTCATAAGTTTTGGCAAAACCGATGCCGGGATCGAGCCAAATATTCGCCTCTTCTACGCCCGCATGTTTCGCCAAGGCGATGCTGCCTTTCAGGTCCGCAACGACATCGCCGACAAGATCGATATAGTCGCCCGCATGACGGTTATGGCTTAAAATAACCGGGCAGCCGTACTCCGCCGCCACCGCGGCCATCCGCCCGTCGCCCTTTAGTCCCCAAACATCGTTTATGATATGGGCGCCTGCCTCGAGCGATTGCCGCGCCGTCTCCGCTTTATACGTATCGATCGAGAGCGGAACGCCGGGAAGCGCTCTTCGCAGCGCCTCGACGACCGGAATGACGCGCCGCAGCTCTTCCTCCACGGCGACCGCTTCGCTGCCGGGGCGAGTGGACTCGCCGCCGATATCGATCAGATCCGCGCCTTCCTCCACCATCCGCCGCGCATGCAGGACCGCTTTTTCCACCGTATCGAAGCGCCCTCCATCCGAAAACGAATCCGGCGTGGCATTGAGGATGCCCATAATTAACGTCCGCTCTCCGAGCTCCAGCCGGACGCCGTCCGCCCATTCGTATTTTCGCCGGGGCACTTCATAATCCGTCTGCCGTACATACATCAACCTTCACCTCACCCTGCATTAGGAAAAATCAATCGTGTCGCGCTTTGCCCGCACCCGTGTCCGTGTCCGTGTCGAAACGGTATTGCTCGAGCAGTTTCGCGCACATCGGCCCTATCGTGCCCGCGCCCACAACGACAGCGGACTTCGCCGCCCCCATGTCCGTATCATTACCGCTGCGGCCCGCCATTCCGCTCCGGTCCGCAAGCTTCGTAACCGGGACCAGCTCCTGCACGGAGTTGGTCACCCATATTTCATCCGCGGCGAGCAGCTCGTCCCAGCGGTACAAGCCTTCCTCGACGGGAAAGCCTTCCGCCTCCGCCAGCTCCAACACGCGCCGCCTCGTAATACCGGGCAAAATGCCCGTCTCCTTCACCGCCGGCGTCTTCACGACGCCGCCGGCGGCGAAGAACAGATTGCTAACGATGCCTTCGGCGAGCCAGCCTTCTCCCGTCAGCATCAGCCCTTCGGCGCCGGCCGGCGCGCCGCTCTGCAGCAGCTCGCGTTTGGCGATCACGTTGTTCATAAAGTGCAGCGATTTCAGCCGCACGCCGCCTTCGGGCGAGTTGCGGCGGGTGCCGAGCAGACTAAGCTCTCTTCCTTCGCGGTAAAGTCCGGCGGACGGCGCCGGCAGCGGCTTAACCATGAGCAGCTGCAGCGGACGGATATAATCGCCGGCCGGAAGACCCAGCCCTTCATCTCCGGCCGATACCGTCAAGCGGACATAAGCCTCCGAAAGATCGTGCGCGGACATTAGCTCGGCGAGATGGCGGCGGATCGCGGCGGGATCGGCAAACCAGCGGATTCCGAGCTGCCGGCAGCCTTCCGCCAGACGCTGCAAATGCCGCTCCAGCAAGTAAGGAGCGCCGCCATAGGTGCGAAACGTCTCGAACAAACCGATTCCGTACAAAAAACCGTGGTCGTAAACGGAGACTTTGGCATCTCCGGCTTCAACCACGGACCCGTTGTAACCGATTTTCATTACACCACCGTAGCCGATTTGACCGCCAGGAAGTTGCGCAGCATGGTCAGACCGTTCTCGGTAATAATCGATTCCGGATGAAATTGCACGCCCTCAATACGGTAATGCTTATGACGGAGTCCCATAATTTCGCCTTCTTCCGTCTCGGCGCTAATTTCCAGCTCGTCCGGAAGCGTCTCGCGCCGAACGATGAGGGAATGATAGCGCGTTGCGGTAAACGGCGATGGAATGCCTTCAAAGATCGTGCGGCCGTCATGAAGAATGGCCGACGTCTTGCCGTGCATCAGCTTCTCGGCGCGCACCACTTCGCCTCCGAACGCCTGTCCGATCGATTGGTGGCCCAGACAGACGCCGAAGATCGGAATTTTTCCTTTAAACCGGTCGATCAGCGCCAGGCTGATCCCCGCCTCGTTCGGCGAGCAAGGGCCGGGCGAAATCAAAATATGGTCGGGAGCCAGCGCTTCAATTTCCTCCAGGCTGATCTCGTCGTTGCGCTTGACCACAATCACTTCTTTCAGTTCGCCCAAATATTGAACCAAATTGTATGTGAACGAATCATAGTTATCGATAACCAGAATCATACGGCATCCTCCTAAAGGTGTGGTGAAAAAGGGGTCCGGCTACAAGCGTTCATGTTCATCATCAGCTGCGGAACGCGAACGCGCAGCTTCCGCCGTCTCGGCCGCGAACTGCTCGCTGTATTGAATCGCTTTCCAGAGCGCCTTCGCCTTGTTGAGCGATTCATCATATTCGCGTTCGGGTACGGAGTCGATCACGATTCCCGCCCCTGCCTGAATGTGAACGGCGTTATCCTTTACGACCATCGTTCGTATAACAATATTAAATTCCATATCCCCGTTATAGTCAATCCACCCCATCGAACCGGTGTAGGGTCCGCGCCTTACCGGCTCCAGCTCTTCGATAATTTCCATCGTGCGGATTTTCGGCGCGCCGGTAATGGTTCCCCCCGGGAAAGTAGCCGCAATCACGTCGTAAGCGTCCTTCCCTTCGGCCAGCCTGCCTTCCACCTGCGATACCAAATGCATCACATGGGAGTAGCGCTCCACCACCATCAGCTCTTCCACCCGCACAGATCCGAATGCGGCGATGCGGCCAAGATCGTTGCGCTCCAAGTCGACGAGCATAATATGCTCGGCCCTCTCCTTCTCGCTCGTTCGAAGCTCTTCTTCCATGAGGCGGTCTTCTTCCGGCGTACGGCCGCGGCGGCGCGTACCCGCAATCGGGCGGGTTGCCAGCTTGCCGCCCTGCAGCTCGACGAGCAGCTCCGGCGAGCCGGAAACGAGCTGAAAATCGGGACTGCGCAAAAATCCCATATAAGGAGAAGGGTTTACGAGCCGCAGCCATTCGTACAGCTCTTCCGGCGAAGCGGCGGCGCTTCGGCTCTGACGCAGAGAAAGGTTTACTTGAAACACATCCCCCTGCGCGATATATTCGCGAATCCGCTCGACGGCACGCATATAGTCTTCCCTGGCAAAAGGTCCGTATATGCCGTCCGGGAGCTCAAACGCGGATGATGGGGGTTGCCGCTCCAAAAATTCTCGCCGCAGCGCAGCCGGATTCCGGTCTACCGGATGCCCAGCTTCATCCGCCGGTTCTCCATACGCATCTGTGAACCGAAGCCATTCCCGTTCCATCCGCTCTGCCCTTGCGCAGGCCGCATCGTACTTTATTTTCAGCTTCCCGCTTGCTGCGTCTTCGGGCGCGATCGCCGTATGAACGGCGCAGTAAAGCGCTTGTTCCTCCCGGTCCACGATCCACACCTCGTCCATGTGCATGAACAAATAGTCGGGAATGCCAAGATCGTCCTCAGCGAGCTCCGGCAGCCGCTCGATCGTGCGGATGACGTCATAGCTCCAGAAGCCGGCGCAGCCGCCGGTCCATTTCGGACCGTCCGCAACCCGCGGCGCGCGGCTTGCGCTCATCCAGTTCCGCACGATTTCCAGCGGTTTGCCGTGCAGCCGCCTCGTTTCGCCCGTCGCTGTATCCACGCTTTCAGCGTCGAGCCCTTTGCCCTGTACAACCGATGCCGGACGCAGCCCCAAGTAAGTGTAACGTCCGTCCTTGCCGCTCTCCAGCACGAACGCATATGCCGAAGCCGATTTCCAAGCCTCTTCCCAGCTGGCCGGCGCCGCCGTCCCTGCGGGAAGCGGAAGCTTGTGCAGCAGCGGCAGCGTCGTATACATCCCCTGCCTCGTCCATCGTTCCCAATCTGCAAAAGCCGTCACTGCTACCGGCATCCATAAGCCCTCCCGAATCCGATTCCGCTAATCGCGCCGCATGTGCTTTAAGCAGCCTTTGGCGCTCTATTGCCTGCTAGTATATCAAAACGCCCGGGAAAAAGAAAAGCTCCCGCTTATCGCGGGAGCTTTAAGTTCCAATTCGATTCGCCGGCCGGGGCCGAATTAATTTTCGAAGTTGAACAGCGGCGTGCTGAGGTAGCGTTCGCCGTTGCTCGGCACAACCGCAATGACGCGCTTGCCTTTGCCAAGCTCTTTCGCCACTTTCAGCGCGGCGAAGATGGCGGCGCCGGAAGAAATGCCGCACAGAATGCCTTCTTCGCGGGCGGCGCGGCGCGCATAATCGAACGCCTCTTCATTTTCGACCGTAATGACGCCGTCGTAAACTTCACGATTCAGCACTTCGGGAATGAAGTTGGCGCCGATGCCTTGAATTTTGTGGCCGCCCGGCTTGCCGCCGGAAAGCAGCGGGGAAGCCGCAGGCTCAACCGCATACACTTTAATGCCGGGGAAGTTCGCTTTAAGCACTTCACCTGCTCCTGTAATCGTGCCGCCCGTACCGATACCGGCAACGAATGCGTCCAGCTTGCCGTCGAGCGAATTGATCGCTTCCACAATTTCCGGTCCCGTCGTTTCGCGGTGCACTTTCGCGTTGGCCGGGTTTTTGAACTGCTGCGGCATAAAGTAGTTGGCGTTCTCCGATGCAAGCTCTTCCGCTTTTTTTACCGCGCCGTTCATGCCTTCCGCTCCCGGCGTCAGCACCAGCTCGGCACCGTAAGCGCGAAGCAGGTTGCGGCGCTCGAGACTCATCGTCTCCGGCATAACGAGAACCGCTCTGTAGCCTTTTGCAGCCGCTACCATGGCCAGACCGATTCCGGTATTTCCGCTCGTCGGCTCAACAATCGTCGTCTCTCCCGGTTTAATGAGGCCTTCCTGCTCGGCAACCTCGATCATGCTGATTGCAATCCGGTCCTTTACGCTGGCACCCGGATTTTGGTACTCCAGCTTCAAATAAATTTCCGCGCTGTCTTCCGGCACAAGACGGTTCAGACGGACAAGCGGTGTATCTCCAATGAGGTCTGTTACATTATTAACAATACGAGCCACTATAATAGGCCTCCCTTATAATCCGACTAAATCAATTGGGTATATTCTGCTCCATCTTATCAAGTAGCGGTTATAGTTGTCAATATGCGCTTCCAATTGTTCAACATGCGGTTATTGGGGGCCGGATTTTCGTGCCTCATACTTCAAGAGCAGCTTATTTTCCACATCCGTCAACGGCTCGGCCAAGTTCAGCGCAAGCATCCTCCGGATCTGGTTTCTTAGCCTGGAATGGTCGGTCTCCTCAGCCGTCCGCCGCTCAATCAGCTGAATGACAGCAGCCCCGCCGGCGGTCGTAATCGGTCCTGCGTAATCTCCCGTTTCGAGCTTGCCGGCAGCCGTTATAATCGAAGGGTCCAAAAAGGCATCCTCACTGTCAACCTCTCCCAAATCGCCGCCATTGCCTGACGTCGCTTCGTCGGTGGAATACGTTAGGGCGAGCACGCCGAAATCTTCTCCGTTTGCCAGCTTGTCCAGCACCGCCTCGGCGTCTTTGCTCGATGCCGTCAAAATCCAGCGCAGATGCAGCCAAGTGCGGGGCGCATACTCGTCCGCATGCTCCGATAAATAATCGTCTACCTCTTCATCGGTAACGACAATGTTCCGGGTCGCGATTTGCTCCAGCAGCAGCCGGTATTTGGCATCCGTACGCACATCGTCCCGGTCCAATCCGAGCTGCGACTTCATCGCTTCATAAAAAGCCGCTTCGCTTTCGTAGCCTTCCATTTGATCCGCCAAGTCTGCGTCAATATCCTCATCGGTAACGGATAAATTCAGGGCTGCGCTTTCAAGATCGATTGCGGCGCGCACCATCATGGTGCGCAATACTTCGTCTCCGTACTGCCGCGCAAGCCGCTCCTGCAGCTCTGCCTTCGTGATCGGCTTCCCGCCCACGGTCGCGGCAACGACTTTGCCGCCTCCATCCGCTCCGCTGCCGGCCGGACCGGAGGACGTTCCCCCTCCATCGCGGTCGGGAGAGCCGGCATTTTCTCCCGGACCGCCAAGAGGCAGCACCGTCGCCACCACGACAACGGCGAGCACAATCATGCATACGGCTTGAAGGCCGATGATCCCCTTCAACAACCGGTCTTTCCCCATGAACCTTTCAACCCCCGCTATTGAAGCGGCTTCGGCTTCGCTTGCTCCAGCAATTTCTCCAGCTGCGGCCGCTCAAACGTATATGCCTCATTACAGAAATGACAGACGACTTCGGCTTTCCCGTCCTCTTCGATGATCGCGCGAATCTCCGCTTCCCCTAAACTGATCAATGTTTGTTCCACCCGCTCGGCGGAGCATTTGCAAACAAAGTTTACCGGCGATGTGTCCAAAATGGACAGCTCATCTCCGACAACCCAGCGCAAAATTTCCTCCGGCGATTCTCCTTGATCGAGCAGCGACGTAACCGGAGGCAGCCCCGCCAATTTCGTTTCCAGCGCCGCAATTTCATCATCGGAAAGCCCCGGAAGCAGCTGCAAAATAAATCCGCCCGCCTGCAGTACCGACCCGTCGGTGTCGACGAGCACGCCAACGCCTACCGCGGACGGCGTTTGTTCGGAAGAAGCGAAATAATAAGTGAAGTCCTCGCCCAACTCGCCGGAAATAATCGGAACGGAGCCGCGGTAAGGCTCTTTAAGCCCCAAATCTTTAATGACATGGATATGCCCGCTGCGGCCGACGGCCCCTGCCACGTCCAGCTTGCCTTGGTTATTGCTGGCCAGGTGAACGTCGGGATGGTCGACGTAGCCGCGCACTTCGCCTGCCGCATTGGCATCCACGACGATTTGTCCGATCGGTCCGTCTCCTTTTACCTGCAGCGTCAGCTTCTCGGTTCCTTTAAGCATGGCGCCCATCATGGCGCCAACCGTTGCGGTCCGGCCGAGTGCGGCCGTTGCCGTCGGCAGCGTCCGGTGACGGCGGTGCAGCTCTTCCACAAGCGCCGTCGTCCGGGTCGCAAATACGCGCAGTTTGCCGTTCCAGGCCATGCCGCGTACGAGATAATCTTCATTGGCCTTTGTTTCGTTCATCCATTTCCCTCCTTCTATCGTTGCAGCTTAGTTAAGCTTGTGCAAAAGATTCTATACACATCCCCTATTAACCATGTTCACCCATCAGCTAAAAAAAAGGGATAATTTTCGTTCTAATGTATGTTTGCGGGCAAAATACCCCTTTACCGGAAGGCAACCGCACCTCCCGCGCAGCGCTTCCTCTTCCCCCATGAAAAAGGAGAGCGGAGCGAGCGGGTTTGAATCTGTAGAAGCGGCAGCGGTCGCTTTTTCCCGGACTACCGGTGAAAGAGAGCGGAGTGGGCTAATTGTTCTGGAGAAGCGTAAGCGTTCGCTTAAAGGCTTTCTGCAAGAAAGCCACTTCGGAAGCATATGCTTTGTACCCGGATTTCTACCGCTATGCGGATAAATCAAAGAAATCCGGGGACAACAGCGATCGGAAGAATAATTAGTCCACGCAGCGGCCCTTTTTCACTGATTCCGTTCATAAATAATGCGCAGCCCCTCCAGCGTGAGCAGCTGGTCGACTTCATCGACCGTCTCCGACTCGCCCGCAATCAGCTCTGCGAGACCGCCTGTCGCGATGACGCGCGGCTCGACGCCGAATTCGGAGCGGATGCGGCGGACGATGCCGTCGACCTGCGCGGCGTAGCCAAAAATGATCCCCGCCTGCATGCTGCTGACCGGATTGCGTCCGACGACGCTGCGCGGCTTGGCCAGTTCGATGCGCGGCAGCTTGGCTGCTTTCTGGTACAGCGCTTCGGTGGAAATGCCGATTCCCGGCACAATGGCGCCGCCCAGATAAGCTCCGCTGGCGTCGATATAATCGAACGTCGTCGCCGTTCCGAAATCAACGACGATCAGCGGCGTACCGTACTTTTCGATGCCGGCAACCGAATTGACGATCCGGTCCGCCCCGACTTCGCGCGGATTTTCATACCGGATATTAAGACCTGTCTTGATGCCGGGACCGACGACAAGCGGCCGGTGGCGCAAATAAGTCATGCTGAGCTGCTCGAGCGTCCGGTTTAGAGGAGGAACAACCGACGAAATGACGACGCCGTCAATTTCCTCCACCCGCACGCCGGCATATTGAAACAGGTTAAATACGATCATTCCATACTCGTCGGTCGTTGCGGATCGGTTCGTGCTGAACCGCCAATGACGAAGCAGCTGCTTGCCCTCATAAAGACCGAGAACGATGTTGGTGTTCCCGACGTCAAGCACGACAATCACGAATCAAGTCCTCCCTTTCACGCCGCCCAAATCAAGACTGATATCGAGCGCATTAAAAGAATACGTCAGTCCGCCGACCGAAATGACATCGACGCCGGAAGCGGCTATATTCCGAACCGTATCGAGCCGTACGTTGCCGGAAGCTTCCACCACGACATGGGGAGCCCGCGCTTTGATCAGCTTCACCGCTTCGGCCATCCGTTCCGGCTGCATGTTGTCCAGCATAATAATGTCCGCGCCGCAGGCAAGCGCTTCCTCCACCTGCTGCAGCGATTCCGTCTCCACTTCAATCTTCATCGTATGAGGGATCGCCCGGCGGGCCGCTTCGACGGCCGGGGTAATTCCGCCCGCCCCTTTAATGTGATTGTCCTTAATCATGACGGCGTCGTACAGACCGAAGCGGTGGTTCGCGCCGCCGCCGACCCGGACCGCATATTTTTCCAGCATACGGTGGCCCGGCGTCGTCTTGCGCGTATCGACAAGCCGCACCGGCAGCCCTTCCAGCGCGTCAACGAATCCTCGCGTCTTCGTCGCGATTCCCGACAGCCGCTGCATTAAATTCAAGGCAAGCCGTTCCCCGGTCAAAATGCTGTGCGTGCTGCCTTCCACTTCCGCCAGCACCGTGCCGCGGGCAACCGGCTCTCCGTCCTGCACAAGCGCCCGGAAAGCCAGCTGCGGATCCACCACATCAAACACGAGGCGCGCGACGGGAATTCCGGCTACGATGCCCTCTTCTTTCACATGGATGACCGCCTTCGACCGGCTTCCCACCGGAATCGTCGTGCGCGTCGTCACATCTCCGGTGCCGATATCCTCCGCCAACCAAGAGCGGATCAGCTCCCTCAGCGCCGCGTCATAACCGCCAAATTCCAATCCGAATTCAGACATTTTCAAACGACTCCTCCGTTACGCCCGCTTCCCTGTGCAAAACGGAATGCTTCCGCCAAAGCAGATCGTCCCGCTTGGGGAAATCTTTCCGGTAATGCGCGCCTCTGCTCTCTTCCCGCACGAGCGCCGCCTGCGTCGTCAGCATGGCGCCGGTCAGCAGATTCGCAAATTCAAACTCCTCGCGCTTGGTCAGCACCGAAGCAAAGAACGGCTTCTGCCGTTCCAGCTCCGACAGTCCTTTGGCGAGCCCCGTCGCTTCGCGTTGCAGACCGGCATAGCGGACCATAATTTTTTGCAGCTTCAGCCGCTTCTCAACGACGGCCTGGGTCGGAAACCCGCTCCGTTCCTTCTTGTACCGGACTTCCGGCCGGATCGTCAGCGGCTTCATTCCGCCTATGCGGCGGACGATTCGGCGTCCGAATACGATCGCCTCCGACAACGAGTTGCTGGCCAGCCGGTTGGCGCCGTGGACGCCGGTCGACGACACTTCGCCGCAGGCGAACAGCCTCGGGATGCTCGTTTCGCCGTTCAAATCGGTTTTCACGCCGCCCATCATATAGTGCGCCGCAGGCGCGACCGGAATCCAGTCCGTCGCCAAATCAAGCCCGTACTGCAAACAAACTCCATAAATCGTCGGAAAACGGTGCTTAACCATTTCTTCCGATTCGTGCGTCACATCCAAATAGACGAACGTCGAATTCGTCTCTTCGATTTCGTTTACGATCGCTCTGGCGACGACATCGCGCGGAGCGAGCTCCAGCTGCGGATGGTAACGCTCCATAAAGCGTTCGCCGCGAATATTGCGCAGCACGGCACCTTCGCCGCGCACCGCTTCGGATATGAGAAACCGCGGCGCGCCGGGATAGCAAAGCGCCGTCGGGTGAAATTGAATAAATTCCACATCGCGAATCAAAGCCCCGGCACGGTACGCCATCGCGATGCCGTCCCCGGTCGCTACCTCCGGATTCGTCGTATAGCGGAACAGTTGGCCCGACCCGCCCGAGCAAAGAACGGTCGCATTGCCCTTTACGAACACGCGCTGTCCGTCGGGCTTCTGCACGAGCACGCCGCAGCATTCGCCGTTTTGAGTCACGAGGTCAATGGCAAAATGATCGTCCCACACTTCGATGGCCGGGTTTGCGACCGCTTTCTTCGACAATGCGCGCACGATTTCGAAGCCGGTGGCATCCCCATTGGCATGCAAAATACGACGCTGGCTGTGCGCTCCTTCCTTCGTAAGCGCGAACTCCCCGTTTTCCAAATCGAACTGCGTTCCCATGCGCACAAGGCTGCGCACGCCGTGAGGGCCTTCGTTCACGAGTACATCGACCGCCTCGTCGTCGCATAGGCCCGCCCCGGCAATTAGCGTATCCTGCCGGTGATAAGCGGGGGAATCCTCGTCGGAAATGACGGCTGCGATGCCGCCCTGCGCATAACGGGTGTTGCTGTCCAGCAGTGATTTTTTCGTAATGATCAGCACCGAATGATGTTCGCTTGCACGGATCGCGGTAAAGAGACCGGCGATGCCGGCCCCGATGACAATAACGTCTTTCTCGATTACGGGCAGCTCGTCCAGTGCGACATCAACGAGATATCTCGGTATCATCAGTAAGGCTCCTCCAAACATGAGAGTAGCGCATGCTACTCTATTTCACCTGTAGCATACGCTCGAGCGACAACCGCGCTTTGTCGGCAATTTGAGGCGGGACGTAAATTTGCGGCTGCATATTTTCCAAACAGCGGACCAGCTTCTTCAAATTGTTTACTTTCATGTTCGGACAAACCAAATATTTGGAAGCGAAATGGAACGTCTTGTCCGGGCTGTCCAGACGCAGCTGGTACCCTGTTCCGTCTTCGGTGCCGACAATAAATTCCTTCGCTTTCGATTCTTTGCAATATTTGATAATTGCCGTTGTACTTCCGACAAAATCCCCCAGCTCCACCACTTCCGGACGGCATTCGGGGTGAACGACAAATTCGGCGTTCGGATACTTCGCTTTCATTTCCTCGACGTCCTTAACGGTCAGCATATCGTGGGTGTTGCAGTACCCTTCCCAAATAATCATCTTTTTGTCGGTATGCTGCTGCACGTAATGCCCGAGGTTTTTGTCCGGCACCCAGATCACTTCGTCGCCTTCCACCGAGTTTACGACTTTAACCGCATTGGCCGACGTACAGCAAATATCGGTTTCGGCTTTAATTTCCGCCGACGAGTTGATATACGTCACAACTGTGGCGTTCGGGTGCTCGGCTTTAAGCTTGCGCAGCCCGTCCACATTGACCATATCGGCCATCGGGCAGCCGGCACGCTCGTCCGGAATAATGACCGTCTTGTTCGGCGCTAAAATTTTGGCACTTTCGCCCATAAAGTGAACGCCGCAAAACACGATGACGTCGGCATCCGTCGCAGCCGCTTTTTGGGCGAGCAAGAAAGAGTCGCCTCTGAAATCGGCCACTTCCTGTATTTCGTCACGCTGGTAATAATGAGCAAGAATAATGGCGTTGCGTTCTTTCTTCAGCTGGAGCAGTCTCTCGCGCAGCTCGCGGTTTTGTTCCGCTTTGCGCTCCAAAGCCAGTGCTTCCACGGCGAATCCATCTCCTTTGTACGTGCAATAAGCGCATAACAGCCGCCACCGGCAGACAAGCCCCGTGCATGCACGGGGCGTTCGGAGTCCCTTGCGGGTTCCGCCTATTGGTGAGCGGCCATTAAAAATGCGTTTATTTATACTATGCACCAAGCGGTGTGAAATCATTGATTTAACCTTTAATTTACACTTCCGCTTCAAGACTGTCAACAAGCATTGCAAAGGGATTTCCGCTATCGTTTGCCCGGATCGTACGGTTCTCCCGCAGCGGCTGGAGCGTTCGATTTGCCGGCCGAGAAGGCGAGCACGAGCAGCGTCAGCACATACGGCAGCATATAAAGAACTTCATTCGGAATATGCTTGGAAAAATCGAACAGCTGGGCGAAATTACGCAGCGCTTGCGCCAAACCGAAGAAGGTGGCGGCAGCAGCCGCGCCGATCGGGTGCCATCTGCCGAATACGATCGCCGCAATCGCAATGAAGCCTTGACCGGATATCGTCGTATGCGAAAAATCGTTCGTTGTTGTCAGCGTAATCGTCGCGCCGCCAAGACCTGCCAGTGCGCCGCTGAGCAGCACGCCGATGTAGCGGTATTTGGTCACGCTGATGCCGACCGTGTCCGCAGCGCCGGGATGCTCGCCGACGGAGCGCAGCCTGAGGCCGAATGCCGTCTTGTAAAGCACGAAGTAACTGATGATAATGAGTGCGTAGCAAATATACGTTGTCGGATAAGCGCGAAACAGCGCCTCGCCGAAAAATGGAATTTTCGACAAATACGGTACTGCGACCCTTGAAAATGCCTCTTTAATCGTTTCCGTCTGGCCTTGGCCGTCATAGAGGCTTTTCACGAGATATACAGTCAGCCCCAGCACGAAAATGTTCATGACAACACCGATGATGACCTGGTTGGCTTTAAACGTCACCGTCGCCACCGCATGCAGCAGCGAGAACAGCGTGCCGCACAAAATCGCCGCAATGAGCGCAATCCACGGCGCCCCCGCGCCGCCGCCAGCTTCCACAAAATTGGCTGCAACGGCAGCGGCGAATGCGCCGGCGGTCATCAAGCCTTCGAGACCGATATTGACGACCCCGGACCGTTCCGTGAAAATGCCGCCCAGCGCGACGAAAATGAGCGCCGTCGAGAACACGAGCGTTGTATTCATCAGCTGGCCTAATGTGGTGATGATGTCCATCTACACCGCCTCCTTCCGTTTGCGCGCCCGTTTGAAATAAAACGGTTTAAGAAACAGCTGCACAATGCCGTGGGAGGCAACAAAGAAGATGACCGAGCCGATGACGATCCGGATAATTTCATTGGGCACATCCGCTTCAAAGCTCATGCCCGCCGACCCGTATGAAAGGAAACCGAACAAAATGGAACCGAGCAGAATACCGACCGGATTGTTGCCCCCGAGCAGCGAGACGGCGATACCGTCGAAGCCGTAACCCGGCGAAACGGTAAGGATCGCTTGGTACTTGAAGACGCCGAGCACCTCGAATGCGCCCCCCAGGCCGGCAAACAAACCGGAAATGAACATCGCTTTAATAATGTTGCGCTGTACGTTTATTCCTGCATAGCGGGCGGCTTCCGGATTATGTCCGCTGGCGCGGAGCTCGTAGCCTTGTTTCGTTTTCCAAAGCACGATATAAAACACGGCGACGCAAACAAGGCCTACGAGCGTTCCCCAATGGATACGCGCGTTGTCGAGAATGGCCGAAGTCCAGTCCATCGATGCGGAAGCGGAATCGTGAATATGCACCGAGCGCTGCTGCCCTTTTTCAATCAAAAGGCGGTTGACGATCAAGTTTGCGCCAAACAGCGCAATCCAGTTCAGCATGATGGTGGAAATGACTTCGTTGACGCCCCGTTTCGCTTTCAGATAGCCGGCCAGCGCTGCCCACAAACCTCCGAATACAGCGCCTACGACGACCGCAAGCGGAGCATGGATAAACCATGGCAGATTGAGCTTGATGCCGACGATCGACGCGCCGGTCATCCCCGCAATAAACTGGCCTTCCGCGCCGATGTTAAACAGACCGGAACGAAACGCAAAGGCGACACACAGCCCTGTGAAGATAAGAGGCGTTACGGCGCGCAGCGCTTCGCCGAAATCGTAAGGATTGCCGAATACCTTGTCGATAAGAGCCAGGTAAGCATCAATCGGATTGTAGCCGCCGATAAGCATGACAATCGCACCGAACAACAGTCCGAGCAATATCGCGACGAGCGGGATTAGCGCCGACTGTTTATTGAATATTTTGCTGAAAATGTTCATCTCAAACCTCCCCGTCTGCCCGGTTTGCCTTCACAGCCGGCTCGGCGCTGTCGCTTGCATTGCCTGCCATCATCAAACCAATCTTTTCTTCGTCAATTTCTTCCGCATCCATCTGTCCCATGAAACGGCCTCCGCAAATAACGGCAATCCGGTCGGAAAGTCCGTACAGCTCGTCCAGCTCGAACGAGACAAGCAGCACCGCCTTGCCTTGGTCGCGCGCTTCCAGGAGCCGCTTATGCACAAATTCGATGGCGCCGACATCCAGACCGCGGGTCGGCTGCACCGCGATAATCAGATTCGGATTTCGTTTTAATTCCCGGGCAATGATCGCCTTCTGCTGGTTTCCGCCCGAGAGGGAACGCGCCTGATTATGAATCGTCGGCGTCCGCACGTCAAATTCCGCCGCCAGCTCTTTGGCGCTGCTATCCATCGCCTTGTAATCAAGCAGCCCGTTACGGCTGAACGGCGGTTTATAATAACTGCCGAGCGCCATATTTTCACTGACTGTAAAATCGAGCACCAATCCGTGCTTGTGACGATCTTCCGGAATATGCGAGACGCCGGCTTCCATAATGAAGCGGGTCGGCTTATTGGTCAGATCTTTGCCCTGCAGCGTTACGCGGCCGCCGTCAATGCTTCGCATCCCCGTAATCGCCTCCACAAGCTCGCTCTGCCCGTTGCCGTCCACACCCGCAATACCGAAAATTTCGCCTTCCCGGATGTTAAACGTAATGTCATCTAGCACCTTCTTGCCATGTTCCCCGTTCATCGACAAATCGGTCACTTCCAGCACCGTATCGCCCGGCTTGCTTTTTTGTTTATCCACCTGAAACGTAACCGAACGTCCGACCATCATCTCCGCAAGCTGCCGTTCATCCGTCTGGTCGACCGCAACGCTTCCGACAACTTTTCCCCGGCGGACAACGGTCACTTGATCGGCAAGGGCCATAATTTCCTTTAATTTGTGGGTAATCAAAATGATCGAATTCCCTTTATTGGCCAAATTGCGAAGAATGGCGATCAGTTCCTCAATTTCCTGTACGGTAAGCACGGCTGTCGGTTCGTCAAAAATCAAGATATTGGCGCCGCGGTACAACGTTTTTAAAATTTCAACCCGCTGCTGCATGCCGACCGTAATGTCCTGCACACGCATGCGGGGGTCGATTTTCAATCCATACTGCTCGGAGAGCGCGCGAACCTTCTCGTTTGCGGTTTTGTAATCGATCGTCATTCCTTTTCTGGGCTCATGGCCCAAAATAATGTTTTCCGCAACCGTAAACGGCTGCACCAATTTGAAATGCTGATGGACCATGCCGATGCCGAGCTCGATCGCTTTGCCGGGGCCTTCGATGACGACCGGCTTGCCGTCGATCCGGATTTGACCTTCATCCGGCTGATAAAGTCCAAATAAAATATTCATTAACGTTGACTTGCCTGCGCCGTTTTCGCCAAGAAGCGCATGAATTTGACCTTTGCGAAGCTGAAGGCTGATCCCGTCGTTGGCCACAATGCCGGGAAACCGTTTCGTTATGCCTTGCAGTTCGACTACTGTCTGGGCTTGGTCCATGTTGATCCCTCTCTTCCGCGATTGCCTTATCCGCAGCGCCTGAAATCTTCCTGATGTATCATTCTTGCGCGAATGCGGATTTCCTTTTTCATCATGCAGAAACGACTGACCCCTTTTTAACGGGCGACTATACGTTTCGCGGTGAAAGATAAGAATGTTACGCGTGAAACGTTATTTTTTCTTATAATTCGACAAAAAACAAGACCGGCATAACGCCGGCCTTGTATTATCGGCTGATCGGATACTGTCCTTGTCGGGAGGCGCCAGATCAGCCAATCTCGACAATTAGACGTCCGTACCGTCTAAAGAAACAGCCTTATTCGGTAGGTACTTTAATTTCCCCGCTAATAATTTTGTCTTTGTATTCATTTACTTTGGCCAGAACGTCATCCGGAATGTTTTTGTTTGTTTCCGGCAGTCCTACTCCACCGTCTTTCAGAGAGAGAACACGTTCTTTACCGCCTTCAAATTTACCATCGATCACGTCTTTGGAGACGATTTGGACTGCCAGGTCCACACGTTTAACCATCGAAGTGAGGGTGATGTCGTCGCCGAATTCAATCGCTTGGTCTTTATCGACGCCGATTACCCATACTTTCTGTCCGGAGGACAAGCGGTCTTTCGCTTCCGTGAAGACGCCGTTGCCGCTGCCGCCAGCCGCATGATAAATAATGTCTGCACCGGCATTGTAAATCGTTGCCGCCGCCGCTTTGCCAAGGTCCGGTTTCGTAAAGTCGCCGACATAGTTGGCTGTTACCGTTGCGTTAGGGTTAACCGCGGCAACGCCTGCTTTGAAGCCGGCTTCGAATTTCTTGATCAGCGGAAGGTCCATGCCGCCGACAAAACCGATTTTGTTCGTTTTCGTCATCAGACCGGCAACGACGCCGACGAGGAAGGAGCCTTCATGTTCCGCGAACGTAACCGATTCGACGTTCGGTGCGTCAACCACGCTGTCGATGCTGCCCAGTTTCGCGTCCGGGTTTTCGTCCGCTACTTTTTTGAGGGCGGCATTCATCATAAACCCGATGCCCCAAGTGAGATCGTATTTATCTTTGACAAAGGTGTTCAGGTTAGGTTCGAAATCGGCGTCGCTTTTGCTCTCTAACGGTTTAACTTCTACGCCGGTATCTTTATTAAGCTGCTGCAGGCCTTCCCATGCGCTTTGGTTAAACGACTTGTCATTGATGCCGCCGCCGTCCGTTACCATGCCGATTTTCATGCTGGCCGCTTTGGAATCGCCGCTTCCGGAGTTGGTAGAACCGGACTCGGTTCCGGCACTGCCGCTATTATTCGACTTGCTGCCGCAGCCTGCCAAAATAAGCGTCATCGCCAGCAGGGCAACTGACAATAAACCAATTGTCTTGCGCACTTTTTTCATTTGTTTACTCTCCCCTATCTTCTTTTTCATTGAATATAGCTATTATATCCTAACAATTGTAAGAGTCAATGCTTTTTATGTAAATAATAGTGACATTAACTTTACGAACGTAACAATTCAACCTCGTTTTTTGCGTTTTTTCTTACTCGACTCAATTAATGTGAACATTTGTTCATTGTTGAATTAAAGAGGGTGAGGATAAATATGACATTATAGTTACATCAATATCCCTTTTTTCTAGAATGTTCCTCTGCTTAGCTCGCCTCATTTGTCTGGATTAAGAAACTTAGGAGTTAAGTGTGCTAGAGTGGTCGTGCGTAAGAACATGAAGCTTAGGGAGTTAAGCGTGCTAGAACGAGTCGTTCGTAAGAACACGAAGCTGCTCCAGAGGAGAGGTATTGAAATTCTTGATCGGGGTCAGTCAGCGGCTATCCTTACGGACCTTATGGGTCCTCATTGCCGTTATCAGCTGTAAAATATCTTTATTTCGTTCCGGAGCCGGGGGTTGTCGGGGTTCGGGGTTACCCGGTTCCGACGATTCCGAGGACACCGAGGTACACCGCACTGTAATCACTCTTGCGCGAAAGGGGAATTTTTGAAATACCTGCGATCGTACATCTTTTTTCTATGTTTTTATCGATTACGTAATAATTCCTGCAAAAATACATTTATTGTCGATTCCGTCTCACGTTCAGGCTTTAAGAGCCCGGAATTCCTGTACTATCGCAGGTTTTCCCTCCAGACATACGATTCCGATCGATAAATCCTGCACCTTTGCAGGCTTTCCCTTCAGAACATGCAATTTGGATCGATAACTAATGCTCCATCGCAGGTTTTCCTCTCGGCATGCGATTTCGAATGATTAATGCACCGCCCATTGCAGGCTTTCCCGTCAGACATACGATTTCGATCGATAGCTGATGTGCGGTTTCAGGTTTAACGAGAAAGGACCTCCGGCTCCGCTGAAGCCAGCGGAACTGGAGGTCCTTTTTTTGCGTGATATTTGGGACGTCATTAGGGACGTGATTTGGGACGTGCTCATTCATGCGAACACTTATGAGAAAGCCCCGTTTCCGGGTTATGAAAGCTTATGAGCCGTACGGGAGGACAGCCCCGCGTTCATAATCTATAACCTGAATATTAACTTTAGCTCGTGCTTCCGCCATCATTGTTGCCGCCGCTATCGCCGGCAGGAGGCGTAAGATCGCCCGGTTCACGGGTTTGAATCCGCACCTTTACGTTGCCGAGCGTATCGATCGTCGGCTCAGCGGACGGCTCTTCCGTCTTCGAATCGCCGGAGACGGTTCCGTCGAGTGAACCGGTATCGATGAGACGCTTAATTTGCTCAAGCTCAAGCGTTTCGTTGCTGAGCAGCGTCTGAGCGATCAGATGCACTTCCTTGCTCTTCTCCGTCAGAAGATCTTTGGCGCGCGTGTAGCAATCCGTAACGAGACGCTGCATTTCCTGGTCGATCTCGTAAGCGATCGCGTCGGAATAGTTTTGCTCATGTCCCAAATCGCGTCCGAGGAAAACTTGGCCCTGCGTGGTTCCGAACTGCAGCGGACCGAGCTTCTCGCTCATCCCGTATTCCATAATCATGCTGCGCACGATGCCGGTCGCCTGCTTGAAGTCGCTGTACGCCCCGGTACCGATTTCCCCGATAAACAGCTCCTCGGCGACGCGTCCGCCCAGAAGGCCGGTAACTTTGTCCAGCAGCTCCTGCTTCGTGACGAGCATCCGGTCTTCCTTCGGCAGCATAATGACGTAACCGCCCGCACGGCCGCGCGGAATAATCGTTACTTTATGAACCATATCCGCATGCTCCAGGAAGTAGCCGATAATGGTATGGCCGGCTTCATGGTAAGCGACAATGCGTTTCTCGCGGTCGCTGATGACTCGGCTTTTCTTCTCCGTGCCGACAATGACGCGGTCGATCGCCTCGTCGACTTCGACCATTGCGATATCCTTCTTGTTGCGGCGCGCCGCAAGCAGCGCGGCCTCATTGAGCAGGTTTTCCAAATCGGCGCCCGTAAAGCCGGTCGTCCGTTTCGCAATAACGTCAAGCTTGACGTCCTTGGCGAACGGCTTGTTGCGGGCATGGACTTTCAAGACCGCTTCGCGGCCTTTCACATCCGGGCGGTCAACCGTAATTTGACGGTCGAAGCGTCCCGGACGCAGCAGAGCCGGGTCGAGAATGTCCGGACGGTTGGTAGCCGCAACGATAATAATGCCTTCGTTCGCGCCGAATCCGTCCATTTCGACGAGCAGCTGGTTGAGCGTCTGCTCACGCTCGTCATGGCCGCCGCCAAGTCCGGCGCCGCGCTGACGGCCTACCGCGTCAATCTCGTCAATGAATATAATACAAGGAGCGTTCTTCTTGGCGTTCTCGAACAGATCGCGCACACGGGATGCGCCGACCCCGACGAACATCTCCACAAAGTCCGAACCCGAAATACTGAAGAACGGTACGCCCGCTTCGCCTGCAACCGCACGCGCAAGCAGCGTTTTACCGGTACCCGGAGGCCCTACAAGCAGCACGCCTTTCGGAATGCGGGCTCCGACCGCCGCAAATTTGCGGGGATCTTTCAAAAATTCGACGACTTCGACAAGCTCCTGCTTCTCTTCGTCGGCTCCCGCCACATCCTCGAATGTGACGCGTTTCTTCTCCTCGTTGTACAACCGCGCCCGGCTTTTGCCAAAGTTCATCACTTTGCCGCCGCCGCCTTGGGCTTGGTTGATCAGGAAGAAGAACAAGATGAAAATAATGACAAACGGTACAATGGAGGTGAGGAATGTAAGCCAGATGCTTTCACCCTGCATCGGCTTGACCGTCAAATCAAAGTTGTTTGCTTTCGATGCATCGGTAATTTCCTTGACCGAAAATTCCTCCGCCGTCGTACGCGAATAAAACTTGTTTGATTCCGCCCCCTGCGGTTTGGTTCTATATTCGCCGGTCACCAGATAGGAGTAGCCGTCGAACTGCAGCTTAGCATTGGCGATGTTATTGTCCTGAATAGCCTGCTCGAGCTGATCGTAACGTATTTCGGTTGTGGTGTCGTTTTGGCTGCTGATAAATTGGACAATTCCGACGGTCACCAAAAAGATGAGCAAATAAAATCCAGTGTTCCGGATGATCCGATTCATCCCCTACCTCCTCTCAAGACGCTTAAAATATTTTACCATAGCAAGTCTTGCCACCACAATAGAACCGGTTTCAAGGCAAGTATGGCGAATCGCATCCGTTGTTAAGTGTTTTTCTTCTCGTAAACTTCGGGTTTCAAAATGCCGATGAAAGGAAGATTCCGGTAGCGCTCGGCGTAATCGAGACCGTAGCCGACGACAAACGCATCCGGCAGGACAAAGCCTTTGTAATCGGCTTCCAAACCTACGGTCCGCCGGGCCGGCTTGTCAAAGATCGTTACGATCGTCACCGACTTGGCGTTGCGCCGCTCGAGCACATCGACCAAATAACTTAGGGTCAAGCCGCTGTCGATAATGTCTTCCACGATCAGCACGTCGCGGCCTTCGACGGAAACGTCGAGATCCTTGATGATCTTGACGACGCCCGACGACTTCGTCGACTGCCCGTAGCTGGAAACGGCCATAAAGTCTATTTCGAGCGGAGTGCGTATTTCCTTAACCAGATCCGCCATAAAAATAAACGCGCCTTTGAGAATGCAAATGACGAGCGGGTTGCGCCCTTCAAAATCCCGTGTCAGAAGCTCACCGAGCTCTTTGACCTTGTTCTGTATTTGTTCCGAGCTGTAAAGTATTTCCTGAATGTCATTCTGCAACGTATTGCCCCTCCCGCAATGGCTGTATAACTTCATACTATGAGCTTACAAGTGCCGCTTATTCGCATTACTATCCCCTGTCCGGCGGAAAATCGCATCCGTTTCCACCCTCTTGAACCGTAACCTTCAGCAGGGCCGATGACTCCTTCCGGGGCAGTGCTTTCGCAGAGCGCCGGACGCCGGGAATCCAGAGCAGTTCGCCGGTTCCGTCTGTCAGCAATGGAACGAGCCCGCGCCGCGAAGGCGCGATCTTGGCGTCAATGAACATATCTTGCACCTTTTTGCTGCCGTTTAACCCGAGCACCGTCATCCGGTCGCCCGGCCGCCTGCTGCGCACCGTCAGCGGAAAGGTCAGCCCGTTCAAGTCAAACAGGGCTTCCCAGCGGCGCTGGCGCTCCGTTTGGCTGCCCGGCGCAAGCCGTTCAAAGCGAAACCGGAGCCCGCTTTGCGGAACCGCAAGATCGCCCTCCTCCGGCGCTTTATACACAAAAGAGGAAGCGGGCTGCCCCGCATCCTCGCCCGCAGTGCCGGGGGCTGTCCAGCGCAATAAGTCATACTCGCGGCGGAAAATGACTCCCCTGCCCGCATCCGTCTTCCATGTCGCGGGAGCTTCTGCAAGCGAGGCCATTCGTATCGTCTCCACCCGCTCATAAGGGGTGGGTTCGTTTTCCAATCCAAGATAATTTAATATTAGTTTAATCAATCTCCTTTGTAAAGCGACGTGCAGCCCGGCGAAAGCGGCGGCCGAAACCTCGCATTCTCCGGGCTTAGCGGTCACCAAACGGGTGTAGGCCGCCTCCGTCTCCAGCCGCAGCAGCTCGTCCTCCGCGGAGGCGATGTCGGCGAGCCGGCACAGCGATTCCGTCAGACGATCGTTATAGCGGGAAAGATACGGAAGCGCATCCAACCGGATTTCGTTGCGGAAGTAGTCGCGCTTTTCGTTGCTGCTGTCCACATAATATGAAATGGAATTGTCCTCGCAATAGCGAATCAGTTCCTTTTTGTACATACGGAGTAAGGGACGGATAAGTTCCACATTTTTTTCGCGCCGCCTGAGCGGGATTCCGGCCAGGCCGCTGGTGGAGGTGCCGCGCAGCACCCGCATCAGCACCGTCTCCGCCTGATCGTCCGCATGATGAGCGAGCGCGATGCGCGATGCGCCCAGGCGCGCGGCAGACTCATGCAGAAATCGATACCGCAGCAGCCGCGCGGCAGCCTGCAAATTCATTCCCGTCTCTTCTATATAAGCGGGAACGTCGATCGCCGCGCTTTCGCACGGGATGCCCAAACTTGCCGCAAAGGCCCGTACCCCTTGCGCCTCCCGCTCCGATTCGCCGCCCCGGAAGCGGTGATCGACGTGCGCGGCGGCAATCGTCAGCCCAAGCCGTTCGGATAACCGGTGCAGCGCATGCAGAAGCGCCATCGAATCGGGACCTCCGGACACGGCGACAAGGAGCGTGTCGCCGGCTTGCCACAGCCGCTCCGCCGCTCCGATATCCGCCAGTTTTTGTTCCAGTTCGCAGCTCTCATTCATGTTCTTTCGAATCTCCTTCGGCCGTTACAAGCCCGTCCGTGCAATCCAGTAGACGGTCGCCCCCAGCGCCAGCGCGCAGGCGACGAACAGCCCCTTCATCCAACGCGGAGCAGGCTGCGAGTTGTGATAGGTGCCGATCCGGTGCATGACGGCCTGCCAGGCCGACACCGCTTCACCCGTGTCCCGGAAACCGCCCGCAATTGCGCGGCTGATCCAGCCGGAGAACGGCTTCAGCGTCGGGTTCGCCTGCACCAGCTTCAGCAGTTCTTCCGGCGAGCGCGTCTGCGGAAGCTGAGCGGCGCTTAGCTGCTGCAGGCGACGCCCTTCGTGGAGCTGAACGCACAGAACCGCAAACGAGAACAAATCGTACGCCGCGTCCGCGCTTCGGCTCCCGGCGTTCCAGAAGCCGCGGTCATAGATTTCGGTAAACTGGCGCACCCCTTTGCCAAATTCCGTCACGCCTCCGTAATCGACCAGCTCGACGCGCCCGTAATCGGCGACGAGCACATTTTCCATCTTCAGATCGCCGAACGCCCAGCCCGCCCGGTGCAGCTCCCACAGCCTCTTCAGCAGATTGCAGCCGACAACCGGAAACCACTCCCGACGCTCTGCCCGCAAGTAGTCGGACAGCTTGACGCCCTTTACGTATTTCATTACATAAAAGGGATATTCCCGGCCGTCCCGCGCCTGCAGATCGTCCACATCAATCAGAAAAGGTTCGCCCGCGTCGCGCCGGCGAAGCTGCTGGCCGGCGAGCGACTGCAAAACGTTGACCTCCGACTGCAGGTCAACTGCGCTTGAGCCCACTTTGAGCGCGTACCAGCTGCGGTCCCGCGAAACGAGAAACACCTTGCCGTTCGCCCCTTCGCCTAGCAGACGATCGACCCGGTACCGGCGCTGCTTCCATTTGCCGGTCACAACCGCTCCCCGTTCCAAGACCAGCTTAAACGACGTCGTCACTCATCATCCCGTCCGTTTCGACTCCGCCTCGCCGCTCTGCGCGGCTGCCGCGGTAGAATTCGACGACCTGCAGCAGCGCAGGACCCGTCGGCGTCGTGCCTCTCATCTGCAGCTTCGGAAAAATAGACTGGACTCCGCTCAAATTATCGGTCCAGCCCAGATCCATCGTACAATCGTCGCCGTATGCCGAGCCCGGGAAATGAAACACCGCCAGCTCGCTCTCTCCCTGCCGGGATTGAAGGCTCAGCATCAAATCGCGGATTGCCTCCTCCACTGCCGCCAGCTTCGGCTTCATGCTGGCGCTGGCATCGATCAAAAGCGCGACGCTCAGCTTGCTGCTCTCGCCGAGCTCATCGATCACGCGCACGACCTCGCTGCGCTTCTCTGGCGGCAGTTCCTCGATCGACGAGGAGCCGAGCACATGCTTCAATTCTTTCTGAACGGCCTGCTGAATCGTATGCATCACCGTTTTGCGTGTCATCATCTGCACCGTTTGCGACAGCTGGCGCGTATCCGCCAGCCGGCTCATCCCTCCGCCGGAGCGGGCGATCTCTTCAATTTCCTTCGCTCCGAATTCGCCGACATCCCCATGATCCAGAATGCCGACCACATTGACAACGATACCTTCCGCCAGGGCATGGGCGGCGCTTACGACCGGGCTGATGCCGACATTCGAGCAGCCGTCGGTAATGAGCAGTATTTGTTTCACGTCTGAAAACCTCCCAAAAACATGCAATCTAGGCTTCTTTCTATCAGCCTTCCCTGTTTTGGAAGAGTTCATAACCGCACCGTTTTAAACTTGTTTTCCCCCCTATTATAAACAATTTCCCGGGAAAAGAAAAAAGGCGCACTCGGCGCCTACTCATGTATAACCGCTCCCTATGCCCCCAAATAGGCCCGCCCGCTTGCACCCGGACCCATCCGGCAGAAAAAGAGACCGTCACCCCGAATGGGGGGAGACGGCCTTAGGCAAATGCAAGTATTTCGCTTCTATGGTCCGGTTGATTCGCTGCTCTCTTAACCTCCTTCACCGCTCATATGCGTTTGTTTGATCACCAGCTCCGCCGGATCATCACCTCCATTTCCTTCCGTCCGAACCGGCACGGGCTCCTCGCCAGTCTTCGCCGTAATCGCCGCTTTGCCGCCCGCTCGGCCTGCTCCGCTGGTGGCCGTCGCTGCTGCTGCCGGACTTTCCAATATTTGTTCAGGAGCGGCCGTAAATACGGCTCCTGGCGCTGACCCGTTACGGCTTCGCTCTGCCGACGCTTCCTCCTGCTGCGGATCGAAGCGGCGGCGACGGCTGCCGGATGACGACGCCTCCCGATTCGTCCGATCAACCTGGAACGCGAGTCCGGCAAGGACGCTGACGGCCGGCCGGAAATCCCGTTATCCGCCGCATGTGCAGCCGCCGCTTCTGCCGGATTAACCACTCCGGCCCATTGCGCCCGGGTCTTGGTGACGAACGTCATGATGGTCCCGGCAGCTCCGGCCGCTTTCGTCTTGACCGTCAATTTCACTTTATCGAACGCCCGGTACAGCAAGTCCAGCTGAATACGGCGCCTGTGTGCGCCAAGCAGCAGTCGTTGCTCCAGTTCCGCCAGCCGGCGCTGCTCCTTCGCCGCTGCGAGGCGGCGCTCCAGTTCCGCTCTCGCCCGGCGGCGTTCCGCCAGCCGGCGCTGCTGCTCAAGCTCGCTTCTTCGCTGCTCTTCAAGCCGCTGCTGCTGCTTCAGCAGCAGACTTTCTCTTTTTTTACGGGAACGGACACCTTCGGAAGACTTGCGCATTAATTTACCCATCAATTCGATTCCTCCTCTTCGTTAATCCATCTCCTTGCAGTTCCTTGCAGCACTGGAATCCGGCACATCCCTACCTGCGAAAGCGAAACCGTTCGCGCTTGATCAATCCCGCGTAGGAGTCAATGACGGCAAAGAATCCGATTTGCTATCGTCAGCTTACCGTTCGCGGACGCTCGAATTTATTCAAGCCCGGCCAGCGGAACGTCGCCCATTCCGGCGAATGCTTGTCCACCCTTGCCACCACGACGGTCATGTCGTCCACGATGTTTCCTTTATGATGGCGCACGACGCGTTCAAGCATCATATCGGCGATTTGCTGCGGATCGTCCGAATCGATTTCCTGGATGATGCGCTTCATCCAAAGCTCTTTGTTGACCGCATGTCCCGGAGCGTCGTAGATGCCGTCGGTCATCATGATGAGCGTGTCGCCCGGCAAAAGCTGCATCGAGATGAGGTCGATGTCGATTTCCTGCAAAATGCCGATCGGCAAATTGCTCGCGGTCACTTCAATGACCTCGCCGCCCCTCTTAATGAAGCTCGGCGTCGAGCCGATTTTCAGAAACGTCGTTTTCGCCGTGTACATGTCGATCAGCGCCACATCGACCGTTGCAAAAATTTCATCCGGCGAACGGAGCATCAGCACCGAATTCACCGACTTGATCGCCAGCTTCTCGTCCATACCCGACTGCAGCAGCTGCTGCAGAATCGTCAGCGCCGTGCTGCTTTCCAGCCGCGCCCGCTCCCCGTTGCCCATCCCGTCGCTGATGGCGACCGCGAACTTGCCGTTGCCGAGCTCGACGGTGCTGAAGCTGTCCCCCGACAGTAAATCGCCTCCTTTGGCCGCGCCGGCGATGCCGGTCTCGACCTCGAATTCCTTGGCGGAACCGAACAATACCATGGCCGGCTCCCCTTCTTTATCCGGATACCGTTCCGTCTTCACCGCGATCGGCTCGCCGAGAATATCGGAGAGCAGCGGCGCGATAATTTTGCGGCTTTCGTCAAACCCCCTCGCAAACGTGTGGTACACTTCGATTTCCACGTTCCCCTCCTCAAGGTTAATAATGTCCAGCCCGTGTATCGAAAGCCCGAGCGATTCCAGCGCATCGCGGATCTGCTCCTCCTGCAGATGCAGCGTCTGGCCTTCCCTCGTAATTTCCCGCGCCAAATCTTCCATCACCTGTGATACGCCGGAGAGCTGATCGGCTACAAGCTGCCGGGATTCGCCGATCTGTTTTTTCCAATAAAGGTCGTGCTTGTACAGCTCATATTGCTGCTGCAGCACCGCCATCACCTGCGGCGTCTTGATGCAGTGCACCGTCCATGACTTGGGCGTATCCTTCTTGCCCCCGTAGCTCCCGTTCTCCACCGCCGTCATCATTTCGGTCATCAGCTTGTACGTGTCGTAAAATTTGGCGTTCCAGCACATGTCCTTGCGGTGGCAGCCGGCGCAGGTGCGCTCCGCGACCGCGTTCATAAAGTGGCCGATCTCCTCCTCCTTCTTCACTTCCTGCAGCGGGACCAGTTGGCCGAAGCTGCGGGAGAGCTGCCGGAACACCTCCGAGAACTGCGTCACCCTTTGGGCCGTTACCTCCCTAACCCGTTTCGCATATTCATGCTGCGATTTGGCGTGCTCGCTCGTTCCCGGCACAAAGCGGGCAACAGTCCGCACGGCGCTCCTCGGCGTCAGCAGAAACAGCGCCGCCGCCGCCACCGATTCCCAAGTGGAATCCATCACATCGCTCTGATTGCCGATATAAACCGAAAGAATGGACGTGCCGAGCAGCATGCCGAACGCCACCGCCATCCGCCCGCCTTCGCGGAGCAGCCCTGCAAGCAGCCCGGAAAAGGCGAGCAGGCTCATTTGAACGACGGCATTCAAATTGGCTAAGCTTAAAATGAGTCCCGCCACCACACCAACCGAAGCGCCGAGCGGCGCTCCGCCGACGAACGCGAACATCAGCAGCATATAACGCGACAATATATGCTCCACCGACAGACCGGATACGGTCCAGCCGACCGCCCCGGTCATAACGGCCGCCAGCATGATCATCAGGCAGATGATTTCTTCATTCTTAAGCGCATTGCTCTTGCGTGTTAGCGTCAGCACCGGAATCGCCTGGACAAATACGAGCGTCAGCACGAACGCGAGCGCCGATTCCACCGCAACCATCAGAAGATCGTACCACCCGAGCGTGTTATAGATAAAAACGCCGAACAGCTTCACGACCATCGTCGATACGAACACGAGTACCGGAGCGTACGACAGCTCGGCCCGCTCGTACATTTCCAATCCTTTCAGCAGCAGGAACAGCACGCCGATCTCCATCGCAATCGGGATCGGACTGGGCGTAATGGCGAAGAAGCTGCCCGCGATGAGCGCTATGGCCGCCTGCTTGTACACATCCCGCCGCAGAAAAAAGATAACGGCAAAGTATGCGGGCGCAAATGGCATCAAATTTTCCAAAATAACGGCCCGTCCGAGCAGGAAGCCGACCAGCATGAGCAGGATCGTCCATTTCTTGGCCGCAACCAGCTGGACGCTTCTCCGGCCTCCCACCCATTCTTTGCACTTGCGAAGCCACTGGCTCGCCCTGCCGCTGCGCGGCATGCCCGGAAACAGAACAACGTTTTCTTTGTCCTTCATACGGCACCACCATTTCCGAATTAGTGTGATCCCCATTATAGAGGGGCGGTTTCATAAAGTTTGTCAGAAAGCGTTGGCGGGACGAAAGTTTTTTCCGACAAAAGAACACGGGGCTCCGCGGCTTGTCGGGCGCCTGTCGGAACAGCAGCCAACCTTAGCGGCGGCGCAGCATCCGGCTGCCTGTGCACCATTGTGAAAATGTGAAATTTTTACCATTTTTACAACAAAAAAACGTCCCCTTTCGCTTTGCGGCAGCGAAAATGACGTCCGATTGTGTCGGGTTTATGGGAGGGCAGGGGAAAAGTTTTTGGTCTATTTTTGAAGGCGCCGATTCGGTCGAACGATGGGCTGCGAATCAAAGCGCCGCAAATAAGGATCACCGAAGACGCAAAAAGAGCAGAGCCTTCCGGCTCCGCTCTCGTAAAAGTCATTTATACCCGCTTGGCTCCGCGACCGCCGCGTTTGCCTTCGGTATTTTTCTTAAGGGACGAAATACGCTCTTCGCTGTCTTTAAGGAAACGGGACATCTTATCCTCGAATGACGGTTTTCCGTATGATGGTTTTCCAAAAGAAGGTCTGCCGCCGCCGGAGGATGGTTTGAATGGACGACCGCCGCCACCGCCGCTGTTACCGCCACCGCCAGCGCGGTTAAAACGGTCTCCGCCGCCGCTGTTAAAACGTTCGCGTTGCGGGGGCTGCTGGCCTTCAGGCCGGTCAATCGCCTGTTTAATGGAAAGTCCGATCTTGCCGTCTTTGTCCACATTGATCACTTTCACCTTGACGATGTCGTCGAGCTTGAGATGATCTTTGACGTCCTTGACGTAGTTATCGGCAATTTCCGAAATGTGTACGAGCCCCGTGACACCTCCCGACAAATCGACGAATGCCCCGAAATGCGTAATGCCTGTCACTTTGCCCTCTAATTTGGCGCCCACTTCAATTGCCATAAAATAAAATGTTCCTCCCTAAAAGTTATGCGAAGCATGACCGTCTAACGGATGTCTTCCTATGTTAATTACCCCGAAATGAGGCGGTACTACCACAAATTATAACGCACCCGCAAAAGCAAGGTCAACAGACGGATGTCCATATTTCCTTATGGGGCTAAGGATTGTCGATGAATTGAAGCGATTTCTCGCCCGGCTTGACGAGCCCTTGGTTTTTGGTTGCAAGCTGTGAAATATATTCCGGATCGTTAAGCTTCTTAATTTGTTCGTTCAGCTTGGCGCTTTCCGCCTTGACGCTGTCGATCTTGTGCTGTGCCGCCGCCAGTTTCGCCTCCGCCGCGGAATGGCGCTGCATTTGGGAAAAAAGGTTGTATCCTGCCCAAGCAAGAAATAACGCCATGATGGCCATCCAGATCCGAAGCCGGCGTTTCGCGCCGGAATACACGGTCGTCTGTGTGGTCTGATTAACCGGGGCTGACGCCATAACGCGAATTCCCTCCCAACCGTTGAAAAAGTGGCCGTTACCGCATTACCGCATGCTGCAAGCAGAAACGACTGCCGCCTTAAAACAGCTTGTTCCACAGCCTCTTCAAAAACCGGCCGATACGCATTCCGGTTTCCTTCAGCCGTAAACGGGCCGCAGCTCTGCTCAGCCATACGCCGAGCGGCCTCACGAGCGGGCTCAGCAGCCACCGTGCGAGCAGCCAAAGCGGACGTACCAATTGTAGCACAAGTTTGGATAAGAAAATAGTAACGACGATCAAAAAGCCGGCTATTATGCGAATAAGCCGGTACAGCAGTATGAGAGGCTTCACGATCAGCACATCGATGCAGCGAAGCAGAAATGCGATCAGCCGCCGCACCGCTTCGATGCTCCAGCGGACAACGGCCATGACGGCCCTGCTGAACAACAAAAAGTAGAATCCGATGCCGATGAGCAGTCCGAGAAACACATATGCCCGCACCTCGCCGTTATTGCTGGCATACAGCACCCGGAATACCGTCAGCGTTGCCGCCCCCCAGTACAGCAGATCAAGCACCGGCATCAGCCACCTGGAGAAGCGCAGCTCATGGGAGATGACCCGGTAACCGTCGAATACCGCTCCCATAGCCAATCCCGACAGCAGCATCATCGCCATCGTCCACCATTGCGTATTCAGGCTCACTTGAACAGCTTCCCGAACAATCCTTTGGATTTGGCGGACGTATTCCCGTCCAGATAGGCGAGTGAATGAACCTGTCCCTCGATTGCGACGAGCCCTTGCTCCAAACTAAGATGCTTCATATGAAGATTTTGACCTCGAACGGCCAGAAATCCCAGCTCGGTTTCGAGCAAAAACTCCTCGTTGTCGAAGCTTTCCACATTCATGACACCGCTGATTTCCAGCAGCTTGCGGTTCAGCATCTTTACTTCCTGGCGCTTTTGCCCTTTGATCTGCTCGATCATGCCTCGTCCCCTCCTCTATACGACAAGCCTATGGAGAAGGGACGAGTTTTAGAACTATATCGAGTGGGGGTAGACATCATTACCCCGGGATGAATAGCCTGAAACCGGGCAGGCAACACTATCACAATCATCTGCTACTACAGCCGGGCGGCGGCCCCCTCCTCCCGCCGTTTCCGGCGTTCATGAGCCATGACCGTTTACGGCCGTTTATGGCTGCTTGCAACAAATATAAGGGCTTTATTTTTGACGTACAGGTTATATAGAGAGAAAGATTGAATAAAGGAGGACTGCGAAAGTGAAAGCAGCGGAAAGAAAGCAAGATGCGATAACGGGCAGCGGCAAGGAAGACGCCTTAAATATGAAATTTGTTACACTCGTCTCCATGATCGCGGCAATCGGCGGGCTGCTGTTCGGCTTCGATACGGCCGTTGTCTCCGGTGCAATCGGATTCATGACCGAACGTTTCGTGCTGAGCGACTTTGCGGTCGGCTGGGCCGTTTCCAGTCTCATTATCGGCTGTATCGCCGGCGCCGCCGTATCGGGCGTGCTCAGCGACCGGTTCGGCCGCAAAAAAGTACTGATTGCCGCCGCGGTCCTGTTCATCATCGGATCGGCAGGATCGGCGATCCCAACCACATTTGGCGGATATATCATCGCCCGGATGATCGGCGGAGTCGGCATCGGGATCACCTCCACGCTTTGTCCGCTGTATAATGCGGAGATCGCTCCCGCCAAATACCGCGGCAGGCTCGTCGCATTCAACCAAATGGCAACGGTAACAGGCATTTTTCTCGTTTACTTTGTCAATCGCTGGATTGCCGGGGCGGGCAGCGAAGCTTGGCAGGTTTCCACCGCCTGGCGCTGGATGTTCGGCATCGGCGTCGTCCCGGGGGTCGTGTTTCTTCTGTTGCTCTTTTTTGTGCCGGAAAGCCCGCGCTGGCTGATCAAGCAGGGACGCGCCGCGGAATCGCTGCCGGTGCTGCTGCGGATTCACGGCGAGGAGCTGGCCCGCAAGGAAGTGCTGGAAATTAAAGCTTCGTTCCAGGAAGAAAAAGAAACGAAAGGCCAAAGGCTCAGCTCCGGTCTGCGCTTTGCGCTCATGCTCGGCATCGTGCTCGCCATTTTGCAGCAGGTGACCGGCATTAACGCGGTCATGTATTATGCGCCGGAAATTTTCAAAGAAACCGGGGCTGGAACGAACTCGGCGCTCATTCAGACCATACTCGTCGGCGCCATCAATTTCCTGTTCACGATCCTCGCCCTCTGGCTCATCGATAAAGCCGGCCGCAAAGCGCTGCTCATTGTCGGCTCGGCGCTCATGGCCATCTGTCTGTTTATGATCGGATTCGCTTTTCAAACCGGACAGACGTCCGGGTGGATGGTGCTGATCTTTGTGCTGCTGTATGTCGCCGCTTTCGCCATTTCACTCGGACCGGTCGTATGGGTCATGCTCTCGGAAATTTTCCCGAACCGCGTCCGCGGCAAGGCAACCGCGATCGCTTCGATGGCGCTGTGGATCGCCGACTACGTCGTCTCGCAGTCGTTCCCGCCGCTGCTCGGCACGGCCGGACCGGCCATCACGTTCTGGATCTTCGCAGCGCTGGCGCTGTTCACTTTTTTCTTCTCCTGGCGCGTCGTGCCCGAAACGAAGGGCAGAACGCTGGAAGAAATCGAGGCGAGCTTCAATGCGAGAACGGCAACGACGAGATAGACGGGCGTTAGGGAGCTGAAAAATTGCGGTAAAGCGTTCCCTTCGGCACCTGCGCCGGGGGAACGCTTTTTTTGGGGGCAACAGGCCCCAGTCCTCCAATAAGAAGCAAAGGCCGAGCAACCACAGACCACAACAACTGCCGTGAAAAATAAGCAATGGTACAGCTCTCCCGGCTACGACTCCGGCAGCGGCTTGCGCCCCTGATACCCGTCATGCCAGCCATGATAGTGGGTGACGTGCGTCTCCCCTTGCTTCCAGCAGATCAGCACATTCTCCCCGTTCACAACCGCCGGAAAGTCGATCAATCCGGGCTCGACCATCTTGAGCAGCACGCCCTTGCGCGCGAAGTTCGCGAACCGGAGATCGTTCTTCGAGCTTCCGCTCTTCTGAATCCCAAACAAATAAGCTTTGCCATGTTATCCTCCAATCGGTTTAAGTATACGTGTACGTTTTTATTGGATGTTCGTGACACGTTATTGTTAAATGAACATCTTCACTTTTCCCAACGAAAAAGAGCCGAATTTGATATGATAATTATGGAAGTGGTCACAACCAATAAGCATATTTAAAGACAATGAAGGGGTGCGGACGCTGAGAATTGATATTTCATGGGAAGGTCCACATGAACTAAATCAACTCCATATGTTGAATGATGAACAAGGGATTATGGCCTTTATCAGATATACGGCTCACATCCTCTATACGGACCAAGTGAGTTGATTTATATCGGAAAGGCATCACAGCAGTCATTTTGTACCCGAATCAATCAAGAAACTTGGTCTTTCAACAAGGACGCAAATAACGTCGAAGTTTATGTTGGCCGATTATGTGGAACGGTTACTCCATCAAATAAGAATGGGAATATTTAATTTCTGCAGCTGAAAGATTGAATATTTTTACCCATGCCCCAGCTTGCAATTCTCAAAGTATTAATTCGATACCCTATCTTGATTTAGCAAATGTCAATGTGTTTAATTGGGGAAACCATCGTAGTTTAGCTGCCGAAGTATCTGGAATGAGATGGGCCAGTGATGTTGAGCTAACTCCATTTATTTATCAAGAAGAAACAGACTAAATACTAAACTGAACCAAAATGATAAAGGTTCCTTATTACATCGGTCATTCCATTCAAGACAAGTTTGACCTTAAACGCTAGGACAATACAACTAACTTTTTTATGGCGGTGTCAAAAGTGGAGAAGTTAATCATCGAAAAAGATTATAATGTTGGAAAGTATACTTTTTTGGATGTTCATCATACGAGTAGCATAGACGGACTTAGAGTTTTTCCAAAATGGTTTATCATTATGGTAACATGAGTACAAAAACGGCCATGACGCTAATGAGCGAACCATGGCTGTTTTTGTATTCTCTGTTTGTGTAAGACTATCGGATCTTTTGCCCTTTTCTTAAGACAAATGCAATCACGGAAGCAAAAGATAACCCTGTCATAAATGTGTACGCATTAAAAAACAACTTGTTAGTGTATTGATTAAGAAAAGAATATCGATAAATGACGGAGTTGGGATCGTTTGTCCCCCCTCCTAAGTGATGAAGAAGCCGATTGATCATGGCATATTCCCCATAAGTGCATGCAACTATCAACAAGGTTAATCCAATTAATGATAGTTTCGTCATCCCTGGCCCTAGAGGGAGTTGTCGGCTTGTCCGATAAGTATATATTAACGCTACAATATAGATGGGAATAGCAGGAAAGATGAACATCAGCCCTAGATTCCCGTTACCGGAAATGCCATGGCTTGTTCCTCGGTACTTCAAAGTGAACAGATAGGCCAGAAAAAATAAGAGCGCGCTTAAGCTGGACGAAATACCGAATACGATGACGTCTCTTTTTTTCGTCGACATTCTTTAATTCACTCCTATACCGGTTATCGATTCTCTTTTCGTTCTTATAGCTGCTGTTTAAACAGAGCAAGGAAACCGATATCCTGATCATTATCGCTCCACACTCTATAAATCGTTCCAGTATTGTTTTGACCGGAATCAGGGTCTTTAAAACCGAAGTAGTTTTGTGTGTACATCACATAACCATTACCGAGTACAAAATGATAATTTGTGTAGGTGGTATCCGAAATCCAATAATCAAAACGAATTCCGACAGGCAAATTATTATCGATCGAGGAAGTATACGCATACCATGCCATGCTGTCGGTTCCCCGGTATTCAGTTCCAACCCAATTTTCCCCGTTATGTCTTAAATGATCCAACAAGCCCACACTAAAATCAGCTAAGCTGGTCCCGAATATGGTAGTACCCATTTCTGAATAGAGATGATTAACGAGTGCAGAGTTACTTCCATAATACGTTGAGCTCCGTAGTTATGACCAATTCCAGCCAGATAATTTGCCGCCATCGCCCCGGAAGTCGGACCGCACGCCGAATCTTGATTCGTTATTCCAGAAGATCTTTGCCAGATTCTTGTAACGCTCATTCCTTAGAAATAGGACTGGATAACGCGACTATATCGGACTTCGAGCTCTCCCATTCAGACCTGCTGATTTCCGAATTCGAGGCCATGGGTTTAAGATCAATGTTCTTAGTTTTAGCTTTCTGTATGACGTCGGCTGCATTTTTTTCATGTATAATACCTCCGACGTAATACGCTTTTAAGCCCGTTTTTTTCGAGTTCGATGCTCCGTCACCGTATTGGAGAACCGGTCCCCTATCTTCCGTCGCCGATACGATGATATGTCCGATGGATTCGCCATTATCTCGTACGATAAAATAATAACCTAGTAGACTCTCATCAATATCATACAGGTTTTCGAAAAATACTAGCTGTGTTTGGCTCCATTTTTGGTTATAATTCGAACTTTTAATAAAGGTTTCTGCTACATTCATCGCAGTTGCTACAGACACGATTGTAGCATTTGATTCTTTTTCTTTTACATCTGCTGCCATTACGTTTGTTGACATGGAGAAATTCGGTTGGGTGGCAGATAGACTTTCATTGCCGCCATCCCAGAGGATTGTACGTATTTAATATGCCGGGAGTCCGGCCGACTGTGCGTAGGTCGCCTTCCTCGACTGCAGTTCCCGGTAGCGCTCCTCGAACTGACGCGTTAAGGCTTGCAATTGGTGCAGGTCCTTGATCAGCTCCGGCAGTAATGCATTCGCTTCGCTTGGCGTAAAGATCCGGGTCGTCATGGCATATCCACTCCTTTCCCCAAAGTGTAATCGATCGCGCATCCGATTGCCATCCTTGATCGAGAGCCGCCGCGCTGCATAAAAAGCAAGCGAAACGGGAAACTATAGCTTGTTGCCCACTGTAAAAAAGGAGGTGTCACCATGCCCCACGAGCAAAACCATAGCCGCAACCAAGCATCCAAAGCGGAAGTCCAAGGGACCCGATTGAATCAGATCCCCGCCCCGGGCGAAGACGATACGGAATTCTCCGCGGAGGAAGCGGCGGAGGTCTTCAATGAGAACCCGTCCTCCAGCCAGGCGCCTGGCCGTCAGCAATAGTGCTAATAGTTCCCTCTAAGATGGAGGGACCCGTTTTTAGCGAGGACGAATCAACGGAAGGACGAATTCGCCTTCCTAATTCGGGAACGAAGCTTAGGGGCTGTCTCCCTCGTGTTCCCGTGAATGAGCTAGTCCCGAATATAACGCAAAAGGACCTCCAGTTACCGCTGGCAAAGCGGAGTTGGAGGTCCTTCCTCGCTATACCTGCAAATGTGCAGGTATTATCCAACAAAATCGCATTCGAGAGGGAATACCCGCGATTGTACAGGAATTCCGGGCTTTTATCGCCTGAACGTGAGATTGGGGTCGATGCAGAGCGATTGCCAGTGTTCACTGGGACAGCCTGTTAAAAAAAGACCGCAGCATGCGGTCTTTTAGAAGAGATAAAACAATCGTCGGTTTACCCGTTTAAAACAAATCCTCGCGCTCGCGCGCTTCTTCCTTAAGCAGCGTGTACAGCTCGCTCGCCTCATCCTTCCGGGTCGTTTCCGCAATCCGCTCGACGCGGACGGTAATATACTTCTGCCCGAACCCGATCTTCAGCTCGTCGCCGACTTTGACGGTGCTGCTCGGCTTGGCTTCGCGGCCGTTGATCCAGACGCGCCCCTGCTCGGATACATCCTTGGCGACGGTGCGGCGCTTGATCAGCCTCGATACTTTAAGGAACTTGTCCAGACGCAACTTACTTAACGGCTTCCTTCAGTTTGTTGCCGGCTTTGAACGCTGGAACTTTGGATTCGGGAATGCTGATTTCCTGGCCGGTTTGCGGGTTGCGGCCCGTACGTCCGGAACGGGTGCGGGTTTCGAACGTGCCGAAGCCGATGAGCTGCACTTTTTCGCCCGAGGACAAAGCGTCAGTTACTTCGCCGAGAAAAGAGTTCAGTACGGATTCGACGTCGCGCTTGGTCAAACCGCTTTTCGTTGCAATATTGTTGATCAGATCGTTTTTGTTCATGTTTTATTATCCTCCCAAGTACATTGTTTGAAAATTCGTAAGCGTCTCATGCGCTTTACGGCTGCTGCCCACTGACTTCAAGGGGTAGTAATTCGGCCTGAACATGATGAAATCCTGCTGTCATGCGAAAAAAAAATTGGCGAATTTTTAGCGGAAGTTGGCGAACAGTGGCGGTTTAACGGCTCCTGTCCTTCGCTTCCTCCCACCATTTGTCCATCTCTATTAAATCAGTCTGGTCAAAAGATTTGCCGTTTATACGAAGCTGCTCTTCGATATAGAGAAACCGGCTGCGGAATTTCGCATTCGTGCGGGAAAGCGCCTCTTCGGGATCGACGTCCAAAAACCGCGCCGCATTAACGACGGCAAACAGCAGGTCGCCAAGCTCGTCCGCCTTCGCGTCCGCATCTTCGCCCTGCGCCGCTTCCCGCACTTCCTGCAGCTCCTCTTCGATCTTCGCCAGCACCGGCGCCAGCGCATCCCAGTCAAAGCCGACTTTGGACGCTTTTTTCTGCAGCTTGTACGCTTTCAGCAGCGCCGGCAGATCGCGGGGAATGCCGTCCAGCACGGAGGTCCGGTCCGTATCGCGCCCTTTCAGCTTCTTCTCCTCGGCCTTCATCTGCTCCCAGTTGACGAGCGCTTCGTCGGCATCGGCCGCCCCCCGCTCCCCGAACACATGAGGATGACGGAACAGCAGCTTCTCACTCAGCTCCTGGATGACATCGTAGACGGAAAAAGCGCCGTTTTCCTCTTCCATCTGGCTGTGCAGCATCACCTGCAACATGACATCGCCAAACTCTTCCTTCATGCCGGCCGGATCGTCGTCGTCGATCGCTTCGAGCGCTTCGTACAGCTCTTCGATGAAGTTTTTGCGGATCGACTGATGGGTTTGCTCGCGGTCCCACGGGCAGCCTTCCGGACTGCGGAGAATGGCGACAATTTCATGGAGCCGGTCAAACGAGCGGCTGCGCAGCGCATCGTCGTCCGAGCGCGGCACATAGACGAGCGACAGATTGCCCCAGCCGGGCGTCCGGTCCAGCTCGTAGAGCGGCACGCGCACGATTTGCTCCTCTCCCGCTACGCCGAGGCTGTGGCCGATGACAACGGGATGCTCGTCGGGATACCGCTCCATCAGCGTCAGCTTCACATCGGAAGCGGTAAATTCGTCGTACACCTGCCCGATTAGCGTGTGCAGCTGCGGCGAAATGTCGTAAGCGCGCAAGGAGGCCGCATCCAGCAACTGGAAGCCTTCGATCGGATCGAAGCCGAGCGCGGTGAATGCGCCGTCGAGGAAGCTTTCGCCGCCGACGATTTCAAGCGCGATCTCCTCCTGCGGGCAGCGCTCGCGCAGCAGCTGAACCGTCCGCTCCGCCACCATCGGGTGGCCCGGAACGGCGTACAGGACGCCGCCGGCTTCAGACTTCGCCAGGTCGATCAGCTCGCTTGCGATCGCCTCGTACACTTCCGGGAACGAGTCGAACTGCTCGTACACCCGGTCGAACGATACGGCCTCGATGCCGTTATCGCGCAGCATATGCATCATGGGATGCTTTTCCGTCCGGACGTAGACGCGGGCGGCGTTTTGCAGGCGCCGCCATACGCCGAGCGTAAGCTGGTCGGGATCTCCGGTGCCGAGCCCGGCGACGGTAAGGCTACGTAGAGCCATATGCGATTACCCTCCTTTATCGATGCGGAAACATGAGAAGCGGCAAGCGCTTGTCAAGATCAGGCTGATCTGCTGATCTGCTTAGCTGCGCTACAGTGTTCCGGTTAAACACGGCCGACGCGCTGGGCCGTGCAGTGAAAAACGGCTTGTGCGCCGATCGCACGGCAGCTCGTGTATGTAATCCGGGCGGCCGGCGTTTCGGTCGGGCGCCGGGAAAGCGTCAGCGGCGCGGCGGAAGCAGCCGCCAGCGCTCAAGCCGGGCGGCAAGCGCTTCGCCGCCCGGCAGCGCGCGCAGCTCGCGCGCGCCGATGCCGCCGCAGCGGAGCAGCGCGGCGGCGTACGCGCCGGCGCCAACGGCAACGCCCGTCAGCGCCAGCGCGGCTGCTGCCGCCCGCGGCGGCAGCATGCGGCCGAGCGGGCTCTGCAGCGCCCGCTCCGCCGCCAGCAGCGCCGCGGCCATGACCGCGAGCGCAGCGGCCGTGCCCGCGGCGGCGCGCAGCCGCCCGCGAGCGGGCAGCGGAGCCGCGCCGCCGGCGGCACGGGCGGCGCGGGCGACCGCGGCGGCGCCGAGCAGCGCGGCGGCGCCAAGCGCGGCGATGCCGGCCCAGGCGGCGCCGGCGATGCCGAGCGCGGGCACAAGCGCCGCGTTCAGCGCGGCCTTCAGCAGCGCCGACGCCAGCAGAAACGCGGCCGGCAGCCTCACGGCGCCAAGCCCCTGCAGCGCCGGAGCGGCTACGGCGTTCAGCGCGCCGGCAAGCGCCGTGGAGCCGACCAGCGCGAACGTGAGCCGCCCCGTATCGTCTCCGTAAAGCATCACATTAAGCGGGCCGGCGAGCAGCGCCAGTCCCGCGCTGGCAGGCAGGCCGATCAGCCATGCGGCCCGCATCGCAAGCGAAGCCTGCCTTGCCGCGCCTGCCGCATCGCCGCGAAAGCGGGCTCTGGCGATCGCAGGCACAAGCGCCGAAGCGGCGGCGGCCGCAACCATTACAACAAGCTGCACAAGCGGCTGGCAGCGGCTGTAAATGCCGAACTGCTCCATCGCTTCGGCAGCGGTCATGCCGCTTCGATGCATCAGCCGGGGAACCGTAAACGCATCGACGGCCCCGGCGACCGGCACGACAATCGCTCCAAGCGCGACCGGCAGCGCCAGCGCAGCCAGACGCTTCATCTCCGCCGCCAGCTGCCTTAAGGAGGCGGCCGCACTTGCCGATGTTCGTATGTTGTTGCGGAGATGCGCTTCCACAGCGATCTTCTTCGGATGCCGGACAACTGCGATGCCTCTTTGCCCGCTCGTCGTATCCAGTGCCTTGCCCGGCGCATCATCCACCGCTGCATGACGGCTGTCGGAGCTCATGCCGGCTCGGCCCTCCCCCGGCTGCCGGGTCCGCGCATCCGGCAGGCTCTCGACGGCGCTTGCGGTCTCATCCGCTCCGCGCCGGCCGCGCAAGTAAACCGCCATGAACAACAGTCCGGCCGCACCGCCGAACGCGGAGCCGGACATCGCTCCGGCCGCCAGCCCGGCTTCCGACCAGCCCGCTTCCCAGCCGATCGCAAGCAGGGCGATCATGGCCGCCACCCGCACCGTCTGCTCCGCCAGCTGCGACAGCGCCGGACCCGCGATCACGCCGATGCCCTGCGCATAGCCGCGCAGCGCGGCGAGCGCCGGCACCGTCCACAGTGCCAGCGATACGGTGCGTATGGCGGGGGCAACCGCCGGATCGCCGATCCATCCGGCGAGCACCGGCGCGCCGGTCCACATCGCCGCGAAGCCCGCCGCGCCGCCGGAGCCGAGCAGCAGCAGCCCGGCCGTCCGTATCCGGCGCGCGCCGCGAAGGTCGCCCGCCTCCAGCCGCTGCGCCACGAGCAGCGACACCGCTACGGGCAGGCCGGCCGTCGCGAGCACAAGCAGCAGCTGGTAGAACGGGTAGACGGCGTTATAAATGCCGAATACCCGGTCTCCGGCCACATTTTGCAGCGGTATCTTTTGCATCGTCCCCAGCAGCTTGGAAACGAGGGCCGCCCCGGCCATAACGGCTGCGGCTCCGAACATGCCGCCGACCTTTGCCCTCCCGTTTCTCACAAATCCAACTCCTACGTCTCATGTGAAGCGGCTTCAGCCATTATAACCCCCATTGTACCGCGCCTGCGCATACGCGAACAACCCTTATCCGGCAGAGAGGCCGCATGAGGAGACGTTTATCGTCATACATGTAATACATCGGCTGCCGTTTGCGCCGCGAAAGGCCCATTACCGATCCGGTTCCGGCGGCGAAGCTCGCGGCAGCCTCCCGGACTTTACGGATGCGAAGGAGGAATGACCGATGACGCCGCACGACTTCACCATTATGGAATGGAAAAAAGCGAGCCTTTACGGCCTGCTTGCCCAGCTCTATCAATCTTCAAACCGCGATCTGCACGAACATTACAACGGACTGTACATCGCCAGCGTGCGCAAGCTTGCCGATGCGGTGCATGCTTACGGCGATCCGTTCAGCGACCGCGGCTCGCTTGTCCCGGCCCATGGCGATCCTTACATGCAAGCCGGGTTTTTCCCCGGGTTTGCGCATGCCGCCCCGCTGTCCGGTTATAACGATCCGCCCTACTATCCGCTGCAGCCCGGGAGCTTTCTTCCTCCCAACGGCCCGTTAGCTTATCCTGGCGGCTCTTATGAACCCCGTCCGGATACGGCCGTTCAAGCCGGTATGGACGCTCATCCGGCTTCCGGCGCTCTAAACGATCCCGCGCCCGGCGCTTACGGCTTTCCGGATTCCGGCGCTTACCGCGATCCGCCGTTCGGCGCTTCAAGCTTCCCTGCTCCGGGCACCGCCGGAACCGTATCCGGTACTTCTGCCGCCTATCCGTTTCCGCCGCCTTATTATCCCGACGGCAACCAGATATTGAAAAGCTTCCAGGCGGAGCGCCCGCCCGCCCAATTCGCCGCCGTACCCGACGCATATGCGGCAATGCCGGGTCACGGGTACGGGCTATTGGCGGGTAACGCGCCGCCGCCGGGCAATGAGCCGCTGCCGCTTCATGCTCCGGTCACAAAGGAGCCGTCCGCGCGGGTGCGTGTGCTGAATGCCTGTCCCGGCGCGCCGGCATTCGACGTCCATGCGGCCGGGTCGCAAATCGCCGCTTCGCTTGCTTATAAGAGCATCACCGATTATATCGACGTTCGTCCGGGCGCCTGCACCTTCCATTGGGCGGAAGCGCGGCGCAAGCTCGTCCGGCTGACGGAAACCGTCGATCTCGAGAGCGGCGTCTCTTACACGGCGGCGGCGGCCGGCGGTTCTCCGGACGAAATGAGGCTCTGTTTGTTCCGGGACGAACGGTCCGTCGCGGACGGATGCGCCAAAACGCGGTTCATTCATCTTGCTCCTCAGGAAGGCGGCACCGACGTCATGTTCAGGGACGGGGGCACGCTGTACCGCAACATCGAATTTGCCGAAGCGTCCTCTTATGTGACCCTTGCGCCGCTCTGTGCCGATTTGCAGATCATGCCCACCGGTTCCCCCCGGCCGCTGCTGGAATCGGCCGCCATCGAGTTTGCCCCCGGCACGGTCACAACCGCAATCGCGGTCGGAATCAAGGGCGGAAACCCGCCGCTGGAGACGATTTTGTTGCACGACGAGAGGGGAGGATGAAAAAGTGCTGGCTGCGCGGACTAATTATTCTTCCGATCGCTGTTGTCCCCGGATTCATTTTGAATCGAATTTGAAAAGGTACGAATCCGGGGACAAAGGCGAACGCTCCGCTTCTCCAGAACAATTAGTCCGCTCCGCTCTCCTTTTTCACTAGGAAGGAGCAGACAATGGCTGCGCTATTGGCGAGCTTGCCGCCATTTCGTACCGCGCGCAATTTCAAGCGCGCGGTGTGGCATGCGTGACGGCAGTCGACCGCATCCCCCTCCAACCGCCCCGCCCAAACAAACAGGCTTCCGCGCCGGGAAGAACTTTTTCTTCGCGGCGTGGAAGCCTGTTTGCCCATCTCACTGCTCCATCTGTTTGGCGAGAAACCCGGCCGCCGTCTCGGCCATTTTTTGCTCCATCTGGGCCATCTTTACGCCTTCTTCCTTGCTGAGCAGGATGACGGTGCCGATCGGGTCTCCGCCTGCAATAATTGGAGCGGCAACGATTGAAGAGAACGTCTCCGGGGCATTTTTCACAATTTCGTACTCGCCGCCCGTTTCCAAAACGGCCTTCCGGTTTTCCATGCAGCTTTCGAGCAGCGAGCCGATCGGCTTGTCCATATATTCTTTCTTGGAGGCGCCGGCAACGGCAATGATGGCGTCCCGGTCGGAAATCATTGTAATGTGGCCCGTGCTCTCGTTCAGCGACTCGGCATATTCTTTGGCGAAATCGCCAAGCTCGCCGATCGGGGAATATTTTTTCAATATCACTTCTCCGTCGCGGTCCACGAAAATTTCAAGCGGATCGCCCTCGCGGATGCGCAGCGTACGGCGGATTTCTTTCGGTATGACTACCCGGCCAAGATCATCGATTCGACGCACAATTCCAGTTGCTTTCATTGTCATGTTGCCCCGCTTTCCTTGAAGAGTTAAGTCGACTGGACGTTGCAGTTTTTATCTGGGAACAGGAGTGATCCGTGTGTAAAGTTTCGAATCTGCCCATAGTATTCATCCGCTCCCATTTTCTTATGCATGGCCGTAAACAGGCGTCCGGCGAAAAATAAAAACGCTTTCGCAGAATGGAACGCCGTTTCCCGTTCTGCAGATAACCATTCATGTGATCCGGCGGTAGTCATGCCGTGCAGCCAGCCTCGCCAGGCCGGAAGCGTGTTCGTACGTTGACCGCCGTCAAGTATCACCACGCTTACGAGACGAGTTCCCGGAGCTTGCGCGCAGTGTACAAAAGCAGGGCCGGCAGCGGAGCAAGCATCCGAAGCCTCCCTTCGGATGTCCTTGCCGCAGCCGGCCTTGCATGTTATACCGTCAAATAATGGCGCACGATATCGTCGGTCAGCGCCTCCGGCGTGCCTTCCCAGGCAACGGTTCCCTTTTCCAATATATAAAAATAGTCGCCGACGCTTCTTACGAACTCCACGTTTTGCTCCACCAGCAGAATCGCCGTCCGGCCGGCCGCCTTGATGGAACGGATCACTTCACGGATATCGTCGACGATCGAAGGCTGGATGCCTTCGCACGGCTCGTCGAGGAGAAGCACCTCAGGGCGAGACACGAGCGCCCGCGCGAATGCGAGCTGCTGCTGCTGTCCGCCGCTCAAATCGCCGCCTCTGCGGCCGTACATGGCGGGCAGCGCCGGGAATTTGGCGACGGCTTCGTCCGGAATGGTTTTCGTTCTGGTGCGCGAAGCTTCGAGGCCGATCATTATATTGTCGCGCACCGTCAGCTGCGGAAAAATTTCGCGCCCCTGCGGCACGTAGCCGAGCCCGCTGCGCGCCCGCTCCCCCGGAGGACGCCTGGTGAGATCTTTGCCCGCGTACCTCACCGTTCCTTTGCGCGCCTTCAGCACGCCCATCACGCTTTTCATCAGCGTCGTCTTGCCGACCCCGTTGCGGCCGAGCAGGCAAACGACCTGCCCGGGCTCCACCTTCAGCGTCACGCCCCGCAAAATGACGCTTTCGCCGTATCCCGCTTCCAGCTGTTCAACCGTCAGCATGCCGATCCCGCCTTTGTCCAAGATACACTTCCGTCACCCGGTCGTCCTGCTGCACCTGCTCCATCGTCCCTTCCGTAAGCAGCTTCCCCTCATGCATCACGGTCACCTTGCTCGCAAAATTGCGCACGAACTCCATATCGTGCTCCACAACGACGATCGAGCGGTCCTTTGCGATCGTCTGCAGCAGCGCGCCCGTCTTTTCCGTCTCGCGGTCGGTCATTCCCGCCACCGGCTCGTCGAGCAGCAGAATCTCCGGCTCCTGCAGCAGCATCATGCCGATTTCGAGCCACTGCTTCTCCCCGTGCGATAGACTGCCCGCGCGCCAGCTTCCTTTGTCCTGCAGGCCGATCATCGCAAGCCCGGCGTCGATCCGCTCCCGCTGCTCCGGCTTCATGCGCGCGAATAACGTCGCCAGCACGCCGCGGTCCTGGCGCACCGATATTTCCAGATTTTCCTCCACCGTCAGCGTCGGGAAGATCGAGGGCGCCTGGAACTTGCGGCCGATGCCCATTTCGGCAATCTGGTGCTCCTTCTTGCGCGTCACATCGATCGTCCCTTTAAAGATGACTTTCCCGCCCGACGGGCGCACCTTGCCGCAGATGGCGTCGAGCATCGTCGTTTTTCCCGCGCCGTTCGGCCCGATCAGAAAGCGCAGCTCGCCTCTCTTCAGCGTCAGGCTCATCCCCTGCACCGCCTTGAAGCCGTCGAACTCCACCATAATGTCCTCGCACTTCAGAATCGTATCGTTCATGCGCCCGCACCTTCCTTCTCCGCCGGATAAACGGCCTCGCGGCGTCCGTGTCCGTCCTTGCTTTTTCGCCGCCGGAACAGAAGCTGCAGCAGCCCCACGACCCCTTTAGGCAGAAAAACGACGACAATCACAAACAGCGCGCCCATAAAGAAAAGCCAGGCATCGGGATACGATTCGCTGAACGCGCTCTTCGCCCAGTTCAACAGCACCGCTCCGAGCGCCGCGCCGAACAGCGTGCCCCGGCCGCCGATGGCGACCCACAGCACCATCTCGATTGAAGGGACAATGCTCATCATCGACGGCGAAATAATGCCGACATGCAGGACGAACAGCATCCCCGCCAGCCCGGCAAAGCCGGCCGAGACGGCAAACACGACCATTTGGTACAGCGCCGGGTTGTATCCGATAAACCGGACCCGGTTTTCGCCGTCGCGAATCGCGCGCAGCACTTTCCCGAACCGGCTCTTCACGATCAGCCGGCAGACGATCAGCGTGATCAGCAGCGCGGCGGCGGTAATCATATAAAGGGCGGTCTTCGTTTCCGGCGAAGAAAGCGAATAGCCGAGCAGCTTGGAGTACCCGGTAACACCGTTCGTTCCGCCCGTATACGCCTGCTGCCCGGTAATGAGCGTCACGGTAATGATAACCAGCGCCTGCGTCAAAATCGTGAAATAAACGCCGCGGATCCGGTTGCGGAACGTAAAATAGCCGAGCACGAGCGCTAGCAGCGCCGGTATCGCAATGCCCATGATGACGGCGAAGCCGAAGCTGCCGAACGGCTTCCAAAACCACGGCAGCGCGGTAATCCCGCTCCAGTCCATGAAATCCGGCAGCCGGCCGCCGCTCGCTTCCAACTTTAAGTACATCGCCATCGCGTAAGCGCCCAGTCCGAAAAAAACGCCGTGGCCCAGACTTAAAATGCCGGTGTAGCCCCAAATCATGTCCAGGCCGACGGCCACAATCGCGAACGCCAGAAACTTGGCCAGCAGGTTCAGCCTGAAGTCGCTGATGTAGAGCGGCGCCGAGAACAGGGCGGCCGCTGCAGCCGCATAACCGACCAGAACCGGGAATGTGCGCGGCGTGAACCATCCGCCGCTTCGCTCTGCTCGCATTCTTCTCATCTCCCTTTATCTAATCCAGCGAACGCGTCCGCATCGCCACAAACCCTTTCGGTCTCCACTGCAGGAAGGCGACAATGCACAGAAAGACAAGCACTTTGCCCAGCGATGCCGTCGTCCAAAATTCGAACAGCGTATTCGTCAGCCCGATCCCGAGCGCGCCGAATACGGTGCCGACCAGCTTCCCGACTCCTCCGAGCACAACGACCATAAACGCGTCGACGATATAATAGGTTCCGATGGACGGTCCGATCGGACCGAGCAGCGTCAGGGCGCAGCCCGCGATGCCGGCGATGCCGGAGCCGATCGCGAACGTGACGGCATCGACGCGGCGGGTGGAAATGCCCAGACACGCGGCCATCTCGCGGTTCTGCATCACCGCTCTCATCCGGCGTCCGGCATTGCTGCGGTAAATGTAGACGTACATAGCCAGCAGGCAGACGATGACGAGCCCGATAATGAACAGCCGCTTGTAAGGCAGCACGACGCCGCTTGCCACCGTCATGCCTCCGTCCAGCCACTTCGGGGACGTTACGCCTACGTTCGGCGCCCCGAAGATCGAGCGCGCGAGCTGCTGAAGCACCAGTCCCACCCCCCAGGTGGCGAGCAGGCTGTCGAGCGGACGCCCGTACATGAACCGGATCAGTACGGTTTCAAGCAGCAGCCCGAATAGAAACGCGACCAGGAAACTGACGGGAATCGCGGCGATAAAATACGAATCGAATACCGACGCCGGCGCATAATTGCGGAACAGATTCTGCGTCACATAAGCCGCATAAGCCCCGATCATGATGAGCTCGCCATGGGCCATATTAATGACGTTCATCAGTCCGAATGTAATGGCAAGACCGAGCGCGATCAGCAGCAGAATCGAACTGACGCTTACGCCGTTGAACAGCTGCAGCATGAACACGTCCATTCAATCACCCTCTTTCCCCTATCGGGCGTCTGGCGCCCTGAGCACGCCTTCAGGCGCCGGGCGATTGCCGCTGCCGGCGCCTGAAGCGTTGGCCGATCCTCTAGCTGCCCGAGCTTAAGCTGGCCGCCCAAGGATACGATTTCAAGTACGGGTCCGGTTTGAGCGCTTCGCCCGAGTTCCACAATTCCTTGAACTGCCCGTCGCTCTGCACCTCGCCGATCCGGGCCGTCTTGTACAGATGCTGCGTGGCGCCGTCGATCTTCACTTTGCCCTCCGGTGCGTCCCACTCCAGCTCCTTCGCCGCTTCCTTCACCTTCTCCACATCGGTGGAGCCGGCTTTCTCGACGGCCGCCGCCCACAGATACACCGCCGTGTAGCCCGCTTCAATCGGGTCGGCCGTCACACGGTCCGCGCCGTACTTTTTCTTGTAATTGTCCAAAAACGTTTTGTTCGCCGCCGTATCGGTCGTCTCGAAATAGTTCCAGGCGGCCAGGTGGCCGGCCAGCACGTCCGTCCCGATCCCGCGGATTTCCTCTTCCGCGACCGATACCGAGAGCGTCGTCAAATCTTTCGACGTAATGCCGGCGTCCTTCAGCTGTTTGAAAAAGGCTACGTTGCTGTCGCCATTGAGCGTGTTGAACACGACATCCGGCTTCGCCGCCTTGATTTTGCTAATGATGGTGCTGTAATCGGTATGGCCGAGCGGCGTATATTCCTCGCCGGCCATTTCTCCGCCCTCGGCTTTCAGCTGCTCTTTAATAATTTTGTTCGCCGTGCGCGGGAATACGTAATCGGAGCCGAGCAAATAAAACTTTTTGCCCCGGTTTTCCAGCAGCCACGATACCGCGGGCACGATCTGCTGGTTCGTCGTCGCGCCGGTATAGAAAATATACGGGGACGTCTCCAGCCCTTCGTACTGAACGGGATACCACAACAAACCTTTCAACTCCTCAAAGACCGGCAGCATCGCTTTGCGGCTGGAAGAGGTCCAGCCTCCGAACACGGTCGCCACCTTGTCTTCGGACAGCAGCTTGCGCGCCTTCTCCGCGAACGTCGGCCAATCCGAAGCCCCGTCCTCCACGACCGGCACAAGCTTTTTGCCCAGCACCCCGCCTTTGGCGTTAATTTCGTCGATCGCCATCAATTCGGCATCTTTAACGGATACTTCACTGATCGCCATCGTTCCGCTGAGCGAATGAAGAACGCCTACTTTGATTTCACCGCCGGCATCGCCGGATGAAGCTGACTCTTCCGCCGCCTTCTCCCCGCCTGTTTCCGTAGTTCCCGCTGCAGGTTCATTTGCTTTGCCGCATCCCGCAAGCGCCAGGATGACCGCAAACACCAACAGCATCAGCCGAACCGGTTTCTTCTCCGTTCTCCCCATCTCATAACACACCCCTGACTCTCTTTTTACGAACGTTTTTTATGTAAGGTTTTATAACGTTCGTCATTCAGATTATATGTATCGCCCTTATTTGATGTCAATAATGGAAACATATGTTTAAATTAATCAGTGCTTTCGATCTACTCTCGTTCCAAACATCGACAGATTACGATCTAAAACCCGCTTTTTCTTGCATATCCAATCGAATAATATGATTAAAATAAGGAAATTAGTCCTTATCATATCATTAGCTAATGATATCTTTAAAAAAATAAATGCATAATTATTCCTGTTTTTAAAAACAGGGTTATTCTAAAATGTTCGTGTATTTCATAATTATGATGTAATTATTCATTTCAATGATCAAATGGATCAGAGCCGCCAATTTTAAACTTCAGATGACGTTTTAATGTGGCAGATTTTCTGTCATGAACCTATATTGCGGCCTTAACACAGCAAAAAGGCACAGAGCGCAACACGCCCTGTGCCTTTTGTTTCGTACTTGCCGTTCTTTGACGCTGCCCGAGATTATTTCGAGCTTCCGTCTTCCTTCTTATCCGCTGAGCCGCCGTCCTCTTTCGCCTTGTCGTCCGTCCCGTTTCCGCCGGACTTCGGCTGCTCATCCGCAAACTTCGTCTGCTTCGTAATGAGCGTCGGCAGCTCTTTTTCCATAAATGTCGTCATCTCATTGTTGACGACGGAGTTTTTCAGCTCGCCCGTTTGATTTTCGGACAGCTTGTCGTACGTAACGGGCTCGCGCTTCTCGACCTTGATGACATGGTATCCGTATTCGGTCTCGACCGGATCGCCGATCACGCCGACCTTTTGTTCCAGAGCCGCCTTTTTGAAGGCCGCCACCCAGTTGCCCACCGCCTGATCGGCATATTGGCCGCCCTGCTCCTTGGAGCCGGGATCGTCGGAATATTCGGCTGCAATCTTCTTCCAGTTCGCTTCGGTATCATCCGCCGCAAGCAGCTTCTTCACATCCTGTGCTCGTGCAAGCGCCGCTTCCTTCTTGCGCAATTCCTTGCCGGTCTGCGCATCGTTCATTGCAACCAGAACGTGGCGCACCGTAACGACGGTGAAATCATTCTTCGAGCTATCGAACTGCTTCTTCAATTTGTCGTCGGTCACCTTTTCATTCATGCCCTCGGATACCGTCATCACAAGATTAAAGAACGCTTTCGCGTCGCTCTCCGAAATATTTTTCGCTTTCATCGCGGCGGCTGCTGTTTGCTCGCCTACCGTCGATTGCGCAAACGATTTGTACTGCGTGTCCGCCTCTGTTTTCGCTTTTTTCTTGGCGTCGCCGGAAGCCCGGTCGTACAAAATTTTATAGCCGATATACTGCTTAAGCAGCTCGTCCTTGTATTGGGGAATCGTAATGACGGACGCGTACTGGGCGTTGATCAATCCGAATACGTTCAGAAAATTGTCAAACTCCTTGTCCGTCACTTCTCCGTCTTTGTAAGTCGCGATGACGGTTCCTTTTCCAGCTCCCGAAAAAGCTGCGCTGTCGTCCTTCTTCCCGCAAGCCGCAGCCGTCAGCATGAGAGCCGCGGTCAGCAGCAGCAGCAGACTTACGCGCCACACGGACCGCTCTTTATTATGCAACATGGTGTGTCCCCTTTCAGCTCTTTGACATTGCTCTAGTGCAGTAAAAAATCTCGTTCTTCGCTATGGTGCCACATTTTCCATATCTTCGCGGCCTCGTCTTCCCGTCCGGTCCGCAGGCTGCGCACGCTCCGCCCCGCCCGCGGCTTCATCCGTTTCCGCAGCGGGCCCGGGTGATTTCCCCTCCTTCGCTTTGGCGCGGGGGGAGACCGCTTCCCGGTACCGCTGCAGGAAACGCTCGGTCAGCTCCAGCTTCTGCTCGGCCGTAAGCCCTCTGCCGCGAAGCTGAAGCTCCGGCTGCGCATCTTTTGTCGGATTTCGTTTGAAGCGGTTTTCGAACTCGAGACAGAGCAGATCGACCTTCTTCGTGTCGGTGCGCGCCGCTTCGCCGGGCGCAAGCTTGAACGACCAGTCGTCGCCTTTGCCGCCGACCGACTCGATGCCGCATTCGGCTCCGTATACTTTCAGACGCCCGACCGCAAGCAGCGTCTCGACCGCCTGCGGCAAATCGCCGAAGCGGTCGACGAGCTCCTCGCGCAGATCCTCCGCTTCTTCGAGCGAACGGATCGTCGCCACCTTTTTGTAAATCTCGATTTTCTGAATGCTGTCGTAGATGTAATCCGACGGTAAGTAAGCGTCCAGGCTCAAATCGATACTCGTCTGGACCGTCTTTTCGGGAACGCTGTCCGCGCCGTACATTTCCGTTTTGCGGCGGGCGATTTCATCAGCCAGCATCTGCGAGTACAGATCGAAGCCGACCGAGGCGATGAAGCCGTGCTGCTCCGCCCCGAGCAGATTGCCGGCCCCGCGGATCGCCAGATCGCGCATCGCGATCTTGAAGCCGGAGCCGAGCTCCGTAAACTCCTTGATCGACTGCAGCCGTTTCTCCGCCACCTCCGTCAGCACTTTATCGCGCTGGTACGTAAAATAGGCGTAAGCGATCCGGTTCGAGCGCCCGACGCGTCCGCGCAGCTGGTACAGCTGGGATAAGCCCATCTTGTCGGCGTCATGCACGATCAGCGTATTGACGTTGGGGATGTCCACCCCCGTCTCGATGATGCTCGTGCTCACGAGCACGTCCGACTCCCCGTCGAGGAAGTCGAGTATCGTTTTTTCCAGCTCCTGCTCGGACATCTGCCCGTGGCCGACCGCCACCTTGGCATCCGGAACGAGCGCCGTAATTTGCTCAGCCATCTGGTAAATGCCCTGCACGCGGTTGTACAGGTAGTACACCTGCCCTCCGCGCGCCAGCTCGCGCTCGATCGCTTCCCGCACGAGCGCCGGACTGTACTCTACCACGTAGGTCTGTACCGGAAACCGGTTTTCCGGCGGAGTCTCGATGACCGACAAATCGCGCACGCCGAGCATCGACATATGGAGCGTCCGCGGGATCGGCGTCGCCGTCAGCGTCAGCACGTCCACGTTCGCCTTCAGCTTTTTCAGCTTCTCCTTGTGGGATACGCCGAAGCGCTGCTCTTCGTCGACGATGAGCAGACCCAAATCCTTGAAAATAACGTCCTGCGACAAAAGCCGGTGCGTGCCGATGACGACATCGACGGCGCCCGTCTTCAGCCCCTTCATCGTCTCGTTCTGCTCCTTGCGCGAACGGAAGCGGCTGAGCACTTGAATGTTGAACGGATATTCGGCGAAACGCTCGCGGAACGTCTCGTAATGCTGCTGCGCGAGAATCGTCGTCGGAACGAGAATCGCGACCTGCTTGCCCTCGATCGCCGCCTTGAATGCGGCGCGCACCGCCACCTCCGTCTTGCCATAGCCCACATCGCCGCACAGCAGCCGGTCCATCGGACGAGCCGTCTCCATGTCCTTCTTGATCTCTTCGATCGCCCGCAGCTGGTCGCGCGTCTCGTCGTAAGGAAACATCGCCTCGAACTCCTGCTGATACGGCGTGTCCTTGCCGAAGCCGTATCCCTCGGCAGCCTGACGCTCGGCGTATAGCTTGATCAGGTCGTCGGCAATGTCCTGGACGGAGCTGCGCACTTTATTTTTGACGCGTGTCCATTCGCTGCCGCCCAGCTTGTATACTTTCGGTTCTTTCTCTTCCGAGCCGACATATTTCTGAATCATGTCGATCTGTTCGATCGGAACCGACAGCTTATCTCCGGCCGCGTACATAATGTGCATATAATCCTTATGAATGCCGCCGATTTCCAGTGTGCCAATGCCCAAATATTTGCCGATGCCGTGGTTCTGGTGAACGACATAATCGCCCACCTTCAGCTCGGTATAGCTTTTGATCCGCTCGGCGTTGTCGATTTTTTTGTCCAGCCGGCGCACCTTGCGCTGCTTCTGCGAGAACATTTCGCCCTCGGTAATGACGACCAGATGGGTCGACGGCAGCTCGAACCCGCTTTGCAGGTTGCCTTCAAGCAGCTGCGGCGGCTCGATGCCGTAATCGCCGAGCACGCGCCGCATCCGCTCCATCCGCTCGGCGTTGCCGGCAAGCATCATCACATTCGCCCCGGCCTTTTTCCAGCGCTCCATCTCCGCTTTCAACACATTCATCTGTCCGTGGAAATTTTGCATGCCGCGGCACATGAAGTTCAAAATATTTTGCGGCTGCGTATGCGGAATTTGCCTCAGAAACAAGGAGAGGAACAAAGAAGGAAACGGGCGGTGGTGCAAAATCTCCTCGCTGTCCCGGGCCACCTTGAAGCCGGGCAGCGTCTTGCCACTCCCCAGCTGATGCGTCGCCCATTCCGCCTCGTCCCGCTCGAGCTGGCGCGCCGTCTCGATCAGGCGCGTCGGCTCGTCGAACACGAGCAGCGTGTCCGCCGGCATATAATCGAGCAGCGTCTGGCGTTCGGGGTACAGCAATGCGATATATTTATAAATTTCTGAAAAATGAATGTGCTGCCGCAGCTTCTCCAGCTCCGACCCGATCTCGCTCCGCAGCCGGTCTTTGGCCGCGCGGTCGCTCATCTTCTCGAGCTGAGCTTCCAGAAGCTCGGACGCATGCTGTGCCGCATTCGCATACCGGCGCTCGTCGGCGACGATTTCCTGACACGGCGGAACGACATACGACTGCAGCTTATCGATCGAGCGCTGGTCGGCCGGATCGAACGTGCGGATGGAATCGATCTCGTCGTCGAACCACTCGATCCGCAGCGCATACGGAACCGTTAGCGGATAGAAATCCGCGATCCCGCCGCGGACGCTCATCTCGCCCTTGTTCTCAACGCGGTCCGCCCGCACATAACCGAGCCCGTTCATCCGCCGCAGAAATTGTTCCATCGGCAGCGTATCGCCGACGTTTAGCTCGATTTGCGCTTCCGCCATGACGCCGCGCACGGGCAAATACCTGCGGACGCCGGAGAACGGCACGACAACAATCCCGCGAAACCCTTGCGACAGCCGGATCAGCACATCCATGCGCTGCGCGAGCGTCTCGGGGCTCGAGATCGCCGCTTCGGCTGCCACCAATTCGTTGGCGGGATAAAGCATGACGTCGCCTTCCGGCAAACATTCCTGCAGGTCTTCGGCGATCTTCTGGGCCGCGAACATATTGTGGGTGACCACAAGCATCGGCCGCTCCAGCTGCCCTCTTACCGCAGCCATCATCACTTGGCGGGAAGAGCCCGCAAGACCCGATATTAACTGCTCTTTCATTCCGTTGCGGATACCGGTAACGACCGACTGAAAATCCGAATCCGCGGCAAAAGCCTCTAGTAACGCTTTCAACGTCTGCGGCACCTCTTTTCTATTCCCATGAAACACTCGCTTTGACGCCCGTTCCTTCCCTTCCGCGTCCATGCCCCGGCGGTCTGCCACAGGCCGGGAACGGCCCCCCTTGTTCGGAAACGACGTCGTCTTAAACACGCAAAGAAGCCTCAGCTTGTGTTGCCAAGGCTCTTAACCATAAACCGCATGAGGCCGGGAGAGGCCGCTTACTGCAGCGGACTCGATACCAGCAGCAGTTCGGGGTTGTTCTCCAGCGCTTCGCTGCAGTACTCGCATACTACATTCACCCGCACGTCTCCGCTCAGGTCATACGCTATTATATCGCTGCGTTCCTCGGGGGTCAAGAAATCGAAGCCAAGCTGATGCTCCGTAACCCGAACGTCGCTGCCGATGGAACCGAGATTCGATTTGCAATGCCGGCAAATGTAATGTACAGCCATTTTATGCCTCCTGGACAGTCGTTATACGCTTCAGTATGTCCAGGTTGGCGGAGATTTAGAAGGCGAATAAAGAAAAATGGCGCTGCAAGCCGCTAAGCCTATTTATTAAACTTCCCCATCGTATGCTCAAACGTGTTGGCCAGTGAAAACTCCGACGCTTCGCAAGCGGCGTCGATCATCGAGCCGACCGCCTCGCGCTCGCTCTTCGGAAAATTGGACAGCACGTAATCGGCGATGTTGACGCCTGGATGCTGCGGGCGGGAGACGCCCATCCGGATCCGGTTGAACTGCTGCGTTCCGGTATGCTGGATAATCGATTTGATGCCGTTATGGCCCCCCGGTCCGCCCTGATAGCGCAAACGGATCGATCCCGTTGCCGTATCCATGTCGTCATAAATAATAAGGCCGTCTTCCAGCGGCGACTTGAAATAGTCCATCAGCGCGCGTACCGACTCTCCGGACAAGTTCATATAGGTCATCGGCTTGAGCAGCACCACCTTCGTTCCCCGCACGTTGCCTTCGCCCAGCAGCCCCCGGCATTTGCTGTCTTTCACTTTTATGTTCCAGCGCTCGGCCAGCGCGTCGATCACTTTGAATCCGATATTGTGACGCGTATCTTCGTAAGCGGCTCCGGGATTGCCGAGCCCTACAATCCATTTCATGCTTGAACGCCCTCTCCCTTTTTTCCAAAAAAATTTTTTAAGCGGGTGCAACGATTGCGCCCCCCTGATTGTCATCTAAGTATACGAAACGTTTGTATGGACAAATTTATCATAAAGAAGGGGAAAAAGCGATGTACTTGAACGGTCAGACGATTTATGAGGATGGACATTTCAAGGATCATATCGAATATCGGGTACCCGTCCAGATTTATTGCGGCAAGCAGCACAGCGATATCGGCTTTATCGAAAATTTCACGGCAAAATTTGTGCGCATCAACAACATATTGTACAACCGCAGCCTGTTTACGTTTATTTCGCGGCCCGGATATTAATCCGGCACAATGTACGTGTAGACGCATCAGTCGAAAACGGCTCTTTCATCGGAAATTTCGTTTTATAGCGAAATAATAAGCTTGCATAAGCGTGAAACAACCTGTGTCTATAGTTGAACAAAAAAGCGTGCCCTGAGCAGGCACGCTTTTTTGTCGTTATATCCTCCTCCACCCGGTGGGCGATCCATAGCGAACCTCATTGCTCTTATTTGCCTTAAAATGTCCATATCTCAAAAGTAACGGACACCAGGAGCCTGTCGATTATCTGTTCATAACTTCGGAAATCTGCGGGAGACCACAAAATGTATGCGAAAAATCATACATAATGAGCGGCACACACACCGAATCAGTCGATTCTATCCGAAAATTCATATACAAAATGTGATTTGAGCCCTGATTCTGTATATGTATCCGAAAAATCATATACATTCTCTGCATGTGTCCGTTCACATTAATACTGACCACAATTAATCGACAGCCTCACCAGATTCGCTATTGCACAGATAAACAGACGAAATACGTTCTGTTTCAGTGAATAGCATCGCTGGGATCCGTTACAATTTTAAAGTGCTTCATTTCCTTCAAATAACGTCTACGGAGTTCGTAACAATTCAACAAACGAGGATCCGAGGCGGCAGACCTCAAACGCAAACGAACCGGTCAAGGGTAGCCTTTGACCGGTTCGTTTTTACGTTTTTGAAGCTTATCGGTAGCTGTATGGATTCCACCACGAAAACCTATGGGACAGCCCTGTGTAAACGGTATGTTAAGCGATGGCAAAACCCGGTATTTCGGTTTGATCGCAACCTAGCACGAACGTTGTGTTTATAGCGACTTCGTTTCTTCCAGCTCCGCCTCTTCGGCGCGGGAGTCGGCTTCCTTCTCTTCCACAGCGGCATCTTCCGCTTCCTCTGCGGTAAGATCTTTCTGCGGCGCCATGACGCTTACAACGGCGAGATCCGGAACAGAGACGGCTTGTACATTCGCCGGCAGCTTCAAATCGCTCACGTGCAGCATATCGCCGATGTCGAGCGCCGAAACGTCCACTTCGATCGCCTCCGGTATGTTGGCCGGCAAGCACTGAATCTCAATATCGTGCTGCAGCAGGGACAACACGCCGCCTTCGCGCACGCCTGCGGAATCGCCGGTTAATTCCAAACGCACCTGCGTCTTCACTTCTTCGTTCATATTGATCTGGTGAAGATCGATATGCAGCACCTGCCGCGTCAGCGGATCCCGCTGAACGTCCGTCACCATCACCGGCTGTTTGCCGGAACCCGGAACCTCAATGTCGATGACGGCGTGGGGATGGGAACGCAGCAGCGCCAGCAGTTCCTTCTCCTCAATCGCAAGCGGCGCCGAACCTTGAATGTTTTTGCCATAGACGACTGCAGGCACCTTTCCCTGCTTTCTTAACTGATGGAGACTGCCTTTCGTGCCGACGGGACGATGCTCGGCTGTCATGGATAACGACATCGTGAATCCCCTCCTAAGGAATTTTCATTCGCATGGACGACGAAACTCCGGTTCAAGGAGCGTGTCCAACCGTGAGAATGATCACCGTATTCAGTATCCATAACAATTTACCCATTCCAGCCGTCTCCTAAACACGCCAAGCTTTATCGAACATGAAGACCTTGGCTCCAGTCGGATGAAAATGATGCCCTTGCTGCAGCCGGATCCCTATAAAAAAGGCGGGCTACTTGCCCGCCCGCTCTTTCTTCGCCTTGGCGCGCGCGCGGATTTTGTCCGCGTAGCCCGGCTTGTTTACCTGGCGTTCGCGGGCGATGGCCAGATCGCCTCCCGGCACGTCGCTCGTGATCGTGGAGCCGGCAACGACGTAGGCGCCGTCGCCAATCGTCACCGGCGCGATCAGATTGACGTTGCTGCCTACAAAAGCGCCGTCGCCGATGACCGTTTTCGATTTATTGAAGCCGTCATAATTGACGGTAATGGCACCGCAGCCGATATTGACGTCTTTGCCCACGACCGCGTCGCCCACATAACTGAGATGGGAAACTTTGGTTCCGTCGTCAAGCGTCGCGTTCTTCAGCTCGACAAAATCGCCGATTTTCACTTCTTTACCCAGTTTGGAGCCCGGCCTTAAGTTCGCGTACGGACCTACCGCGCTTTCATCGCCCACGACCGATTCGTTGATGACGGAATAACGGACGCTCACGCCGCTTCCGATGACCGATCGCTCAATGTCGGCCTGCGGTCCGATGATGCAGTCTTCGCCGATGACCGTCTCCCCGCGCAGCACCGTTCCGGGGTATACGACCGTATCCGCTCCGATCTTAACGCCCGCTTCGATGTAAGTGGATGCCGGATCGATAACGGTTACGCCGTTCACCTGATGCTTTCTGACGATACGCTCCCGCATCAGCCGCTCCGCCTCGGACAGCGCAATGCGGTCGTTGACGCCGATCGCTTCAGCGTTGTCGGACAGGCAGAGCCCTTCCACTCCTTCGCCCGCCCGGCGGAAGATGCCGATCACATCGGTCAAATAAAATTCGCCCTGCGCGTTGTTGCTCGTCACTTCGCCCAGCGCCGCGAACAGCTTGCGGTTATCGAAGCAGTACGTCCCCGTATTGATTTCGTTAACCGCCGCTTCCTCCAGCGTACAGTCCTTCTGCTCGACGATGCGCTCCACGCCGCTATCCCCGCGAATGACGCGTCCGTAACCCGTCGGGTCGTCTAACGCCGCCGTCAGCACGGTTGCCGCCGCGCCGCTCGTCTGATGCAGCTCCAGCATCGCGCGAATCGTCTCCGCCGTTACAAGCGGCGTATCGCCGCAAATGACGATCGTTGTGCCTTCCTCGCCGCCCAGCAGCGATTCGGTCTGGCGCACCGCGTGGCCCGTACCGAGCTGCTGTTCCTGCAGCGCGTATTCCGCCGCATCCCCGAGGTAGCTTTGCACCGCTTCCGCTCCGTGTCCGACGACGACGACCGTCCGTTTGCAGGACGCTCCCTTTACCGCTTCAAGCACATGACCGACCATCGGCTTGCCGCAAACCGGGTGCAGCACCTTGTACAGTTTCGATTTCATCCGCTTGCCTTGTCCGGCCGCAAGCACAACCGCCATAACGTTCAACGTTGAAGTCCCTCCCAGATTGTTTGCTTGATACAAAATATATCCCATTCCAGAACAAAAGAAAAGAGAGAGCGCTTTAGCTCTCCCCACTAAGTATTCTTACTTTGCTGAATATGTTGGAACAATTTAGGCGCCTTCTTCAATCGCAACCGCATCATCGGTTGCCGCACGTTCGTACTCTGCAAGAACGGCTGCCTGGATTTTCTCCCGGGTCGTAGAAGAAATTGGATGGGCGATATCCCGGAATTCTCCATCCGGCGTACGCTTGCTCGGCATCGCAACAAACATCCCATTGTTTCCGTCGATCACGCGGATGTCATGAACAACAAATTCATTGTCAATGGTAATGGAAGCGATGGCCTTCATGCGTCCCTCCGAATTTACGCGGCGGAGTCTGACATCGGTAATTTGCACTTGTGTTCACCACCTTTGCCTTAAGAAGACTTGGTGTATACTTCCACAAATTTATGCAAAATCCTTCTTAAATCTGGTAATTTAATGCTTTAGGAGGAAAAAATTTTTGGAAAAATGGATGTCCCGCCGCTATTCGACATCGGTCGTGGCAATGACTTCGATTTCGACAAGAACGTCTTTCGGCAGACGCGCCACTTCCACTGCCGAACGGGCCGGCTTATGATCGCCGAAGTATTCGCCGTAAATCGCATTGACCGCTGCGAACTGGTTCATATCTTTCATAAACACGGTCGCTTTCACGACGCTGGACAGCGAAGCTCCCCCCGCCTGCAGAACAGCTTCCAAATTGCGGAACACTTGACGCGTCTGTTCCTCAATGCCGCCCTCTACCAGCTCTCCGCTAGGCAGCAGCGGAATTTGTCCCGACGTGAACAGCAAACCGCCCATCTTGATCGCGTGTGAATACGGTCCGATCGCGGCCGGAGCCTGTTTCGCTTCAATGGGTTGCAATTTCATTTTTAACGTTCCTCTCTTTGGTAGAATTGGAAAAAAAATAATAAAGCGTTGGCGTAATATACGGCATGTCCGTTTCGTTCGCACCTGTAGACGGATTTTTCAACTTATCGGCTAGATAAGGTAAAAATCCGTCTACAAAAGCGAATGCATTCGTGCCTCTTCTTTACACTTTATCGTCAAAATAATTGCCGAGCACAACCGTCGTTTGTTTCGTCTTCATATCGACGGCGGTCAGCTTCGCCAGCGAAATATAATCTTCCAGCAGCCGGTCCTCGCTGCCGACTTCTCCGGATTCCACAAACACGCCGACCCCGGCAACCGTGGCATTAAACTCGTAGAGCAAATCCATCATCCCCTGCACGGTACCGCCCGCTTTCATGAAGTCGTCGATAATAAGGACGCGGGAACGTTCCTTCAGCGCGCGGCGGGCCAGCGACATCGTCTGGATCCGTTTATTGGAGCCGGAAACATAGTTGATGCTCACCGCCGACCCTTCGGTCACCTTGTTGTCCCGGCGCACGATGACAACCGGCAGATTCAGGCAGGTCGCGGTCGCGTAGGCAAGCGGAATGCCTTTCGTTTCGACGGTCATAATGACATCGATGCTGCGGTCGGCGAAAGCGGTGGCAAAGATGCGCCCGACATCGTGCAGCAGCTCCGGCTGTCCGAGCATATCCGTCATATACAGATAGCCGCCCGGCAGGACGCGCTCCGGCTGTTCCAGCTGGCGAAAGATGTTGTGCATAATCGAGACCGCCGCTGTGGTCGTCATCTTCGGTATATATTTAACCCCGCCGGCCGCTCCGGCGAGCGTGTGCAGTTCACCGATGCCTTCTTCTTCGAAAACCTCTTTAATAATCGCCAAATCCTCGCTGATCGACGATTTGGCGGATTGATAACGATCGGCGAACGCTGTAAGCGAAATTAACGTATGGGGGCGGTTTAACAGGTATTGAGTCATCTCAACCAATCTTGCGCTGCGCTTTAGCTTCTTCACGGTTTGTTCCCTCCGCCCTAAATCCGAATAATATAATGTCAATATAACATCTTTATACGGATTTAATCAAGAAAAACCGCTTATTTATGTCAGCATTCTTACCACATACACTTCTTTGCAAAAACCGCGCAGTCCGTTGTAAATACGGGCCAGCTTCGCTTCCTTGGATACAAGCCCGAATACGGTCGGCCCGCTTCCCGACATCAGCACGCCGTCGGCACCGAGCCGCTGCATGCTTTCTTTCAGCTGCATCACCTGCGGGTAGAGTGAAAGCGTCACATCCTCGAGCACATTGCCGAGCTCGCTGCATACCCCGTGCAGCGATCCTTGTTTAATCGCATTCATCATGCCGCTCAGCGAAGGATGCCGCCGCACCTCATCGGCCCGGAAGCGCCCGTATACATCCGCGGTGGAAACGTTGATCGGAGGCTTGGCCAGCACGACCCAGCATTGCGGGGGATTATCGATATGCTGCAGCACTTCGCCCCTGCCGGTTGCCAGCGCCGTTCCCCCCGTCACGCAGAACGGCACGTCGGAGCCAAGCTCGGCGCCGAGACGGCACAGCTCACTGGTCGGAATATTCAGCTTCCAGAGCCGGTTAAGACCGCGCAGCGCCGCGGCGGCATCGCTGCTTCCGCCTGCAAGGCCGGCGGCGACGGGAATTTTCTTGTCGAGGTGGATATAAACGCCCTTGCGGACGTCATAACGCTCCTTGATCAGCCGTGCGGCTTGAAAGGCGAGGTTTTTCTCATCGAGCGGAATATAGCCGGCCTGACTGGAAATGATAATGGCGTCGCGGCCCAGCTCCTCCATCTCCAGACGATCGGCCAAATCTACCATCGTCATAATCATTTCGACTTCGTGGTATCCATCCTGCCGCTTGCGCAACACATCCAGCAATAGATTAATTTTGGCAGGCGCTTTTTCGTATATTTTCACATCGTTCACCCGTTCGTAGATTTAGCTGCATCCATTATAGCAAACAGGTGGCAGAAAAGCGAAGACAGCCGGAAAGAGCGGTTCTTCTCTGTCTGAGAAAACGCCGCTCTCCCGGCTGCACATTAACTCCGTTACACGGAAAAACCGCCCGGCCTTTACCGCTGATTCTTGGCCGCCGATTGTTCCGCCAGCTGAATGGCGCGCTTCACCATATTGCCGGCGTCTTTGGCGCGAATCCCGCCCCAGCCTTCCTGCTGGACGGTATGGTAAAATCCGAGATCTTTCGCGAGCTCATTCTTCAATTGTTCGGACATCACGCTGCGACGTCTGCGGCTCATTCGCCGTCCCTCCTTAATACAAAAAAAAGTACGGATTGTTTGGATCCGTACTTATCTTTCCCCAATGGAGACTTATTTATTTTTACTGGATATAGTTAATGCGTACCTGACCGTCGTCGTTGCATACCGTGACTTCAACCGATTCGGTCAAAATGTCCGCGTAGCTGTATGAGACGCGCTTGAACGCATGCTGCTCCTGATCCAGCTTGACGATGAAAACAGATGGGTAGATTTCTTCCAGAACGCCGGTACGTTCGATGGTCTTACGACGGCCACCGTTTGCTCGAAGACGAATTTTGGCACCTACGTGGGCTTCCAAACTGCGTTTGATTTCCAACAGCGCATTTTTTGCCATTGTCCACTACCACCTCTTTCCTTGTCCATTATACCTAAGAAAAGGGTGGTTGTCAAATTAAGCAAAATATTATATCAGCAGTCTAAAGATTTTGTCAACGGTATTGTCAGCTTTTTTTGGGTCTATCCGGTATAATTTACTGCGTCTTACACATAATAACTGTTTGGCTTCGGCGCATACGGCGGATAAGGCGCTTGCACGGGCACCGCTTGCGGCGGCACGGCCGGATTGACCATAGAAGGACCTGACGGCTGAGGCCCAGCGGCAGAAAAGGATTGGGTCTCTGAGACCGCAGACATTTTCGGCTTCGGAAGACCGATCCGGTAGCGGCCAAGCGTCTCGATGCCGCCGATGCCGTCAATGCCGCTGATCGTGCCTTGGATGACGTCGCCGAGCTGAACCGGCTCGCGGATCGACGTATAGCTCGCTTTGATCGCGATATAGACCGGGTCGAGCGCATGGATCAGGATTCGCCCCGGGGAGCTGGCAAAATTCGAGCCCGACTGCAGCAGTGCCTCATAATGCGACTGGCACGCCCCCGCAACGACAATGAGGCCATCCTTGTTTTTCTCATACTCGCGGGCGACGCCGACGGCGTTGACGAAATGCTGAGAGTTTTTGTAGCTGCTCAAGCTGTACAGCTCGGTGCTGCGCCGGTGCTTCAGCAGTCCGTCATGGCCGGTGATGACGACGATGTCCGGTTTGACTTGAGGGAGCATGCGGTACAGCAGATCGGCCATCTGCGACTCGTGAGCGTAGATGCCGTGAGCGGGGACGCGCAGCTGCGTATACAGCTCCATACTTTTTCGCATATAATTCGGGTCCCCGTCCAGATGAAGCACTTTACCGGGTATTTCAAAATAAGACGAGCTGGAAGCGTCCGGCGAGCTGTCACGGCGGTTAAAATCGGCTTCCAAAGACTGCTGTGCCATGCCCTCGCGCATCCGCTTCGTCGTCTCGTATACTTTCAACCGCACCTGCCGCGACGCAGCCGTCTGATCCGGATCGTCCACAATCGACAAATCGGCAACCGGAGCATCCGCAAGCAAACGGTAGTCGATCCCTTTAATGACAGCGGAATTGGCGAATAACGACTCGATTCGAAAAACAACGTCCCCGCCGTATGAGCTGCGGATGACCAAATCTCCCTGCTTCATGGGCAAATCACCTCTAAGAGCTATCCTATGGGCGTAAGGAGGGTTTGGTGACTCGCTTATCTTATTCCCGCTTCGTACAGCGCGAAGCTGAGCTTCGCAAATTCGTCCAGCGACAGCGTTTCCCCCCGGCGTATGGGGTCGATGCCGGACTGCGTCATCGCACGCTCAAGCAGCTCGCGCTTGTCCTTGCCGATCCAGGACTGCAAATTGTTCCACAGCGTCTTGCGGCGCTGTGCGAAGCTGGCTTGAACGGTACGGAAGAAGAACGCTTCGTCCGGCGTCTGAACCGCCGGCACCTTGCGCAGGCTGAGCTTGATGACGGCCGAATCGACGTTCGGCTGGGGGATGAACACCGTATGCGGCACGATGCAGACCAGCTCCGGTTCGCAATAATACTGGACGGCGACGCTGAGGCTGCCGTAAGCTTTGCTTCCCGGCGACGCCGCCATGCGCTCCGCCACTTCCTTCTGGATCATCACCACGATATGCTCGAGCGGTAGCTTGTCCTCCAGCAGCTTCATCAGAATCGGCGTCGTCACGTAATAAGGCAGGTTCGCGACGACGCTTACCCCGGTGACGTCCGCATACCGCCTGCGGAACAGCTCGTGCAGATCAAGCCCCAGCACATCGCCGTGCACGATCTCTACGTTGTCATAATCCGACAGCACTTCGCCCAGAATCGGGATCAGCCTCTCGTCGATCTCCACCGCCGTCACGACGGCAGCCTCCTCGGCCAAATGCTGGGTCAGCGCGCCGATACCGGGCCCGATTTCAAGGGCTCCCTTGCTTTTGTCCAGGCCTGCTGCCGCGACGATTTTGCGCAAAATATTGCTGTCGATCAAAAAGTTTTGGCCCAGGCTTTTTTTGAACGAAAAGCCGTGCCGCTTAATAATGTCCTGTGTCCGCTTCGGCGTCGCCACCTCGGCCGGTTTGGAATGGCGTCCGCCCCCGCTTGTATCCTGCTCACTCACGACTTCTTTCCTCCTCCATTGTCAGCAGCGCCGCCGCGAATTCGCTTTTTGTAATCCGAAAGCTGGTGCACCGTTTAAAAAATTGCTTGCCGTTGGCGTAGCCGATTCCGAGCAAATTGCCCATCAGCAGCCTTCTGCGGGCCGCGTCGGGATGGACGATCAGCCCCGCCTTCACGAGATCGTCCCAGCTGATTTCGCCGGCTCCTCCTTCGGCTTCCGTGCGCACGCTGCGGAGGGCTCTGCGGATCGCCTCCGGCGAAGCGTTTTCCACCCCGATATCCCCTTTATAAAGCGCCTCTTCCTGCGGAAGAAACGCATGCTTGCAGCCCGGAACGCGCTGGGAGACGATTTTGCGGATGCGCTCGCCGGCATGATCGGGGTCCGTGAATATTATGATGCCCCGTCTTTCCTTCGCCAGTGCGATCCTCTTCAGCACTTCTTCGCCGACGGCCGAACCGTTCGTCTCGATCGTATCGGCTTCAACCGCCCGTTTGATGGCGGCCGTATCGTCCTTCCCTTCGACCACGATGACTTCCTTAATCATGACGGTTAATTCCACTCCCTTGTTATCGCTGTACACGCAAAAAGAAGAGGCTTCGCCTCTTCTTATATTGGCATATTCCATTCCGAAATACGATATGAATAAATCACGAGATCATTCTAAGGACGCTTCAAAGACGGCAAAATGGCTAGCTTGAACTCGGTTTCGTCGGTCCAAGCACGTAGACGGTATACCCGCGTTTTTTTCCGAACTTGTTCGCGTACGATTCGCTCTCGTAATAGACGTCGATTTTATTGCCGTTGATCGCGCTGCCGGTATCTTCGGCGCGCCGGAAGCCGATGCCTTCAATGTAAACCCACCAGCCGAGCGGAATAACGTCGGGATCAACCGCGATCGTCCTTCCTTCCTTGACTTTGGCGCCGGAGGCGGTAATGCCGTATTGGGGATGGCTTGCGCTTTTTCCTGTGGACGCCACTCCTGCCGTATAGGCGGTTAACGTCACATTGTTCAGCGTTTTGCGTGCTTTGAACCCTTTAGCTGTAATGGAGCCAAATTCCGGGGATGCGCTTAGAACCGATACTTGAGGCTTTTTCTTCGTACCGACCGCCACAACTTTGTTGACGACCGATTTTTCAACGACTTTGGTGACCAGGGTTGTGGAAACGAGAACCCCGTCTTCAAAAATATGCTCAAAACTTTTGACGATATGACCGTTCTTTCCGGCCGTTATCATCTTCGATTTACCCTTTTCCATCGTTGCATCTGTTGTCTTCACAACTTTAAACGGAATTTCATGCTCAGTGTGCGAAATCTTCTTGTCGACCCGCACCACTTTCACCGTTGTATTCGGTTTCAGTACAGTTCCGAGCGAAGGCGTAATTTTGTCGAGATCGCGAAGTGTAATATTTAACTCCCCGATCGCTGACTCCACGGTTTTCTCTGTCGTATATACTGTTGATGTCTTGCCATCAGCCTTTACGGTAATCGGAATCGCCAGCTCGATAATGATCTTGTCTCCATCGCTGATCTTCGAGTCCAAAGGAACGGAAACTTTATCGTGCGGTCCGACCGTAATAGCTTGTTCATCCAGTAGGCGTTGCAGGACTCCTTGCTTCGTGCTCACAACGGTTTCTTGTCCATTCAACACGACGGATACGTGCTTCTCAGACGATCCGTACAACAACACCAATAACATGAATATCATCGCGATTGAGATGATTCCACTAAGTAAAATCAAACGCAGGTTTTCATGCTTCCATCGCCTTGCGAAAGACATGCTGGATGATCGCTTTACATGGGTGTCCTTTAACGGAATTGCGCCCACTTCTTCGGTCCTCCTTCATAGTCCCGCCGCCTAGTGTTACGCATGATTAATTAGGACGGTAACTATTGGGTTATTGGCGTGTGAGCAAACACGCTCCATTTATCAACCTCTCCCACCTCCTACGTTAACCCTATGTCGACGGTTTAGCCAATATTCAAACAAAAAGAAGCCGTCGACAGAGGATCTGTTTCGTGGCTTCCCGGGTTAGTCACGCCAAAACTAGGAAAGTGGATGCACGAGGTTGATCTCTCTTTTATGCGCTTGCGAGGTTAGCTGCCGGGTTCGGGCTAAGAGAGCTGCCCTATGCAAGTCATTGCCCTGCTCGTGGCAACACTTGCAATTCACCCCAAGGAATTTACCGACACGGCCCTTGCCTTTCGCATCTCTATGTACGATGCAAACAATCAAGTGCGAACCATCGTTTGGTTCCCCCGCTCTCCCTGCCGGGAGATTAAGCGAAATTGGAAATCCAATACAATATTCAAAGCTCTGAAATGAATCATACATTCTTCATGCACCCATTGTAAAGAACAGATTAAAGACGATTTAAGGCAAATTTAAAGAAAAATGCGGAATTTCAGAGCAGTTTTCGCAAGGAAAATCAGTTTTAACGACTTAAAGGTAATTTTCTCTTCGAATTTCACCGGTTTTCATTTCAAGCGGAAACAATTTGTAGCATTTTCAGTAGTTAAAATTGTAATTTCTTCCTTACTTTTTCCTGTTATTTCCGCTGCAGCCTGCGCCACGAGGGTGACATATGCAGACTCATTTCGTTTCCCGCGATACGGATCGGGAGCAAGATACGGGGAGTCCGTTTCGATCAACAGACGGTCAAGCGGCACCTTGGCCAGCACCTCTTTCGGCACTCTCGCATTTTTGAACGTGACCGGTCCGCCGAACGAAATATAGAAGTTCATATCAAGGCATTTGCGCGCAGTCTCCCAGCTGCCGGAGAAGCAGTGCATCACGCCTCCGACTTCCTCCGCTTTTTCTTCCCGCAATATACGGACGACATCCTCATGAGCGTCGCGGTTATGAATGACGATCGGTTTGCCCACTTTGCGGGCAAGCCGGATTTGTTCGCGGAATACCCGCTGTTGGACGTCTTTGGGGGACGTGTCCCAATGGTAATCGAGCCCGATTTCCCCGACTGCAACCACTTTCGGGTGAGCGGTCAGCTCCTCGATCCATTCCAGGTCCCCTTCTCTCATCTCGATTGCATCCACCGGGTGCCAGCCGACGATGGCATAAATAAACGGATATTTTTCGGCGAGCGCTATCGTTGTCGGAATCGTTTCGCGGTTGAAGCCGACATTCAGCAGTTTCGTAACGCCTGCCGCCTGCGCTCTTTCGATTACCGCTTCACGGTCATTGTCGAATTTCGGGTTGTCCAAATGGGTATGCGTGTCGATTAAATTCATCATAAAACGACTCCTTTTTGCTAGAGTGGAGAGAGACAAAAATTAATACATTTTTTGGATATTTTCACTTTATTTACTTTTGTCTTTCTTCTATAATAAGAGTGATTTTCTCGATGGTTTGCAAACGGATTCATAGTCTGAACCGGTTGCGGGTTTTTTCGTTTAAACGGGGAGCGATTTTTTGCAGTTCCTCCTCCGTATAATATAAATGATACATGCCCCGATGCAAACCGGTAATCGAGCGCACAATGTCGGAACGAAGCGAAATTTCCGTCACCTTTTCCTCACCGTCAAGGAGCAAAATCGGCGGTTTTTCGCTAACGCCGCCATCCGACGATCCGGAATCGGGACGATACACATGATAAGGAAGATCGAAAGGAGAATCAATTTCCAGTCCATAGTCCGGATTTAATCCCGCTTCCGTTAATTCCGAACAAAGCTGCTTCACGAGTGTTTCATTTTCTTTGTCAACGGTTATATATTTGTACAGCTGTCGGTTTAGAAACCTTCTGCATAAATCGGCAAGTATAACGTCGCGCTCTTCTTTCCAAGCGGCAAAAACAGTCTGTGCAAGCGCTTCATCGAGCTTTAAATAATCCGCTACATCGAGAGAACCTTCCAACATCCGCTTCATCGGCATCGGCAGCCATTGGAATGGATACCCTGCTCCGTACAACTCCTTTGCCCGCCGAAAAATGTGCCGTAATATAATTTCCGAACTGCGGGTTACAGGATGAAAATAAACTTGCCAGTACATTTGATAGCGGGACATCAAATAATCTTCGACCGCATGCATGCCGCTTTCTTTCACCACAATCCGTCCCCGATATGGACGCAGCACCCGCAAGATCCGCTCCAAGTCAAACGTTCCGTAATTCACGCCTGTAAAGTACGCATCACGCAGCAAATAATCCATACGATCGGCATCCATCTGGCTTGACACAAGATTAACGACAATCGGTTTCGGGTACGTCTTGCGTATGACGGCGGCCACTTGCTCCGGGAAACGGTCATCGACCCTGCGCAGCACCCGGTTCACTTCCGTATCTCCGAGCACGATTTCGCAGCTCCAATCTTCATGATGGGTATCAAACACTTCTTCGATCGAATGTGAAAAAGGACCGTGACCCAGGTCATGCAGCAAGGCAGCGCAAAGCGTCACTTGTTTTTCTTCCCGGGGCCAATCGGCGTATCCGCTCCGCTCAAACTGCGAGATGATTTTACGCGTAATTTCATAGACGCCGAGCGAATGCGAGAACCGGCTGTGTTCGGCTCCATGAAAAGTCAGATAGGACGTTCCAAGCTGCCGGATGCGGCGCAGCCGTTGAAATTCCGGCGTATTGATTAAGTCCCAAACGATCTGATCCTGGACGTAAATATACTTATGAACGGGATCCTTAAACACTTTCTCTTCTGCCAGCTGCATCGATCTCACCTCTTGTCGAATATTTTAGCTTCTGTTTCGACATCATCTCAAGACATTTGTCGATTAATGTCGTAAAATAATTTCCAAATGGAGCAATTGTAAAGTATCATTTTACAAGAGTGATAGAGCTGTAAAACCTTATTTCTTAACATATTTCCAGTGTTTCTCTCTAGTTTCTTTAATATTTTAGGTTGACTATTATGGGAATGGTTGGTATTATAAAAATCATAAAAAGTAAAACCATGTCGAACGATGGCGAACACAATTATTGAAAGGGGAAACGATAGATTATGATGAAGTCTACTGGTATTGTTCGTAAAGTTGATGAATTGGGACGTGTTGTCATTCCGATTGAGCTTCGCCGTACGCTTGGCATCGGCGAGAAGGACGCTCTCGAAATCTACGTGGACGGCGAGCGCATCATGCTCAAAAAATACGAGCCTGCCTGCATTTTCTGCGGCAACGCCGAAAACGTAGCCTACTTCAAAGGCAAAATTGTTTGCAATACTTGTCTTTCTGAAATGCCTACCCCTGTGACAAAATAAGAAAGATCGGTTATAATTAATTTGCGATATTCGGTAATTCTAACCTTTTTATACTCCTTTATTGCCTTCCTGCGCTGAATCACGGCTCAGGAAGGTCTTTTTTTTGTCGGCCGGATGACCGCCCTCATCTGCTTAATCCGCTTTCTTCTTCATCACTTCATTATAAACCTCCCGCTTCGGCAGGCCGCGGTCCTGTGCAGCCCGTTTGACCGCTTCCTTGCGGTCCCCGGCTTCCGCTTCATAATGAAGGACGTGCTCTTCGAGGCTCAGCTTCTCCCACCAGGGCGGCCCTATCGCTTCGTTTTTTTGCTCCTCGCTTCTTTCCCCGATGACCAAACAATATTCGCCAAGCGGAGGATGCTGCTCCAGCCACGTCAAGCAATCGGATATGCCGCCCCGGACCGCCTCCTCGTGACGCTTCGTCAGCTCGCGGATCATCGCGATGTTGCGCTCCCCCCATTGCTCCAGCATCGCTCCAAGCGTTTTGACGATTCGATGAGGCGATTCGTAGACGATTAATGTGCCTTCCAACTGTTCGAGCGACGCCAGCCACTGAAGCAGCTCTTTGCGTTCGCGTGGCGGAAACCCGGCAAACGTGAATCTTTCGGTCGGCAGGCCGGAAATGACAAGCGCAGACAAGGCGGCATTCGCGCCCGGCACCGGAACGACCGCAATTCCGCGCAGGACCGCGTCCCGCACCAGATCGCTGCCGGGATCGGAAATGGCCGGCATTCCGGCATCGCTCACAAGGGCGATGCTGTTTCCTTCTTCCAGCAGCGAAAGCAGCCCGCTGCCGCTCCGCTCTTTGTTATGCTCATGATAACTGACTAGCCGGGTTGAAATGTCAAAGTGCGTCAGCAGCTTGCGCGTCTGGCGGGTATCTTCGGCCGCGATCAGCGAAACTTCCTTTAACGTCCGCACCGCACGAAAGGTCATATCCTCCAGATTGCCGATCGGCGTGCCGACCAAATATAACGTGCCGCTGCGCTGCGTTTCTGCGGCGGCAAAGCTCTTTTGCACATGCATCACGAATCATTCCCCGTTTCCGGTCCATAATAAATTTCCATCAGCTCGCGTTCATAGCGGCGGTCCTTGTTGTACACGATGAGCGGCGGAAGCACCTTGACCGCCGGTTTTCCGTCCCGCACCGCTTCAATGAGCACCATGTTCGCCCCCGCTTCGGCATAAGGGTGGACAAAGCGCAGCCGTTTCGGCTCCAGCTTCCATTTCCGCATCGATACGATAATATCCGCGAGCCGCTCGGGGCGGTGCACCATGGCAACCTTGCCCCCGGTACGGACGAGCCTTGCGCATGCCTCGACAATCTGCTCCAATGTGCCGTGCATTTCGTGTCTCGCCATCGCATAGTAAGGATTTTCGTTCGTATCGCCGCTGTTCCCCTGCATATAAGGAGGATTGACCGTGATGGCATCATACACGCCGTAACCGGCCGTCTTCGGATAATCACGCAGGTCGCCCTCTACAATCGTAATCCGCTCCTCGAGCCCGTTGAGCCTTACGCTCCGCCTTGCCATATCGGCCAGCCGGGGCTGAATTTCGACCGCGTCGATTTTCGCCTGCGTACGGGTCGTCAGCAGCAGCGGAATAACCCCGTTGCCCGTGCACAAATCCGCTATCCGGCCGTAGCGGGGCACGCCCGCAAACCGGGCGAGCAGCACCGCATCCATCGAGAAGCTGAACACTTCCCTGCTCTGGATAATGCGCAATTGGTGGGTCAGCAGATCATCGAGCCGCTCGCTCGGCAGCAGCTCATTTTCAATATTCGACATTTTGCCTTCCTTTCATTCCGTTCGTCAAGCAAAAACGGCTATTGCCGACTTATTCGCCGAACAAAAAGGTTTCGCGTTGAAAGCTAAGTAAACGATGACAAAAAAGAAGACCCTATAAGGGTCCTTGAAATGAAAGCTATTTATTCAGAAAAGAAAGGCAGAACAAACAATCGCCCTCCGTCCGAAGGTGCCCATAATAGACATTGCAAATATGGAACCCCTCGTGGTACAGCCGGGCCAGATTGTCATAGCCCTCCCCAACCGCACCGCTGTCCGCAGCCGCGCTTTCCGTCACCGAAGCAGCTCCTGCCGGAGATGAACTGCGGCGTGCGGCCGAAGCGGATTTGACCGGCTCCGGTTTCGGAGACGTCTCCCGCTTCAGCACGTCGCGCAGCTGCTGATTTTCGATCGACAGCTTTTTATTCTCTTCCAGCAGCTGCTTCACAAGCTGCTTCATTAAGCCCAGCTCCCCGTGGATGCCGCCAAGCCGGTTTTCAAGCTCATTCATCTGCAAGAAAAGGTCTTTTTTCTCCAAGTTTTCACCCCAGAGCTTTCAAGCATAGCTTGCGTTCTCACTATTTCAGAACTACATCGTCAAGCGGAAGCTCTTTCGGCTTGCCGCCCGTTTCAAACAATTGCACGTATACGGACTTGGATGAGGCGTTAATTCCGGTCACCTTGCCTTCTCCGTAAGACGTAATTACGATCTTGCCGATCGCAGGCATCTCTTCCCGGGTGCTCTCGTAGTTGTCATGCTCGTACTTCAGGCAGCACATCAGCCGCCCGCACAATCCGGATATCTTCGTCGGATTAAGCGACAAGTTTTGGTCTTTGGCCATCTTGATCGACACCGGCTCGAAATCGCCGAGCCACGACGAACAACAGAGAATCCGTCCGCAAGGTCCGATGCCCCCCAGCATCTTCGCCTCGTCGCGGACACCGATCTGTCTCAGCTCGATCCGGGTACGGAATACGCTGGCCAAGTCTTTGACCAACTCACGAAAATCGACTCGCCCCTCAGCGGTGAAGTAAAAAATGATTTTGTTGCGGTCGAACGTAAATTCGACATCGACCAGCTTCATTTTTAGCTGATGGGCTTTTATTTTGTCCAGGCAAGTGCCGAACGCATTCTGGGCGGCATTTCTATTCTCTTCCACCACCTGTGCGTCGCTCTCGCCGGCAATGCGAATCACTTTCTTCAGAGGGAGGACAACATCCGATTCACCGACTTGCTTCTGTCCCACTACCACTTTGCCGTATTCGATGCCTCGTGCCGTTTCGACAATGACGAAATGATCTTTGTCAACGGGATGCTCGACCGGATCAAAGTAGTAGATCTTGCCCGCTTTCTTAAAGCGGACACCGACGACATTGTACAAGAACTTAGCCCTCCTGTAGATTCACCAGTAATTGCTCAACGGCCAGCTGCGGCGCCACATTGGCGGCGATCCGTTTGCCGGCTTCAAGCGTATGCTCCATACATTCCACCCAATAATCGACCGAGTGAGCGAAAGCATGGGTGCCAATCCATTCGCTCTGATCTATAAAAACCATCTTTTCCTGCCTGCCGGCCTGAAAATGTATCATATCCTTAAACCACAGCAACAATAATGACAGGAACAGCTCCGATTGCTCTCCCAGCTCCGTCTTGAACAGACGCTGCTGGGCGGTAATCATCGCCGCGGTGAATCGGGTCAAGCCCTCCTTGCCTAATTGTATCACTACGTTTCTCATTTCTGCAAACCCATTCTGCTGAATTAACTGGCGGGCGCCGTCAATGCCGGACGCCAAATGAACGGCAGCGCGCGCAAGAAGATGCGGCTGGCCTTCATTCACGAGCTCCTGCAGCATTTGTTCCGGCGGAAACGGCAGAAACGGAATGATTTGAGCGCGGGACCTGATGGTCGGCAGCACGGCGAGCGGATTGTCCGTCAGCAAAATGGCAACCGTCGGCGACAGCGGCTCTTCCAGAAATTTCAGCAGGCTGTTCGACGCCTGCACCGTCATCGTCTCCGCATGCTCCATAATGTAAACTTTCCGGTGCTGCGAAGTCGTCCGAAAAGCCATTTCCCGCTGCAGCTCCTGAATTTGCCCCAGCTTGACGGAAGCGCCATCCGGAGCGACCCGGTGCAGATCGGGCTGGTTCCCGTGCTCGAATTTGCGGCATTCCAGACACTCCCCGCAAGCGTCATCGCCGCCTGCGGTGCAAAACAACGCTTTGGCAAATGCCAGAGCGAGCGCCATTCGACCCGTTCCGGAAGGCCCGCTGAACAAGTACGCATGCGATACTTTACCGCTTTTGAGCACATACTGCAGGATTCGTTTCGCTTTCGTCTGTCCCGGCACTGCTGCGATATTCATCGTACTTCTTCACCCTTTTTTTAGAACAAAAGATTAATGAGCAGTCCTCTAATGTCGCCGACTCTCTGCAGCAGCTCGATTCGTCCGTGCTCGCTGTCGAGCAGCTCATCGGCCATCGACACGAGCGCTTCGTCAATTTCATCGAGCAGCTTATGGCGTTTGATCCGGCCGCGGCGGTCCATCGCCTGTACTTCCTTCAGCCCGATCCCTCTGCGCACCGTCAGCTCCAAAAACTGCTTGACCATATGGCGGTACAGCTTCAATTCACGCACCGTCATCGACCGGGTCAGCCGCTCTCCCTGCAGCTGTATATCCTGCAGCTTCTGCTGCAGTTCTTCGTGCGTCCGCTCCTGATCGTGCTGATGCATTACATCGGCAAATGCTTTGGGCGCAGCCGGCCGGCCGCTGCCGTCGCTTCGGGTCCGCTCCTGTCCAATCGTCCTGAAGCCGGGATCAATTTTCATCTTCCGCTCACACCCATTGCTTTAGAAATGTTCAAAACGTTCAACCGGTACGACAAAAACCGCCGCCCCGCCAACCTGCACTTCTACCGGGAACGGAATATACGACTCGGTCGTTCCGCCCATCGGCGAAACCGGCGTGACGAGCTGATCGCGGACTTTGCAGTTGGAACGAATGCAATGCAGCACCTCGTGCACCCGTTCATCCTCGATCCCGATCATAAACGTCGTGTTTCCGGCCCGCAGAAAGCCGCCCGTACTGGCAAGCTTGGTTGCGCGGAATCCTTCCCGGACTAGCGCATTTGAAAGCCGGTTGCTGTCTTTATCCTGAACAATCGCCACAACAAGTTTCATCGTTCATCCCTCCTGGTTGATGGGTCTTTCGGAATTTGTCGGTATCTATATCTTTTTGACACCCGCTGCAAATATTCCTTCAAAACGCCGCTCGATAGCGCGGGTCGCCTCGTTTAATACGTGCTCAGGCGCCCCTTCGGCATCCACCTGGACGATTCGCTGCGGAAATTTCCGAACGAGCTGCCGGTATCCTTCGCGGACCCGCTCATGGAACGTCATCGTTTCCAGATCGAGCCGGTTCACTTCTCTGACACCTGCCTCGGCAATCCGCTTCAAGCCCGTTTGCGGCGAAACATCGAGATACAGCGTCAGATCCGGCATCGTTTCGGCAATCGCGAACGAATTAATCGCCATAATCTCCTCCATGCCGAGTCCCCGGGCATACCCCTGGTAAGCCAGGCTGCTGTCGATGAAACGGTCGCACAGCACCCACCGGCCTTCCTTTAGCGCCGGAATCACTTTTTCGACAAGATGCTGTCTGCGCGCCGCGGCATAGAGCAGTGCCTCTGTGCGGGCATCCATGCCCACATGAGCCGGATCCAATATCACGTTTCTGATCTGCTCCGCAATCGGAATGCCCCCGGGCTCCCGCGTCGTTACCGCGGTCACGCCTTTGGAGGCCAAATATGCGGCGAGCGCTTGGATGATCGAGCTTTTTCCCGCGCCCTCTCCGCCTTCTATCGTAATCAACATGCCATTATTCAACGCTGGACGCTCCTTACCGCCGTTATTCATACTGCTAAGCAACTCCCTCTAAATCATAGCACAAAAACAGCTCTAACCTGACAGTTTCGCCAAAAAAGAGCTCTTATAAAGGGGAGTTTCTTCAAATAAATGCGGCTGCCCAGGCGGGTAAAGATCTGATTACTTGTTCGTCTCGCGTTTTATTACCCGTATCGTCCGGAGGCTGGAATCCGCCGCTCCTTGACATTTTGCGCCGCTATCCGACAATATACGCAGCGCCTTTACCTTGCCTTCGGTGATCGGTTCACCGGCATAAAGGAGCGGAATTCCAGGCGGATAGGGCGTCACTTGTTCCGCCGACCGGTATCCTGCCGCGTGTTCGACCGCCACTGTCATCACTTCTGCTTCGGTCAAACTGCGCCGCTCAAAAGCGATCGGTTCCGTGATGTCAGCCTCAATAACGGTTTTAGTCGAAGCGAATGCATTCGTCGAAAAAACGGCGCTTGTCGAAGCGAATGCCGATGCAGTCGATTTGCAGCTGTTTTCCTTTACCATGCGCAAGCCGGATTCAGAAGCGATGTCCATGAGGGCGTCCGTTAAACGCACCGCCTCATCGTTCCCGCAAGCCGCTCCTATGAGAAGCACGACATGCCGGTTGTCGGCCATTTCAGCCCAGCAGCCTTTCTCTTCCAGACGTTTAAGCAGCTCATACCCGCTCAGCGTTCCGGTCATATCGCGTATTACGATCCGCAATGGATCCAATTGATCAAAAGCGGAAGAGCCGCTTTGTTCCAATAATATGAACGGATGATCGTTCCGATTCAACCAATTTCGCAGGAATGAAGCGGCATTCAGCCCTTTTTCAAACCATTTTTCTCCAAATGCATCCAATATTGCCCGGGCAATATCAAGGGACGCCATTATAGGATATGAGGGTGAGGAGCTTTGAATCATCGACAGCGCATTGGAAAGCGCGGCACGATTTAACCGATGTCCCTGCACATGGAGCATTGCGCCCATCGTCATCGCGCTTAACGTTTTGTGAGTCGACTGAACAACACCATCCGCTCCGGCCTGAAGGGCCGACTGGGGCAATTCCGGATGATGGCCGTAATGCGCACCGTGCGCTTCATCGACAAGCAATAATGCACCTTGGCGGTGTGCAGCCTCCGCATACTTTTTCAAACCGGTCGACATGCCGTAATAATTCGGGTTGGTCAAAAAGACCGCTTTCGCTTCCGGATACCGCCGCAGCGCCTCCTGTACGGTGTCCAGAGCGGGGATCGTATATTGTCCGCTTTCCTTGTCCAATTGCGATCCGATAAATACCGCTCTCGCTCCGGACAACATAAGTCCGTTCAGCACCGATTTATGTACATTGCGCTGCACGATGATGATATCGCCGGGGTTGCAAGCGGCCATAAGGAGCGCGATGTTTCCCGCTGTGCTTCCGCCGGTTAAAAAGTGCGTTTCCTCCGCTCCGAAGCATCTCGCTGCGAGCTGCTGAGCCTCTTTAATGACACCTTCCGCATGGTGAAGATCGTCGGTCGTGGAAAGCTCGGTTACATCGAGCTTCATGATCTGCTCGAACCAGCTTTTAAGCCTCGTCGCTCCCGGTGTATCGGTTTCCGGTACCCTTTTTCCTATGTTCACGTCCGACAGCATCGTACCGTATTTATGGCCAGGCACATGAAAGCTGACCGGATTACGCGATTGATGGAATATCAATGCCTCCAGCAGCGGTGCGACAAACGTATTCATACGGCCCGTCCTTTCTTATTTCAATATATTTTTCTATTGTATCGAAAGATCGACTCGATGTGGCGAAAATAAAAAAAGAACTTTCTATCGATTTCGAAAGAAAGTTCATGCATTGTTTTGCATCCATATTTGCTTTAGCTGGTGAACGTAGAACGGATATTTATCGTCTTTTACATCGGTCCGGACCATCTCGGCTTCGCAGCTGCCGCAAATAAATTCTGACACGATGTGTATTCCTTCATGAATAGGCTTCTGCTGCTCGCATATGATACAACGGCAAACGCTGTTTTCTCCCATTTTTGATTCTACCGCCTTTCGCAAAATACAGCTAGCACTAGTATTCCCGACATTCTATCATTTTATTCCACTCTCGTCCGCAAAATCTTTCAGATCCATGCAAGAGGATTTTATATAAGCTATGAACGGTTTTGCCGGCTGGTGCCTGACCCGTAAAATTTAATGCGGTTTCTACAAGTTGAGCGCCTTCCTTCCGATAATACATGGTATCGTACTTTTGTGGAGGGAAAACAATGGTGCAGCCGCTTTCTGAGCAGCAGGAAGCTACAATATATCAATATCAGCTCATACAGCGCCTCTCGATTCGACGCGAGCTTGTATGGAGCTATAACGCCGCAGCGTTAATCATTGCTGCATTTTTGCTGGCCTTCTATTCCTGGGCAGGCGCCGCCTCGCTGGTTGCCGGTTTTTTCATTGTCCCGATCCTGCACTTTGCGATCGTTCGCTTGACGCTGCTGCGCATAGCCGGAATCGTTCGAAGCAGGCGCTGGGGATGGCGGCTCGGACTTCCTTTTGTAGGTTATTTACCCGGTTTGCCGATTGAAAATGCACTGTTTCGAAAAACGCAGCGGCATTCATTTTGGCTCGGATTTTGCATGATAGCTCTATTTTATCCGTGGGGTTCGGAATCTTTGCTGATCAGCTTATCCGTCTGGCATATTTGGTATCTGGCGCCCCGGCTGTTTGTTTCCTACCGTCTCCGAAAACAGCGAAAAGACGGGGTCGTGAAGATGGACGGGCAGGAAATATCGTTCTATCATCGCTAACTCTTTTCCCTCTCCGGAAACTTGCCGAACTCTATTTCTTGATGTCGATTTCTGTTCTGAGATCATATACCGAATTCATCAACGTTTAAAGCGAATACTTAAAGGGACGACAATATACTTAACCGAACAACAAAAAACCCGCTGCGAATGCAGCGGGTTCCTCGTGCTTGGCGACGTCCTACTCTCCCAGGACCCTGCGGTCCAAGTACCATCGGCGCTGGAAGGCTTAACGGTCGTGTTCGGGATGGGTACGCGTGGTTCCCTTCCGCCATCGCCACCAAACGGGTTCCTCTTCGGAACGTTAAGGTTTTACACCTTGAAAACTAGATGCGAAAGATTGCTTGTGCTTCCTTAGCTGAATCATATGCCTTGCGGTTTTCCTCACTTGGAAAACCCATTAGGATAAGCCCTCGACCGATTAGTATTCGTCAGCTGCACACGTTGCCGCGCTTCCACCTCGAACCTATCAACCTGGTCGTCTTCCAGGGGTCTTACATACTGGGAAATCTCATCTTGAGGGGGGCTTCACGCTTAGATGCTTTCAGCGCTTATCCCGTCCGTACTTGGCTACCCAGCGGTGCTCCTGGCGGAACAACTGGTACACCAGCGGTACGTCCATCCCGGTCCTCTCGTACTAAGGACAGCTCCTCTCAAATTTCCTACGCCCACGACAGATAGGGACCGAACTGTCTCACGACGTTCTGAACCCAGCTCGCGTACCGCTTTAATGGGCGAACAGCCCAACCCTTGGGACCTACTTCAGCCCCAGGATGCGATGAGCCGACATCGAGGTGCCAAACCTCCCCGTCGATGTGGACTCTTGGGGGAGATAAGCCTGTTATCCCCAGGGTAGCTTTTATCCGTTGAGCGATGGCCCTTCCATTCGGTACCACCGGATCACTAAGCCCGACTTTCGTCCCTGCTCGACTTGTAGGTCTCGCAGTCAAGCTCCCTTATGCCTTTGCACTCTGCGAATGATTTCCAACCATTCTGAGGGAACCTTGGGGCGCCTCCGTTACATTTTAGGAGGCGACCGCCCCAGTCAAACTGCCCGCCTGACACGGTCCCCCTACCGGTTTCACGGTAGCGGGTTAGAACTCAAGTACGATCAGGGTGGTATCCCAACGGCGCCTCCACCGAAGCTGGCGCTCCGGCTTCCTAGGCTCCCACCTATCCTGTACAGATCGTACCCAAGTCCAATATCAAGCTGCAGTAAAGCTCCATGGGGTCTTTCCGTCTTGTCGCGGGTAACCTGCATCTTCACAGGTATTAAAATTTCACCGGATCTCTCGTTGAGACAGCGCCCAAGTCGTTACGCCATTCGTGCGGGTCAGAATTTACCTGACAAGGAATTTCGCTACCTTAGGACCGTTATAGTTACGGCCGCCGTTTACTGGGGCTTCGGTTCACAGCTTCGGATTGCTCCTAACCGCTCCCCTTAACCTTCCAGCACCGGGCAGGCGTCAGCCCGTATACTTCGCCTTACGGCTTCGCACAGACCTGTGTTTTTGCTAAACAGTCGCTTGGGCCTTTTCACTGCGGCCCCCTCGGGCTATTCACCCTACCGAGGCACCCCTTCTCCCGAAGTTACGGGGTCATTTTGCCGAGTTCCTTAACGAGAGTTACTCCGCGCGCCTTAGCATGCTCTGCTCGCCTACCTGTGTCGGTTTGCGGTACGGGCACCTTCTCCTGGCTAGAGGCTTTTCTCGGCAGCCGGAGCACATGACCTTCGGTACTGTAATTTTCCCTCCCCATCACAGCCCAGCTTTAACGGTTGACGGATTTACCTATCAACCAGCCTCACTGCTTGGACGAGCACTTCCATCAGCTCGCGTCACTACCCTTCTGCGTCACCCCATCGCTCATAGCGGATTACGGTGGTACAGGAATATCAACCTGTTGTCCTTCGACTACGCCTTTCGGCCTCGCCTTAGGTCCCGACTTACCCTGAGAGGACGAGCCTTCCTCAGGAACCCTTAGGCTTTCGGCGGATGGGATTCTCACCCATCTTTTCGTTACTCATACCGGCATTCTCACTTGAATGCAGTCCACCAGTCCTTCCGGTCTGACTTCAACCCGCATTCAACGCTCCCCTACCCAAGTACCTAAAAGGTACATGCCATAGCTTCGGTGGTGTGTTTAGCCCCGTTACATTTTCGGCGCAGAGTCACTCGACCAGTGAGCTATTACGCACTCTTTCAATGGTGGCTGCTTCTAAGCCAACATCCTGGTTGTCTGGGCAACTCCACATCCTTTCCCACTTAACACACACTTGGGGACCTTAGCTGATGATCTGGGCTGTTTCCCTCTTGACGATGGATCTTAGCACTCACCGTCTGACTCCCGGTCTTACGTCTATGGCATTCGGAGTTTGACTGGACTTGGTAA